>JAIKYB010000183.1 GCA_024683675.1 Treponema sp.
ATATCAGAAGGAGAATCGCTGTGCATAGCGGCATCTTTTATCAGAGTCTTTGCAATTACCATAAAGAGGGCTGCAGGAACTCCCTTTCCACTTACATCACCGACAACTAGGGCAAAGTGGTCATCATCAATCATAAAGAAATCATAAAAGTCACCGCCGACTTCCTTTGCAGGTTCCATTGTTGCATAAAGTTCAAGTTCCGGATGATTTTCATAAGGAGGAAAAACACTTGGCAGCATCTGGGCCTGAATCTGAGTTGCTACATCAAGCTCAGCCCCAAGCCTTTCCTTTTCTGCAGTTGCCTGAGTTAAATCTGAAATATAAGTCAGCATATCATGACTCATTTTTTCAACTGATTTTGCAAGAGTTCCAATTTCATCATGATTTTTAATTTTTTCAAGGCTTCCTGTCAATTCACCATGATTTTCTGCAAAGTGAGAGGTTTCATGATTTATTAAAACAATTGGCTTTATAATTCCAAAATATAGTGATGAAGTATATATTGCAAGAAAGACCAGGGTAAGGATTAAGGCTGACCAGATAGAAGAACGGAGATAATTTGTACGGTAAAGCTTTACCTCTGACATAGGTTTTACAACACTCATTATTGCAATAATGCGATCTGTAGAATCTTTTACAGGAACTGCCGTAGTAACATGCCCATCCCCTTCTTTATTATAAACAAAAGAACTGTAAGGCTTACCCTCTTCCATTACAAGACGAAGATTTTCTATATATTCCGGAGATTTTTTTTCAAGGGAAGAAACATGTCCAAAAGGAATAACCTTATATTCTTCACTATCCAGCTGCTCATTCAGGGTATCAAAAATATACTTTCGAGATTTATAATCTTCAGAAACAACAGTTACATAAATAAAAGCCAGTTCTCCGGTTTCGGTCAGCTCCTGCAGCTTTTCATTTGCAGAGCCCCAATGCTCATCGGGACCATTTACAAGCCAGAAAGGAATATAATCAGCTTCTATATAGGAAGAACCGGTAGTTGCAAGCTGTCTGGTAATAGTACCATACATAGCTTCCATTTGTTTTTTAAATTCTTTATAACCAACAATATTGTTTATCAGACACATGAGGATTCCAAAAAAAACTGCTGCCAGCAATAATTTTACAGCCAGAACAGAAAACTTTATTTTTGATTTCATGACTCCTCCTAATCTTTGATTATTTCCAGAGACTTTGCCTGATAAGCCGGAAGGAATTTCTTTTTTCCGCCGCCTTCAAAGGTTACTTCAATAACATATTCTCCACCATTTGTATTAGTAGAGCTAATTACTCCATAACCATAATCATCATGATATAATTTTACACCCTTTTTCCACTTTTCGGAAAGAGAAGAAATTGCAGATGAAGCTGAATTTGAGCCAAATACAGTATCAGCAGATTTTCCGAAGGTCAAAGGCCCAGCAGATCTTTTTACCTCAAAACCAAAGGGCTTATTTCCCAATATTGTAAAGGCAGAGCTTGCTTCCCTTAGAAAGGGACTTGGTCTCATAAATTGCCAGCTGCCATACATAAGTCTTTTTCCGCTGGAAGTAACATAAAGTTCATTTCTGGCACGGGTTATTCCTACGTAAAAAAGGCGTCTTTCTTCTTCAAGATCTGCCCCAACCTTATCCTGTCTAGGGAAAACACCTTCTTCAAGCCCTGTAATTATAACTTTATTATATTCAAGACCCTTTGTATTATGCAGAGTTATTAGAGTAACAGAATCTTCTGAAGCAACTTCATTCTGTATATCAAGACTTCTATCCAGATTTATTGAGTCCAGGAAAGATAAAAGCCCTTCCATATTACCGTCATAGACAACTGCACTATTTACTAATTCCTGAAGATTCTGTACTCTGCCGGTTCCTTCAATTTCATCTCCAGCCCTATGATATTCATCAAGATTTGAATCCTGAATTATTCTTTCAACAAACTTTGAAAGAGGAGCTGAATTATCCAGATATGTATTTACAGTTTCATAAAGCTTTACAAAGGCTTCAATTCCTTCCCGGGCTTTTTTGGACAAAGAAGGAGCAAGCTCTTTTGCAGCTTCTAGAAGATTTTTGTAAATGGGATTACCTTCATTATCCAGACTTATTGCACTTTCAAGTATCTTATCCTGAGTTTTTTCTCCAATTCCCCGGGTAGGCTTATTTATAACCCGGCGGAAAGAGATTTCATCCTTGGGATTTGCAAATAAAGAAAGATAAGCAAGAGCATCCTTAATTTCCTCTCTTTCATAAAATTTGAGAGAACCGACAATTACATAAGGAATCTTTCTGTGTATAAACTCTTTTTCAAAGGCAAGAGACTGGGCATTGGTTCTGTATAAGAGGGCCCAATCAGAATAATGGCCCCCTTCCTTTGCTTTAAGAGATTTTTGAATTAAATCTGCACAAAAGACTGCTTCGGAGCTGGCATCCGGCAGGAAAGTAAGCACCGGCTTTGAACCTTCCCCTTTATCAGCAATAAGATGCTTTCCAAGTCGTTTTTCATTTTTATTAACAACCAGCTCTGCAGCTTCAAGGATTTTTGCTGTAGAACGATAATTACGCTCCAGGCGGATTATCTGAGTTCCAGGGAACTTTTCAGGAAAGGTAAGTATGTTTTCAACTTCAGCACCACGGAAGTGATAGATTGACTGGTCATCATCACCAACTACGCAAACATAAGAATCATTTCCTTCTTCTATACCGGACAGCATTTGAAGAAGTTTATACTGGGCAATATTGGAATCCTGATACTCATCAACCATAATAACTTTAAATCTATTATGGATGTAAGAAGCAATTTCAGGATTTTTTTGCATAACCAGTACAGGCAGCATTATTAAATCACCAAAGTCAGCATTACCAGTTGCCCGTAGTCTTTTTTGATATTCAGCATAAATTTCATTCAGATCAAATTCACTTCCTATAAAAGAAAGGTCATCTTCTGGACCAAGACAATAATCCTTTGCAAGGGCAATTTGTCTGGCAGCAGCTTTAACCTCCTTTTGTGAAAGTGATGGAAGAGATTTTTTTAGTAAAGTGGCCATGTCATCATCATCATAAACTGTAAAGGATGGTGAAAGGCCAGCTGCTTCTGCATATTTTCTAAGAAACCAGGAGCCAAAGGAGTGAAAGGTTCGGATTTGGGCGTCAGCCGCTCTTTCGTCTAAAGCGACAGCCCTTTCCTTCATTTCATTTGCAGCTTTTTTAGTAAAGGTTACGGCCAGAATAGTCCAAGGTTCTATATTCTTTTCTGAAATGAGATAAGCTATTTTTGTTGTAATTACGCGGGTTTTTCCAGAACCTGCACCAGCAAGAATTAAAAGAGGAGAGCCCTGATGAACTACCGCTGCCTTCTGTTCTTCATTTAATACATCAAGATAATTTTGCATGTTTTTTGCGCTTTTCTTCATAAAGTGCTTCGTCTGCTACATTAAGAAGATCTTTTAGTTTGCTGGAATTCTGTAAATCTACATGACCAAGACTTGTAGAAATAACAAATGGAAGTTTATTCTTTGCAGAATATTTTTCATTCATCAAATCTATCTTTAAGCGTGTTCTCTTTACAGAAGAAAGCTGCATGCCGGGAACTATAATTCCAAATTCATCTCCGCTAAGTCGGCCGACAATGGCTTCGTTTCCAAAGACTTCCTGCAAAACCTCTGATTGGGTTTTAATTGCTAAATCTCCATAGTTATGACCATAAGTGTCATTTATATTCTTGAGACCATCCATATCAGCAAAGAAAACAAGTCCGCAGCCATCAGTTTCAAGAATTAAATCAAGACAAGCCTGACCTCTTTCCATAAAGCCACGGCGATTCATAATTCCGGTTAAATCATCTGTTCTAGACTGAATTGTTAAATCTGAAAGCTCATGAGCAAGACTTTGAGTTTCGATTAAGTGGCCTGTATAATCAAAAGCACGGGCAAGAGCAGTTACGATGATTTTTAAGTAAACATTGTAATCAGCAAACTTAACACCCTTTATCTGACCATAAACAAAACCATAATTCTTCTCACCAGAGAAAATTGGCTGGAAGAGATAAATGCCGGCATCCTTTTTGGTGGTTCTTGCCGCAAAGAGTTTCTTTTTTGGATTAAAGGAGATTTCAGGATTAAAGAGATCCAGTCCCTTAAGGTCGTTTGAAATCATATAAAGCTGCATTGTATCAGGAAGTGTAAAATCTTCATCGGCTTCTAAGAAGGCAACCTCCGGCAGGAAGCTGATATACAAGCTTGTCATATCACACTGTCGGATAATATAACGAAGATTGTAGAAAATCTGCTTAAGGGTATTACAACCGTGAAGGATATCGACCAGTGTTACTATATTATTTTTTTCATAGATTTCGTTCATAAAACGAGGATAGTTGTCCATTCGGGTATTCTGGTCTGTAAGCAGCCGTCCTTCAACATTTTTAAAAACATGCTCCGGGCTGTTTAAAGAAATACAACCACATGACTGGCGGAATTTAGGGTCAGCATCAATGTAAATTACCTTTTCCTGACAGCCATTTTCTACAGTATTAAGGGCAACTTCGGCAGCTTTTTCTCCCAGTCTGTAAATATCCTGATTTATTGTAGAAAGACGAGGAGATGCAATACTAGCCGCGATAGAATCATCAAAACCTACTACCTTTACATCCTCCGGAATCTTTACTCCTAGAGATTTAAGGTAATTCATGGCACCGCAAGCCATAAGGTCATTTGCACAAACTAAGGCATCAAAGGCAACATCTTCTTTACTTTTTATTCTGGCCTTTAAGGCTTCTAAAGCTGATGTATCTGTAAAATTACCATCAAACCAGATATTTTTATCAATCTTAAGAAGATTCTTTTTCATGGCTTCTGTAAAAGCTTCAGAACGGCTATTTGACTCTACAGAATGTGTAAGATCAGCAGAAATGAAGCCTATTTTTTTACAGCCATGCTCTTTTTTAAGGTGATGTACGACCTCATAATAAGATTTTTTACAATCCATAAGGATTGAAGTAGTTTTATCAAGATTAATATCAACACCAATAGAAATAATAGGCTTAGGGAAAAATTCTTCAATGAAGCGATTAACTTCTTTTGCCTCCATTGAAGATGAGTAAACACCAGTTACAACAATTACAGAATCGACTTCAGCAGACTTAAAATATTCAACAGAAGCCCAATATTGATAGTCATTTGCACTTGCCGCATTATATCTATAATTTGTCTGGGCAATTAAAACCTTGACATTTTTATCTCTGAAGAAATCCGAGATTCCAGCTAAAATATCAAGACTATACTCAATGGTGAATGTTGGAATTATAACTCCGATTGTATGCATTTAAAAACCTACCATTTTTAGTATACACTAGAAAATGAATTTATGCTCTGTTTTTTTACACAAATCTCGTTTTAAAGACAGGAACCTTCCATCTAAATCTACACCAGTGCTGGCAAGAACCTTTACATTAACTACAGCACCAGGTTTTATAGCCTGCTTTTGACTTTCATCATCCAGGTCGTATCTGATTACCAGGTTGCCGTCAACATCCGGGGCCTGGAACCAGGCTCGCCCAATTGCAAGGCCTTCTCCAGATTTATCATCTTCTGGAGGAGTTATAATTTCTTCTACAAGGACAGAAACCTCCTGCCCCACATATTCTTCTAATTTACCTGCTGTTATCTGTGCCTGTAGTTCTTCCAGTAAATCAGCTCTTTTTCTGGCAACTTTTGCCGAAACTCTAGGCTTAAAACTATAGGCAGGTGTATCTTCTTCCCGGCTGTAAGGGAAACATCCAGACCAGGAAGGTTTTATATCAGCAAGAAAGCCTCTTGTATTTTCTGCATTTTCATCACTTTCACCAGGAAAGCCTGTCAGGAAGGTAGTTCTTATAGCACAATCAGGAAGAGCCTTTCTAATACTTTCAACAAGCTTTGTATATTGGTCCCGACTTCCTGTACGATTCATGGCTTTTATAATTTTGTCATCACCAGACTGGAAAGGAATATCAAAATAATGCAGGAAGCGGGAATCCTTTTTCATAAGATCCAGAATATCATGATTAAAATGATCCGGATGAATATACAAAAGGCGTATAACAAAATCACCAGGCAGCTCTGAAATCTTTTCCATAAGACAAGCTAAAGGTGATTTTTTTTCATCAGTCTTATCCTGAAAGTCAACTTCGCTGCCATAGGCCGCCAAATCCTGCCCGATAAGATTGATTTCGTATATACCATCTTCTACAAGAGACTTTATTTCTTCAAGAATCTCTTTTTGAGGGCGACTACGCAATTCTCCTCTGATAAGGGGAATTGCACAGAAGGAACAGTGGTTTGAACAGCCTTCAGTAATTTTTACATAAGCTGAAGAAGGATAATTAAAAAGAACAGGCCTTTGACCACCACAAACTCCCTGCTGAGGGAAGGTCTGGGTAAAAGGAGCTTCTTTGGAAAGCTCTTTCATAAATGAAACTATTTTTGAAAGGTCACCGTTTCCAAAAACTCCGGTAAGCTCTGGCATTGACTCTGAAAGCATATCAGCATAACGCTGGGCAAGGCAGCCTGTAAGAATAATTTTTGCCTGAGGATAGTTTTCATGAATGGAATAAACGGCATCAATAGATTCTTTTTTTGCAGATTCAATAAAACCACAGGAATTAATAATGATAAATTCAGCTTCCTCAGGATTCTGTGTAAGCTGAAAGTCCTGCTTTGAAAGATAACCGACAATAAGTTCGCCGTCTGTTTGATTTTTCGAACAGCCGTGTTGATCTATAAAGAATTTAGTCAAGTTCTATTACCACCAGTTTGTAACGTCCGTCAGAATCCTTAATCCACTTAATATCTTCTACAAAAATCTGGCCGGCAGCACCAATATCAATATCATAAGATTTGGAATCGGCAATAATTGTAAACTTTACTGTGTTGTTGTTTGAAATCCACAAGCGAATACCATTCTGAGGAGTTGCTGTAAAAACTTCTCCGCGTGAAAAATAACCTTCAACAGAATCACCACGGTCTACCTTACTACGGAAAAGACAAGAACCTCTGAAGCTGGCATTTATAGTAAATGGATAAGCACGGTTGTCTTCATGAATAACCTTTGGCTGATGAGAAGATTTTACATCTGAAGCAAGAGGAATATCTTCAACAGCAAGAGTTGCGGCAGGGACATAACCTCCCTGTCTCAAAAGTATACTGATTTCTGCTCCCCTTGATTCATCTGTTGATGAAATATCGGAAACATAAAGAATCATGTCAGAAACACCATTTCCTGAAAGATCTATTTCTGACTCTTCTGCAAGTTCAACGTAGTAAACTCCAGATGGAGTATCCAAACCAAATGAAGAAAGAGTGTCACGAACTGTAAGTACAATCTGACTATCTCCACTTACTCCTGGTACTAAAAGCTGATCTCCCTTGTATACCCGCTGAGTAAACTTTTTATCTGTAAGCTCATACTGTTTATTTTTTATTTTGCTGGAAACTACAACATCAGCATCAGAATCGGTCTTTTTTCTTGTAAGAAGTAGAATTGAAAGAACTATTACTACACTTAGCAATATTGCAGAAGGTATAATAATTCCCGGAATCAAATAACGGGAACGTCTTTTTCCATACAAGCCCTGGGGAAGAGGTGCTTCCTGTATCTGTTTGTTTTTATAAAGCTTAAGAAGGAACTCTGCATCAAGTTCAAGATAATTCGAATAATTGCGGAGGAAACCTGTAAGATAAGCTTCACCAGGGAAAACACCATTATCTTCATTTTCAAGTCCTTCAAGATAACGACGTTCAATTGAAATTTCTCTACTGATTTTGTCTAAATCAAGATTTTTTTCTTCACGCGCATTTCGAAGCAGTTTTCCGTAACTTTCCATACCCCTACTCCGAGAATAAGAAATTGTTATAGTTATTTGCTGATGATGGAGCCTCGTAAATAAAACGCTGCTCTGTCAGATTCTGGTTTAACTTATAATCAAAGAAATTGAAGATGAATTCTTCTCCTTTTGGAGTAACAGCTTCAATTCTGCGGATAAGCTTTGTATTTTCATTAACGGCAACCTTAATATAACGAAAGGCTTCCGAAGCACTTTTTCTTGTCAAAATAAATTTTACTACCATTTCATCGGAATTTTCGTCTAAAGGCTCTGCATTCTGACTGCTTTCATAAGCAACTGTGTAGTAACGGCTCATAAGTGAAAGGCCCTGAGGAGTTGAAAGTGTAGCGGCTCCACCAGAGCTTTCTGGAGTAACCTGCTGCTGCAGGGCTGCATCTGCTTCAGGAAGATAAATAGTAAGAGTGTCTCCATTAAAGCAGATTACCTGTTCAGGTGGATTTGTATAATCCATTCGCATAAGGTCTGGAGCCTTAAAAGAAAGTTTTCCTGCAGACTCAGTTTTGCCTACCATTATTTCAAAATCAGCTTCGTAATCTTTTATTGTGCTGTAATATTCAGAAATTGTTTTAAAATATGCACTTGCTGTAGTAATGCTCTGAGCAAATACTGTAGAAATAAAAAGCAATGCAGAAAAAAGTATAGTCTTTTTCATATTCTAGATATTATAACGAATCAGTTATTTCCTTGCAATGCTGCTCGCCTTTTACAATTTCATAGAATTCTTTACCATCCATTGTTTCAATTTCCATAAGACGGTTTGCAATATAATCAAGAAGATCCTTATGCTCTGTAAGAAGCTTTACAACATATTCATAACGCTCATTCAT
>JAIKYB010000187.1 GCA_024683675.1 Treponema sp.
GCACTTGCATTTACTTCTTCTGCAACAAAGCTCATACGGTCAATGGCATCTTCTGTTATATCAAGCTTAACCCCTTCAGTTTCAAGAAGAGAAGTATACTGCATAATCAGACTGTTCTTTGGCTCGCTAAGGATACGTTTAAAATCATCTTTATGAAGAGAATCAAGCTCAACACGAAGAGGGAAACGGCCCTGAAGCTCAGGTATTAAATCACTTGGAGCTGCAACGCTGAAGGCGCCTGCTGCAATAAAGAGAATGTGAGTTGTATCAATTACGCCGAACTTTGTGTTTACATTGCTTCCTTCAACAATAGGAAGAATATCACGCTGAACACCTTCACGGCTTACGTCCTGTCCGTGGCTTTCACCATGAACGGCAATCTTATCAATTTCATCAATAAAGATAATTCCGCTCTGCTCTACCCGCTTTTTAGCTTCGTCGGCAACCTTATCGTGATCAACCATACTGTCCAGAACCTCTTCGGTAAGAATCTTGCGGGCTTCCTTTACAGTAACAGAACGCTTTTTACTTCGGCTGCCACCATTCATCATATTTAAAATACCCTGCATACTGTTCTGCAGGTCATCTATACTGCCACCGGCAATTATTTCCATATTTGGCATTCCGCTTGGTCTGTGAACTACCATATCAACTTCGCGGTCTTCAAGTTTTCCTTCACGAAGCATCTGACGGAACTTTTCCCGGGTATGATTTTCAGAAGATTTTTCAGCTTCAGCAGCTTCTTCATCAGCCTTTTGTGCTTCTGCAGCGGCCTGCATTTCGGAAGCAACCTTATTTAAATCAATTGTAATTTCATTTGGATTTGGCTGGCTCAAAAATCCTACAGGTTTAAAATCAGCCTTATTCTCAGACTTTGAATCCTTACTATCTTTTTTACCAGAACCAGGAAGCAGTAAATCCAAAAGCTTTTCTTCAACAAGGCTTACAGACTTTTCGCGAAGCCCTTCTTCCATTTCAGCCTTAACATCATTATAGCCTACTGCCATAAGGTCACGAATCATGCTTTCTACATCACGGCCAACATATCCAACTTCTGTATATTTTGTCGCTTCAACCTTCAAAAAAGGAGCCCCGCAAAGCTTTGCAAGACGTCTGGCAATTTCTGTTTTACCACAGCCGGTTGGTCCAATCATCAAAATATTTTTTGGAGCAACTTCATCACGAATCTCTTCCGGCAGCTTAAGACGGCGGAAACGATTACGCAGAGCAACTGCAACAGCACGCTTAGCCTTTTCCTGTCCGATGATATAACCATCCAGCTTTTCTACAATCTGTTTTGGTGTAAGTTCTGTCTTATTTTCAATATTTTCCATCAGTCTACTCCAGGGTCTCAATTGTAAGATTCTGATTAGTGTAAATACAAATGCTGCCGGCAATATTCAAAGAACGCTCAGCAATTTCCTTTGCACTTAAATCAGAGGAATCAAGATAAGCAAGAGCAGCTGAATAAGCATAATTTCCACCAGAACCAATTGCAATAGCATCCTTTTCTGGCTCAATTACATTTCCATCTCCACTAATTAAAAGAATCTGCTTTTTATCTGCTACAAGCAGCATAGCTTCCAGCTTCTGCAATGTGCGGTCTGTACGCCAGGCCTTAGCAAGCTCAACAGCAGAACGCATGATATCTCCATTATATTCCTTTACCTTTGCTTCAAAGCGATCCAGCAGAGTAAATGCATCAGCTACAGAGCCCGCAAATCCGGTTAGAATCTTTCCGTCATAAATCTTTCTTACCTTGCGGGAGTTTCCCTTGCAGACAGTTTCACCCAAAGTACACTGACCATCACCAGCCATTGCAACCTGTCCGTTACGACGTACGGCAAGAATAGTCGTACTTCTGATTTTTGTTTTATTTCCCATATTTATCTCCCAAAATATACGCTAAATTTAATATAATAATTTTAAGAGCAAGGGGCAAATAAAAAAATGTATATAGTTTGATTATAAGGACGTTCAGGCCGGCACTTCGTTCTGCAAGAATCATTTTCTTGTTAATCAATTTTACGAAGAAATGCTTTGGGTTTAAGAAAAGTAAAATTGAATACGAAACAAAGTCACAATAGATTACTTAAGAATGAGGATGGGCTAATTTATAAATATCCTTAAGATGCTGAGTTGTAACGTGAGTATAGCGCTGAGTTGTGTTTATGCTTGAATGGCCAAGAAGCTCCTGAACCATGCGCACATCTGCTCCATTGTTCAAAAGGGTTGTTGCAAAAGTATGACGGAAGGCATGAGGATTTACATGATGATTAGTTCCCTCTGCCCCGGAATATTTAGAAATAATAAAGCGCATTCCACCAACTGAAATAGGAAGTCCCTTTTGATTAATAAAAAGCCTGTCTTCTTTTAGGTCCCGGCCGTTATCAGAAAGCACCTTACGGCGGTCTGCCATATAAGCAGCAAGGGCCTCTCTGGATCTTTCATCAAAGTAAACTACTCTTTCTTTATTACCCTTTCCTTTAATTATCGCACTATGGTAATTCTTTCTGAAATCAGAAAGGCGGATATTAGTAAGTTCACTAATACGACAGCCAGAAGAATAAAGCATTCTGAAAATTGCAGTATCCCGACTGGTCCAAAGTAGCTCCTTTTTTTCAGGCATAGAACAAAGCTCATTAACTTCCTTTTCAGTCATAAAGGAAGTAACAACCTGAGGATTTTTTACATTTTTTACCTCAAGACAGGGATTTACTTTTATATAGCCAATATACTTGCAATACTTAAAAAGATTTCTTACAGCAGAAATAAAGCGATTAACACTTGCTGAAGAAGCATTTTCTCTTGAAAGCTGACCTATGGAAAGTAAAATATTCTCCTGATTTATTGAGGTGATTTCCAGATCCGCTGTCAAATAAGACTGGAATTTTTCTAAATCACGAGAATATCCTTCTACAGTATTTTCTGAAAGCCCCCTTACAGAGCCAATATAAACTAAAAATTCATCCGAAACTTCTTTTAAGGTCATACTTAATTATCGGAAGCAATATCTGCACAGGCCACAACATTTACTCCACTTCCCAGGATATCATAAATTAAAATATCCCCACGCTTTACGGGAGCCTTGCAGGAAGCCCGACGGATAACTTCCATGCACTGCAAAAGCATGTTTTTAGGAACTTCTCCGGCAGTTTTTACAGGAACCACTGGAAGACTGCCACCCTTTACAGTAATAGTTGTTGTTAGAGTTCTTGTAGGATTTAACAATTCCTTTGAAGCATATTCAGCACCACGACGACAACCATTATCACGAACAGCAAGAACCTTTTTACAGCCGCCCTCTTCCTGAACATCCACTTCCATAGTACAGCCCATAGGACAGATAATACAAGTCATAGGAATTGTCTTTATTTTAGCTTCATCCATCATTCTACATCCTCCTCAGGCAGTTCGATTGCCACCGTAATATTATCACCAACCTTAGAAAGCTGCTCAGGGGAAAGCTCCACAGACTGCATCTCACCCGGTCGAACAATTTTTTTCTTAATAGAACGGATTCTCTCTCCATTGCTGGAAATTACGATATGGACATCCTTATAAACATCTGTACTACGGAACATAATTGGTACAGGCTTTTCCGCCTCTGTAGATTCAATATACTGAGGAACTGTATATCGAACACGATTTCCCGGACGCAAGGTAACGTGCTTTGGATTTTTGGCCCGTCTACCCTGTACATAAAGAGCTGCATTTTCTCCGGCCCTAAGACTTTCGGCAGTTACAAAGTCTACTAAATCGTGAACATGAACTGTATTACCGCAGGCAAAAACTCCGGGAATAGAGGTCTGCATATGCTCGTTTACGATTGGGCCAGAGGTACTTGAATCAATAGAAACTCCACATTCAACTGCTATTTCATTTTCAGGAATAAGACCAACCGAAAGAAGAAGGGTGTCACATTCAATAAACTCTTCGCTTCCAGGAATAGGCTTACGCTGAGCATCTACAGCAGCAACAGTTACCCCTTCAACTCTTTCCTTTCCATGAATCTTTATAATTGTATGGCTAAACTTCAGCGGTATATTAAAATTTTCAACACACTGAACAATATTTCGCCGTAAACCTGCAGAAAAAGGCATAAGCTCACAGACAAGCTTCACTTCTGCACCTTCCAAAGTCAGGCGGCGTGCCATAATTAAACCAATATCACCAGAGCCCAGAATTACAACCTTTTTTCCAGGAAGGTAGCCATCTATATTTACAAATCGCTGGGCAGAACCTGCAGTAAAAATACCGGCAGGACGACTGCCTGGAATTACCAGTGCACCACGAGTTCTCTCACGGCAGCCCATTGCAAGAACAACACTTTTAGCCTTTATAGCCATAAGGCCATCCTTTGTGTTTATTGCAGTTACAATAAGACTTTGATCAGCCTGACGGGCAAGAGAAAGCACCATAGTATCAGTTTTATATTCAATTCCAAGCTCTTCAACCTGATCAGAAAAACGTCCGGCATATTCAGGGCCTGTAAGCTCTTCTCCAAAATGATGAAGGCCAAAGCCATTATGAATACACTGAAGAAGTATTCCTCCGATTCTTGTATCGCGCTCCAAAATTAAAATGCTGTCACTTCCTGCTTTTTTTGCAGCAATTGCAGCGGCCATTCCGGCAGGTCCACCACCGATTACAACAATATCGTATTCCATACAAAGCTACCTTCTCTTATCTTGTCTTCGAATTAAGGATATAAGAGCATCCGCCATTTTTAGTAACAGAAGTCATTGGGATATTTCTTTCTCTACTGATTATTTCTGTTACACGAGGAGAACAGAAGCCTCCCTGACAACGTCCCATTCCGGCACGAGTTCTACGCTTAACCCCATCCAAATCCCGGGCTCCAACCGGACTATTTATAGCTGCAACAATTTCAGCCTCTGTAATCATTTCACAGCGACAGATAATTCTTCCGTAAAGCCCATTTTCTTCTATCAGTTGCTTTCTGCGATTATCATCAGCATGCTTAAAGGATTCAATTCCCTTTCTTACAGCAATATAATCAGGATTTTTAGTAAGCTTTTCCCCAAAGAACTTTTCAACAAGCTCTGTTACATAAAGCCCTATTGCAGGAGCGGCAGAAAGTCCCGGAGAACAGATACCGGCTACATTTATAAGGCCTTTTGCCTTTTCATCTTCTTCAATTATAAAATCACCAATAGCAGAACCATCAGGATTCATTGCAATTGCACGCATACCGGCAAAAGAGTTAATTATATTTCTTCTAGGAATTTCCGGAATTGTTTTTTCTCCCTTAGTAAATATCAGATTCTGACCTTCAGCAGTAGTTTCAAGATTTGTTGGGTCAGGATCATCAACAGCAGAAGGGCCTACCAGAATATTTCCGTCAGCAGTAGGAGTTACAAGGACTCCCTTTCCATACTGGTCTGGAGTCTGAAAAAGTGTATGAGAGGCAAGCTTAGAGCACTTATTATCCAGTAAAAAGTATTCACCTCTTCTTGCCTTTATTACAAAGTCACGACCGCCAGCCATTGCACTTATTTTATCTGCAAATAAACCGGCCGCATTAACCAGGCAGCGCGCCGCAATCTCCATCTTCCCCGTAGTCAGCCGCCACAGGTCCCCCTCCTTCTTAATTCCATGAACTTCACTTTCCAAAAAAAGTTTAACCCCATTCATAACGGCATTTTCAGCAATAGCCCAGGTTGCCTGATAAGGGCTCACTATTCCCGCAGACTTTGCCCACAGGGCCCCAAGAGCCTCTTCACTTATATTTGGCTCAAGGGCGCGCAATTGCTCCTGGCCTATTATTTCCATATCCGCTACATTATTCTTAAGGCCTCGCTCATACAATTTCTTTATATGTTCCATGTCAGCATCCGAAAATGCGACAACCAGAGAACCAATTTTCTTATAATCAAAATGAAGCTCCCGCGAAAGCTGCTCGTACATAGCAGATCCCTGAACATTCAGCTTAGCCATGAGGCTTCCTGGTGTAGGGTCGTAACCTGCATGAATAATGCCGGAATTTGCCTTTGAAGTTCCACAGGAAATATCGTCTGCACGGTCAATCATGCAAACATTCAATTTATATTTAGACAATTCTCTGGCAATGCAGGCTCCTGTAATTCCCGCTCCTATAATCGCAACATCATAAATCATATTACACCTCTTCACTCCAGGACTTAGACCTTTCTACAGCTCTCTGCCAGCCTTTATAAAGAGAAGTTCTTTTTTCTTCAGACATCTCCGGCTCAAATACACGGTCTGTTTCACGGCGCTTTAAAATGTCGTCTTTACTTTCCCAGAAACCGCTTGCAAGGCCTGCAAGGTAAGCGGCACCCAAAGCTGTTGTTTCTACGTTTTTAGGCCTGCAAACCTTAGTATTCAAAATATCAGCCTGGAATTGCATCATAATATTGCTTACACAGGCTCCTCCATCAACATTCAGCGTATTTATAGGAGTTCCAGAATCCGCAACCATGGTATCAAGAACATCCTTTACCTCATAAGCGATTCCTTCAAGTGCAGCACGGCAAATATGAGCCTTTTTTACACCACGGGTAAGACCTACAATTGTACCTCTGGCATACATATCCCAATAAGGAGTTCCAAGTCCTACAAAGGCAGGTACAAGATAGGCTCCATTTGAGTCAGGTACACTTTCTGCCAGGCGGTCAATTTCTGGAGCTGATGAAATCAGTTCAAGTTCATCACGAAGCCACTTAATTACAGCACCACCTATAAATACAGAACCTTCCAAAGCATATTCCACATGACCATTCATACCTAATGCAATGGTAGTAAGCAGCTGCTTAGAAGCGACCGGCTTGTCTCCCGTATTCATAAGCATAAAACAACCGGTACCATAAGTATTTTTTGCATCTCCTTTATTAAAACAGCCCTGACCAAAAAGAGCAGCCTGCTGGTCACCAATTGCAGATGCAATAGGAGCAGAAAAACCGCAGATTTCAGGATCAGTATTACAGTATATTTTTGAAGAATCACAAACCTCAGGTAAAAGACAGCGGGGAATATGTAAGAGCTTTAGAAGCTCATCATCCCAATCCAAATCATAAATATTAAAGAGCATGGTTCGGCTTGCATTTGTGTAGTCAGTTACATGTGCGCGTCCACCAGAAAGCTTCCAGATAAGCCAGGTGTCTATGGTGCCGGCAAGAAGTTCTCCTCGCTCGGCCCGCTCGCGCACGCCAGGAACGTTGTCCAAAATCCATTTGATTTTTGTGCCGGAAAAATATGCATCTATAAGCAGTCCGGTCTTCTCGCGGATAAGATCTGTGTAGCCATCTGCCATAAGCCGTTCACAATAATCTGCTGTACGGCGGCACTGCCAGACAACAGCATGATAAACAGGTTTACCGGTAGCTTTATCCCAGATAACAACCGTTTCACGCTGATTTGTAATTCCTACAGCTGCTATTTCATCATGTCTGATTTCATTTTCAATAAGAAGGCTTTGCAGAACCTTTAACTGACACTTAAATATTTCTTCAGCATCGTGTTCAACCCAGCCTGGATGAGGATAATATTGAGTAAATTCTCTTTGTTTTGAACCTAGTGGAACTGAATTCTTATCATAAACAATTGCTCTGGATGAAGTTGTTCCCTGATCAAGGGCAATAACATACTTTTTTGCCATAAATCCTCCGCACGCGCATCTGAAAGTTTTAATTTCGGTGTGATAGTATCAATATCACAACCTCTACTTTCATATTAACACGTTTTCGGAGGAATGCAAGTTATTTATTCTTCTTCATCAGCAGAGTGCAAATAATCACAATCAGGATTAATACAGCTCTTGTAGCTTCCGTTCTTTTTGTCGAATTTTTCAACCAGGAACCAGCCGCACTTAGGACAATACTGATTATCAAGAGGCTT
>JAIKYB010000085.1 GCA_024683675.1 Treponema sp.
GAAAAACGTTATAAAATTTAATCAAATTAAGGCTTATTATGGCTTAGTAGAGCGGTGTGTAGATACCTTAGGGCTCCTCATAACCCGGAGGCCGCAGGTTCGAGTCCTGCCCCCGCTATACAGCTAATTCCTTGTGTTACAAGGAATTAGCACACTTCTAAGTTATCACTGAATAAGCTTAGCGTGGAACTACATTGCAGATTTATGAAAGGGTTTTATGAAAACTTTTTCGACTGTATTTTAAGGTGGTTTACATGGCTAAGCTTTTTTATTTAACTACAAAACGCCATGGTGGTAATTATTACGTTCAGTTCCGGCTGGATGACGGCTCTTTGTCTTTCCAGAAGAGTACAGGAACTCCGAACTATGATGAGGCTCAAAAAGTAGCCTACACATGGCTTGCAAATGGTAACATCCCTGCAAGAATCAATTCTAAGACTCCAGACCAGGCACAAACAGATCTGGACAAAATATCCTGGATGAAACAGTTAAGAACTTTTGATCTGACTCGTGAAGATGTCCAGCACATTGTTGATGTCCTTATCGAAAGAAAAATGCTTGTGTCAGGAATCCTTACAGCAGAACCTGGAAGTACTCCTATCGTTCCATTCCTCTATGAATTCTGGACCTACAAAACGTCTCCTTATTACAAGGAAAAGAAAGTTCTTGGACAGGAATTAAGTCACAATTACTTTGCTACAAACTACAGCAGAGTTGAACGTTACTGGGGTCCATTCTTTGAAGGCCGCCTTCTTGGAGAAATTACGCCTGATGATGTTATTGCAATTTATCAGGATGAAAGAATCCAGAAACTATCTTCAAAAACTGTTAAGGGAATTATGGACTGTGTCACTATTCCTTTGAAATGGGCCTACCAGAAACACATGACTCAGATTACTGGATTTGGTGAACTTCCTAGAGTTAGAGTAAAGAGCAGGGAAAGGGAAATCCTTCCTGAAGTTGATGTTGCAAAAGTATTTTCAACACCTTGGGGAAATGAAGTATCCCGTCTTGCTAACCTCCTTGCCATGTACACCGGTATGCGTGCAGGTGAAGTTCAGGCTTTAAGACTTCAGGATATTCAGGATAATTATATCTGGGTTTCTCACTCCTATAATAAGTACAACGAACTTGTTACTCCAAAAAATGGAGAATGCAGGCCCTGCCCTATTTCAAAAGAGTTACATGATGCTTTAATTGAAAGAGCAAAAACAAATCCTAAATATTCTTTATATAAGGGAGAGACATTTGTTTTTTATGGTCAGGATTCTTCAAAACCAATGAATCAGAGAAACTTCAATAAATACCTACAGAGAGCAATTGCAGACACAGGAATACCTGAGCCTGAAAAATACGGCTTTCACTGTTGGCGTCATGGATTCTGTACTGAAGCTGCAGGAGTTATTCAGGATGACCGTATGATTCGTATGGTATCTGGACATAAATCACAACAGATGTTCGAACACTATGCAAAACATATTGAACAGCAGAAAACCATTGAAACAATGGGAAATGCAGCTCAGAAACTGTTTGGTGATATTGTAACAAAAACATTAAGCAGCCCAGTTTTGGAAATAGAAGAGGAGTTTACAGCATAATAAATATCAGTTGTGCATAATTGATTTGATTTTACTTGACTAGTGTTTGGTGTTATTGTATAGTTATACCAATACATAATACTTCTGCCTGCCCAGGTAAGGAGGTTTATGACTTAAATGGATTTTTTGAAAAAGCCTGCCCAGGCGTGATTCAAAAAATTTAATGCGAAAAATTTTTTGATTTCCTTATTTTGCACCGGTCATTAATTTGGCCAATGTTTTACTACAAGTGCTTTTCGCAGAGCACAAGGAAAATCAAATGAAAAATACTAATTTATTGGAAATCGTAGAATTTCCAAACGAAACTCTTTTGACTAGATCGCAGGTCAAAGCAATACTAAAAATCTCTTATGCACAACTGGACTCTCACATTCCAGACAGTGAGTTACCAAGAACACGCATGAATGGTCATACCTTCGTGTATCGTGATGATCTTGCTTCTTACATTCAGGCCCACAGAAGTGACGGCAGAATGAAAAGAGCTTCCTTCCCAGGAGGTGCTGCATGATTAAATCAATAAGTTTTCTTGATGGCATCCTGGCAATGAAAAACAATTGCCCTGTAAAAGGTAATGTGAGCACTTCCTTTGTAATTCACAATGGAAGTATTAGCTCGGTAAAAGTATCTAAAACAGAAGAACTCTTTACCGACGATGAACCTTCAGAAGAAGAAGTTTTTCCAGATGAAGTTGGAAACAGAATCCTGACTGACCTGGAAAACATAAGAATGCAGTTTGGAACTATTACAGTTTCAGTAGATGTAGCTCATGGAAGCTTAAAATCATATTCCTTAATTCCATGCACTACACTCAATGCAAATCTTTTGAAAGCACAGATTAAGAGCCAGACAAACAGGCAACAAGTTAAAAATAATCAAGCTGCTTAATAGGAAGCAGGCCGCCAACGGCCTAACATAGGAGATTTTATGAATTTTATAAATAATATAATGGCTAAAACTAAAGCCACAACAAACAAAGCTGCAGAATTTATTAACACTGATAAAATCAGATGGATTTCAATTGGTAAGATTACTGTAGATCCAGAAATTAAGGCAATCTTCAATCAGAATGAAACAGAGATTCTCAATATCAGTGAAGATATGAAGGTTAACGGCTATAACGCAGGAAATCCTGCAACTGTAAGTCAGGACAATGTTCTTGTTGAAGGTCATACCCGATTTATTGCAGCACAGAGAGCAGGCCTTAAGAAAATTGCTGTAGTAACAAAGCATTTTAATTCCAAGCAGGAGATGCTGGAATATGCTTACAAGCAGCAGCTTCACAGAAGAAACCTTTCTGAACAGGATATTTTTAATGCCTATAAAAAGCTTCGTGAACTTACTAATCCTGATGGAAAGAAGGCAAAGACTGATGTTGAAATTGCAGAAGAACTTCACGTCTCTCCAAGACA
>JAIKYB010000095.1 GCA_024683675.1 Treponema sp.
TACCTTACGTGCACCAGCATCGATGTGCTGCTGAGCGAGCTCTTTCTTGCAGTAGAAACCTGTACATTCAAGTACAACGTCTACCTTAAGTTCTCCCCAAGGGCAGTTCTTTGCTTCTTTTTCAGCGTAGATCTTAAGAACCTTTCCATCTACAGTGATTGTACCAGCTTCATCATCAGCTGAAACAGTGTGGAGATTTTCTCCGATTTTTCCGCAGTATCCACCCTGTGCTGTATCAAACTTAAGAAGGTGAGCGAGCATTGAAGGTTTTGTCAAATCGTTGATTGCAACTACTTCATATCCTTTTGCGCCAAACATCTGACGGAAAGCCAAACGACCGATACGGCCGAAACCATTGATAGCAACTTTTACATCTGCCATTGTATATCTCCTAATAAATTAGATTAGATTTTATACCTATAAAATAATATATTTGTCGGAAATAGTCTATATCTAAAAAAAAATGGGCTGAAAGTCAGCCCATTTCACTACAGTTTAATCTAACTTAAACTTTTCTATTTCTTCTGCAATGCCGTCTATATCCTTTTGGTTCTTCTGGGAAGAGGTGGCAACCAGGGT
This sequence comes from Treponema sp., assembly GCA_024683675.1. Classification (GTDB taxonomy): domain Bacteria; phylum Spirochaetota; class Spirochaetia; order Treponematales; family Treponemataceae; genus Treponema_D. The sequence goes on from JAIKYB010000095.1 coordinate 580, forward strand.
CATGGCATCCGAAATTCCATGAACACCAGACTGAATCTGAGACATGCTTGAATTAATCTGGCCTGTCAGCTCAGAAAGAAGACGCATTTTTGAATCAACCTGTTCTGCATCCTTTGTCATGGCGGAAGAGTTTTCCCTTACATTTTCTGTAGACTCTCCAATGGCACGCATGGCATCCAAAACCTGCTGATTACCACTGGTCTGCTCGTTCATGGCATTCAAAACTACATTTTCCTGCTCTTTTACAAGCTGGGCTGAATCATAAATTACGCCAAAGTTTTGTTCAACCTCGTTAATACTTGAGGAAACAGAGCCTATCGAACTTTCCAAATCTTTCAGGCTGGCATTAATCACTTTTCCCTGCTGATTAGACTGTTCTGCCAGTTTACGGATTTCATCAGCAACAACGGCAAAGCCCTTTCCAGACTCCCCTGCATGGGCTGCTTCAATTGCAGCATTCATAGCAAGAAGGTTTGTCTGATTAGCAATAGTCTGAATAATCGTGCTTGCTTCCAAAAGACCGGAAGACTGCTCCAGAACCTTTTTAGCCATTTCTACAGCCTGACGAACACTGTTACGTCCAGATTCAGAGGCATTTCCCAGCTGATCTACGGCATTCATATTTTTACTGATTACGTTTGTCACACTATTTACGTTTGCAACCATCTGATCAACTGCTGTAGAAGACTGACTAACAGCGTCCACCTGAGCTTCAATATAACTATTCAAAGATTTTATTCGGGAAATAATCTGATTCACAGATGCTTCTGAATCATTTGCACTGTCCCGCTGTCTCTGCACCTCTTCATTTACCTGACCAATGATACTTGTAATTTCCTTTACACTTGTCATGGCAGAATCCATATTTGAAGTAAGCAAATCAGCTGTTTTTGTAGATTCGCGGGCAGAATTTTTCATATCACTAAAAAGATTTCTTGAAATCATTTGCAGGCGGTTAACATTGTTTACCAAACCTCCAATTTCACAGCGGCAGGTTACATCCAGGTTATCAACAGCATAATTACGCTGTGAAAGAGATTCTGTGTGCTTCTGAACATCTGTAACTCCCTTTTTAATTTCCCGAACAGCCATATAAACATTCACACAAGATAAAATGCCCGAAACAATTGCAATCGGCATAATTTTATTGATTAACAAAAAGTGAGTTCCAGCTTCCAGATTAGCAGGCACTGTCAGAACGCTTTCCAAAAACATAATAACCGCAACAATCATAAAGAAAGTTACAACAATCATTCTTGAAGCCAAGCCCATAATTGAAAACTTGCTTTTATATGGTAAGAAAGAAAGATTTTTTTCTACAGAGCTCATAAACACAACAAAGCCCGAAAGAGAAAACAAAAAGCAGGCTCCGTATAAAAGAGAAATCCAGGCGTAAAGTCCGCTTCCCCCATTAAAAGCAGTATAAGAAAAGCCTCTCTGTGCCGCTCGAGGATTAATAATCAGGGCAAAAACCGTATAAAGCAGAACAACAATAACAATGTGGCCCTGAATCCATATTTTAGAAAATTTATTCAGTTCTTCTATATTTTTTTCTGTACCATCATAGGCCTTTATTTTTTTTAGAAACCAGAAATACAAAAGGGTTGGAAGACATATGCAGAATACAAGCATATAAAGGATAAGAACAAAATCTGCAATTGTGATTAAATATTCGTGCACATCTACTGCACCAACATATAAAGCAAAAGGGCCAAATGCCAGCATAGGAAACAAATATGTAAAAAGCAAAGCGGCATAGGTTTTAGCATTAAATTTACTGTAATTATTGCTAACTTCCATTCAAAACACTCCGAACAAAAAAATTAAAATATTGTTTAAGAGATTATAACATGGATATAACAATAACTAGTTTAATTTTTTGTTATTTGGAGATTCAGGAACTTGAACTTTCTTTTTCTCGCTTATCAAAATATCCGCCATCTTCAAGATAGCGACGGCGGGTCATAATCAGGCTGATTAATTCCTGATACATATTAAAATCAACTTCCAGTGACATAGGAAGCAGGAAGTATTCTGTTTCATCACAATATCTTTCTATAAATTTTGGATCTGTGACATAGCCCAAAGAAATCATATTACTGATTCGATCTGCACATTTTAAAACCTTAGCCTTCTGGCTTCCGGTATCAAGAATCCTATGCAGGAACTGACGTTTATCTTCCTCTTCACGTCGAGTTACCTCAAGCACTAAATCCAGCACCTTCTGTCCTTCTTCATCTGCATTGATAATCAGATTTTTATCAAAATCAGGAATATCTTCCACAGTATCATGAACAACAGATGCCTTTAATAGCACCGAGTCTATATAGCCATAATCAATAAGAATTGCCAGAGTATCCATCTGATGACGGAACATATTTCCACCTGCATGTCTGGCCTTACCAATAAGGCCAGTTGCAAGCTGCATATATGGAGCAAGGCGAATGTCACTAAGCTGCAACATCTGCTTGGCATCCATATTTTTTGAACGCTCTGTTTTCATTTGATATTTCTGCTTTGCCATTCGCCTTTCCTCCTATAAAATAAGTATTTTCCCTATTTCAACTCTGAAAGATAGCCTTCCAGGGTCTTAATCTTACGCTGACTTTCTGCAAGACGTTCCTTTTCTTCTTCTACAAGATTTGCAGGAGCGTGCTTTGCAAAGTTACCGTTGAGCTTGTTCTCGCTCATGCGGGCATAGCCTTGCTCTTTTTCAATAGCCTTCTGGAAGCGGGCAAGCAGCTGCTCTTTATTAATATTTTCGTCAACAAGGACAAATACTTCAAAGCCCTTTCCTACAGCACCAATTGAACTTGCAGGCTTAGCATCAACAAATTCTACAGCAGCAACACCGCCAAGCAGCTGAATCATTTCAACCTTTTCGCGGGCAACATCTGCTGCACTGCCCTTTTCAATCTTAATGGCAATATTGATTTTGATTGCAGGGTCAATTCCACAGTCTACCTTTGTAGCGCGAACCTTACCAATTAAATCCTTAAGGGCTTCAAAGCGCTCTGCAATTTCTGCGTTATCGCGGGCATCAGAAGTCTCTGGATAAGGAGCATTGATAAGCATGCCAACATATTCACTGTTGCTTGCAATTTTCTGAGCGCCCGCAGCCTTGCGGTTTGCAGCAATTTCAGCCAATGGAAGTTTTGCGTAAATCTCTTCTGTAACAAATGGAATATATGGATGAAGAAGGCGGAGATTTTCTTCCAGAATGTTCATCAAAACAGATGCCTGGCGGTCCTTTTCCTTATCATCACCATTCTTAAAGTTGATTTTTGTAGCTTCAACGTACCAGTCGCAGAACTCATTCCAGAAGTATTCCATAAGAGCACTGGCTGCGTCGTTGTAGCGGTAAGTATCCAAAGCTTCGCGGGCAGTCTTAACGGCAAAGTTGAGGCGGCTGTAAATCCACTTATCAAGCTCAGTAAGATCTGCATCTGTAACCGGAACAAGGTTGCGGCCTTCAAGATTTCCAAGAAGATAGCGGCTTGCATTCCAAACCTTGTTACAGAAGCGTGAACCAAGCTTAAAGGAATCCTTATCAATCAAAACATCCTGGCCCTGAGCACACATAAATCCGAGTGTAAACTTAAGGGCATCGGCACCGTAAATGTCGATGAGTTCAAGAGGGTCCATTCCGTTTCCAAGAGACTTAGACATCTTGCGGCCCTGCTTATCGCGTACAAGACCGTGAATGTAAATATCATGGAATGGAGCCTTACCTGTAAATTCAAGGCCGGCCATAATCATACGGGCAACCCAGAAGAAGATAATATCGTAAGCAGTTACAAGGGCAGTTGTCGGATAGAATTTTTCAAGGTCTTCTGTTTTCTGAGGCCAGCCAAGAGTTGAGAAAGGCCAGAGCCATGAAGAGAACCAGGTATCAAGTACATCAGGATCCTGCTTAAGGTCTTCTGCCCCGCAACCGCACTTAGGACACTTTTTAGGGTCTTCGCGGCTAACAATAACTTCACCACATTTCTGACAGTACCATACAGGGATTCTGTGGCCCCACCAGATCTGACGGCTTACACACCAGTCGCGGATATTAACAAGCCACTGCTCGTAGGTATTTTCCCACTTCTGAGGGAAGAACTGAATCTCACCGGCTTTCCAGGCAGCTAAAGCCTTGTCTGCTAAAGGCTTCATCTTTACAAACCACTGGTCGCTCAAATATGGCTCAACAACAGTCTTACAGCGGTAACAGTGACCTACAGAGTGAACCATTTTTTCTTCACCCTTAAAAAGACCAGCGGCTTCGAGATCTTCAATAACAAGCTTGCGGGCAGCTTCAGGTTTGAGTCCGCGGTATTTTTCCGGAACATTTTCGTTGAGTTTTCCATCTGGAGTAAGAAGGTTGATAACTTCAAGATTATGACGCTTACCTACTTCCCAGTCGTTAGGGTCATGAGCCGGTGTGATTTTTACCATACCGGTTCCAAATTCCATATCAACATAATCATCAGCAATGATAGGAATCTCTTTTCCGGTAAGAGGAAGCTTAAGTTTTTTACCAACGATTGCCTTATAGCGTTCGTCATTAGGATTTACAGCAACAGCAGTATCACCAAAGAAGGTTTCCGGACGAGTTGTAGCAACTTCGATTTTTCCGCTTCCATCAGCATATTCATAATAAAGGTGATACATTGCACCCTGAGTATCCTCGTGGTCAACTTCGTCATCTGCAAGAGCAGTACCACAGCGTGGACACCAGTTTACAAGGCGCTTACCACGGTACATAAGTCCGCGCTCGTACAAAGTTACGAAAACGTCGCGAACTGCGGCAGAGAGGCCTTCGTCATAAGTAAAGCGTTCGCGGTCCCAGTCTGTAGAGTTACCAAGCTTTTTCTGCTGTTTTACGATTGTATTGTGATGGTCTTCCTTAACCTGCCAGGTGCGTTCAAGGAACTTTTCGCGGCCAAGGTCATTACGGGTAAGGCCTTCTTTTTTAAGCTGACGTTCAACAACATTCTGAGTTGCAATACCGGCATGGTCTGTACCAGTTACCCAGAGAGTATTATCACCCTTCATACGGTGATAGCGAACAACGATATCCTGAAGAGTATTGTTGAGACCGTGTCCCATGTGAAGAACACCGGTTACATTTGGAGGAGGAATGACGACAGAATAGGTATTTGTTTTTTTGTTGCAGTCTGCGCACTGGCACTTATACTGCTCGTGTACAGGGGAAGCCTGGTCGCTGGCTGGTTTAAAATAGCCCTTGCTATCCCACTCATTGTAAATTCTGTCCTCGAAGGATTTAGGCTCGTAAGCCTTTTCTAGTTCAATTGCTTTCATTTCATTCCTCTTTTTAAAGCATTTTATATGAAAATATTGCTCAAAATTATAATGAATTCGCGGGTATTTGTCATTAGTGCTTTAGAAATAGAAAGACTATGGACAGGACGAGAAACTGCTTTCTTTATCAATTAAGACTTTCAAAAAAGCCCAAGGCAGAGTATGATTATAAGAAATGAAAAAACTGATTTCTGCAATTCTTATTTTGATTCTCACGAATGCTTTCTGTTTTGCAGAGAACAATTTTCATTTTTCAATTGCACCAAGATTTTCCTTTACCTGCGGCGAATTAAACGAACTGCTTTTTGGCTCAGAAGGAGAGCTTGTGAGCCAGCTGGATTGGGAGCAGAAAGGTCTTTTTAATATTGGCCTTGAAGCCAGTGCAGGCTATAAAAATCTTATTCTGGACACATCTTTTGATTATTCAATTCCACTAGCGGCATCCAGCATGCAGGACTCAGACTGGAATAACGGAGAGAAATACAGTCTGACAGAACACCCCATATACAGCTCCCAAAATCTGAATACAAGTGCAAGTCTAGGATATGAAATAAAGACTCCTGCCAGGCTTTCTGTAATTCCCCAGCTGCAATTCAATTATATTTATTCTGATTTTAAGGCAGGAATTGGAAGCGGAGTCAGAAATGGAAGAAATATCCGTGTTTATGGAGTAGATTACAGACGCCATACTTACCTTTTTTTTACAGGACTAAAAGTAAAAGCCGAAATAATCCCGGGCTTATTTTTACAAACAGGCTTTCTGCTTGCTCCTTTCTGCTATCAGGACGGCCTTGACTATCACCACGGAAAAAGACACCCCTTCACTTCCCGGGACGTTCAGACCAGCTTTCTTACAAAATATAAGGGAAGCCTTTCTGCAGAAATAAAGCTGGATCACATTTTCAGTCTGAAAATCTTTTCAGATTTACTTTTTGGCCTGGCAGACAGGGGCAAGCTGTATTCAGATTATTACAGCCAGGAGTTTGAACTGATAAAAGGCCAGCAAAGCGGCGCCGTAATCCACCAGGCAAGCTTCGGCCTGGCCCTGAACTTTTCATTTTAATTTTTTTCCCAAAAACCATTCGAATTAATTCACCGTTTTTTTCACACAAAGACCGCTTCACACGCGGCCACAAAAAAAACACCGCCCACGCGCGGGAAAAAAACACAGGAGAAAATTACTATGAAAATGGTAAAGAAAATTTTGTTGGGATTGCTTGCTACTGCAGCTGTAATCGGATTTGCTGGATGTAAAGCATCTGTTGAAGATGAAAATAAGATGCTTTCAGTAAGTGGTGACAAATGTTCAATTGATTACAATAATACAACTGATGGCTTTAGCCGTGGATGGGAAACTTTAAAGCAGGACCACGTTGATGCTATCTGTAAAATTACTGCTAAAATAAATAATAATGCAGGTAGTGGTGACGGCGTTATGGGTTATATATTTAATCTTAAACAGAATGATGACAAAACCTATAACTTCTCATTAGCAGGTCTTCGTTTCAGTGCATCAAAAATTGAATACTATGTTTCTGACTATAAGAATGTTGATGGAGCTACTCTCAGTTCGGGTTCGGAATTTAAGGGTACTGATGGAAAAGTAGCCGGAAGTTCTGGTGCAACTGCTACATTGACTGAGCATTCAGTAAATGCCGGAATAGATACCTTAAAAACTATGTCAATTAATAATGGTGATGAAGTTTCTGTATGGATTGATGTTGCTGCACAAGATCACGATTCTACAGGTAGAGATAAAACAAAGAATACTTATAAAGTTTCATTCTATGATCAGAACCCAACTAGAACAAAAGATGGCGATAATTTAACATACAGTAATAGTATAACTGCTCTATATACAACTCCAGACAATAAGCTTATTGGTATGAACAATCCACTTCCTAATGATGTAGCTCATTTCTCTGCTACTCAGGGTCAGAGTAAACTTGGTTTCTATGCAAATGTTTACGGTAATAGAAAGTTGACAGGAACCTGGGAAATAGACAGTGCTTCTATGTATCACGAAGCAGAAGAAATCGAAGAATAATCTTATAAATCTTTAGATTTATTCTGAAAGAAGGTCCGGGGCTTTTAGGTCTCGGGCCTTTTTTTTGTATTTTCTCCAGCAATTTTAATTAGTTCTTGATTTTTGGCGGAGTAAAAATGGACTGAAAAGCAGGTGAAATAGACTGAACCTCCAGCAAGAATGTAGGGAAATGCTTTTTTGCTGGAACTTTTTTGTTTTTTTTCTTAAAAGTATAAAGAAAACTGCTCCTGGAATGAAAAAAATAATCTTTTTACTCCGGCAAAACTGAGATTTCGAAACTTTTTGCCGGAGTTTTATAGAAAAACACATAAAAAAACAGCCCGGAAAAGGCCGGACTGTTTCTAATAATTAATCTAAGCTATAAGTAAAACTTATTCTTCGATTTCTTCGGCTTCCTTCTTAATTTCAGAGAACTGCCAGTTTCCCTTAAGAGTCTGTCCTGCATAAACTGTTGCATAGAAGCCCTGTTCTGTCTGAGGAAGAGATGTAGTCCATGATGTATTTACCTTAGATGTTGATAAGGTTGCAGAAGCAAGTTTACAGCTGGCATTTGTATAAGTCAGAGTATTATTATTACCTTTTGTTCTTCCAGGGTCGGCACTATAGAAATTAACTGTGTAAGTACCAGCATCTCCTTCACGACCTATAGTTCCTGTTCCAAGGTTTGCAACTAACTCAACCCAAACATCCAATTGATTTGCTCTTCCTGCAGCACTGTTTGCTGCCAGTTGTGTTTCTGTAGTTGTTGCATCTACTAAAATTTTTCCAAAATTACCATCAGCTGCAGT
>JAIKYB010000196.1 GCA_024683675.1 Treponema sp.
TATTCTTTTGGAAATAATTGTCAAAAGAATATGTATTTTCTAAACTCCACCTGAAAATCCCGCAAAAAATTCCCCTCCAAAAGCAGTTTTTTCTTGTCTTTGACTTCCTACTTTATTATTTTTTGAATATGCAATTTACCAGAAGCATGGAAAATGAAGTTCTTTCTCAAAATGAAGTGGAAAATCAGCTTAGGCAGAGGCTGGCAGAAGTTACCGCCTTACTTGATTTGAAATTGAAGGCCCTCAAAAAAAGCCCTGAGGGAAGTCTAAGAATTGCAAAAAATCATAATGTAGTGCAATACTACCATAGAAGAGACCCTCAGAAAAAAAACGGGGACTATATTACTAAGAAGAACTTCAAACTTGCCCAGGCTCTGGCCCAAAAAGAATATGACAAGGCCCTGGTGGCTTCTCTTCAAAAGGAAGCTAAGTGCTTGAAGAAAACCTTACGTTCCTACGATAATTTTTTCAAACAGAATACACTAGCAGAAAAGTTGATTGAAAGGCTTAATAAAAATAAGAGGGCCCTTGTAAAGCCCGTTCGTCTAAGCGATGAAGATTTTGTAAAATACTGGAAGTCTGTGCCTTATCAAGGACGGCCTTTTGCTGAAAACTATCCCAATCACATTACACCTTTGGGAGAAAGAGTCCGCTCAAAATCAGAGGTGCTTATTGCCATGACACTTCAGCGCCTTCATATACCTTATCGTTATGAATATCCAATTGAAATTAAAAATGAAAATGACAAGCCGGTCACTTTTTACCCGGATTTTCTTTGCCTTAATCTGCGTACTCGCCGTGAGTTTATTTGGGAGCACTTTGGCCTCATGGACGACCCTGAATATGCCTGCAAGGCCACCTGTAAACTTGGACTTTTCAACCAGAACGGAATCTTCGCTGGAAAGAACCTAATCACTACAATGGAAACTGCTGACCAGCCCCTTAATTCCAAGCAGGTTGAAAGACTTATTAAAGAATATTTGGTGTAAGCCTGATTCCCTTGCTACAGATGCCCCTTCCCGGCAGTAGAGGCCCCATTGACGCCCCTCTTCCTGGAGTCCACCTCCCGGAGTCCCCCTTCCCAGGGGGCCCTTAGCCAGCGAGCCTCATTCCCCTCCCGAAGTTTTCCGTCCCTACCTGAAATTCCCTACAATTCCGTCTTCGCAAGCGGTAAAGCCGCCGGTGTATTCACCACCGCAATCTGAAAATCATCCTCGTAAATAATCTGACCGGGAACAATTTCTGTTTCTGAGCGGTAAAGCTGCAAGCCGTACTTTTTGCACATAGCCCTATAAAAATCCATCTGCTGCCAGATATCCATTCCCTGAGGAGTGTCCTTAAACCAGGTAGTTGCCTTTTCTTGATTTCCAGTCTCATAAAAAGGCGGAACCGGCAGTACCTTTTCAAAATATTCGCGGTTTTTCCAATATTCTGTAGTTTCTTCTTCGGTCAAAACTTTTGCATCTACAAGCTTGCCCACAGCTGTAAAAATGCCACGTGGCTGCTGAGTAATATAAGCTATGTACGCTGTATGAACTCTAAAGTATTTCAATTTTAACTCCTTGAGGGGAAAGCCTCGCTTGAAACTTCGTACTATCGTACTCGTTGCGAATACCCCTGGTTCGCACTTCGTTGCTCACCACCCCTTCTAACGGGGAGACCCCGTAACGCCCCCCTACAATTTTTTCATAAAAATGTAAGTTTTATAATCTCCATGCTCGTCGCTGAAGGGCTCGTAGCTTCCTTCCTCTACAAGAGTAAAGCCATGTTTTTCGTACCACTCCCGGTTACAGTCAATGTCGGTCCAGAGAAAAAGATTTTTCCAGCCTTCATCCTTCAATTTCTGGCAGAGCTGATTTAGAAGAAGGCTTCCAGCACCAGGCCAACGACTTACAAAAAGAGAAAGCTTAATATCATCTTCCTGCATGAAAGAAAGGGTGCGTTCATCCATCTGGCGCAGATAGGTGCGGCTCATGTTTGTTGTAGCCTTAAGTTCCTCCGGAAAACGCTGACATTCCTTCTCGTACCATTCTTCTACCTTGCAGGCATCTCCCTTTCGGGTAAAAAAGGCGGCGGCAAGGAAATTGTCATCCTGCGTATGTGACGCAATTTTGGAATCAGCCTGTACAGGTGTTGAAGTCAATCCTTTATCACAATTGCCTATACTTTCCACCAACTCAAAATGATAATCGTTTTCCGAAATATTATTTCTTACTATAAATTCGACATTAAATCGCTTAAAAACTGCATCACCAACAGGAGGGCTCCAGAGAGGTTCGACCACATCAATTACGAGCGGAAGATTCTTCTCGTTGAAAGGCTTAAGAGATGTGTTTTCTAACATATTTTCCTCTGGGTTTATATTAGATAAATTAGCACAAATAATCCAGACTTTCTTCCAGTTCACTATCATTTGTTGCCCAATAATCTGGAATAAGTCCCCGGCCTTCTAAATATTCTTTTGCGAATGAGTCACTAGAAAAGCCTTCTGTACGTGAAGTAAGCTGAACTGCTATAGCACTGTTTTTTAAATAATAAATAAGGGGATTTGCATATGCTATACAACCACAGGTTTTTGTTCCTAGCAGAATAACATTTTTGTATCCAAAATCCTTTGTAATTATATAGTACAATTGTTCGCCCATAGAGGCAGTCCTTGAATCTACAAGTAAAATAATTTTGCCTTTGTAAGAAGTTTTTTCTCCAAGGTGATGCCAGCTTCCATCTGGATCTTCATTCTCACTCCATCGGCTTTTCCCATTCTGAAGTTTTTGCAATTCATTTTTATAGAAGCTTAAAAGTCTGGATTTATACTTCCAGTCGCCGCTTTTCTTTGTAGACTGAATTTCTCTTTGTACAATCGGATTTGAAAGCAAACACTTTCCTTCTAAAATATCTTCATCTTTTTGAATTTCCCGGTTTATAAAATCATCAATAATACTTGTATTATAACCAAACAATTCTGTAAGAAACTTAAGCTGATGTAAGGGAATTCCTCCGCAATTCCATCGATTATCGATTATAAGATTTTCTTTTTTGCGGATATAATCAATATAATTATGAAGAGCCTCATAATGTTGATTTTGTAAATCCCAGGTCATTGAAAAATCAGGCATAACAAAATAATAATTTTTTTTTGAGGCTTTATACTTATTTTGCAGACTATTCCAGGAGCTCTCTAAATCAAAATTTTCTTTTTCAAATTCCAGCTTTCTTCCTTCAATTATAAAATCCTCTTCTTGTGGGAAAGACCAGGTAAAAAACTTAGCGGCTTTGTAGACAAGTTCTGAATTATGAATCACAGGAATAAAATATAATTGTGATTTTTCAACAATTTTGGTCATCTGATTAACAATTATTCCCTTTGCAGAAAAAGATGAATCATCAAGCATAAAAAAATGATTATTTTTTTGCTTGAAAAAAGACTTTGAAAAGTATCCAATTGTTTTTGGAATAAAACGTCTAAAATATTGTTTCTTTTGATTTTTATCTTCAAGCTCACAAAATAAAATTGAATGTAAATCTTTTATTCCTTCAGCAAGCTTACCCAGCAAGGTCATCAAAAAATATTCTGTAGTAACACTTGGCTTAGACTTTAATTCATTAAGCACCTGATTATAACGTTCCTGAAAATTGATTTTTTCTCGCTGTTCTACAAAGCCTGCACAGGAGCTTTCAAGAAGATAGACATATTGATTTAAATCTTCAATGGCCTGAGCCTGACTTAATTCAAGTGGAATTATTTCTTTTTTCTCATTTAAGACATCAAAACTTTTTTCATATTTAATAAACATATAATTGACCCTTAACTATTGTATCATATATCCTAAATCGCGAAGGAGAAAAAATGATTAAGCTGGCGGTTTTTGATCTGGGCGGAACCCTTATGGAATACCAGGGCCTGCATTTGAGCTGGATTTCTAACTACAAAAAATGCTTTGACTATGTGAACCAAAAGCTTGAGCTGGGGCTGACGGAGACTCAGATTGAAAAATCAATTCAAATCCTTTCTGATTTTAATCCGCGCGTAAAGCCTCGTGAAGAGGAGATTGAGCCGGAGTTAATTTTTAAAGCTGTGACTGCCGGCTGGAAGCTTTCTGACTCGCTGCCAGACTCGATACCTGTCGCAAAAATCATTGACATGTTTTTTGAGGCTCTGGAGCTCAAGCCCCTGATTTATGAGGATTCTATTCCCTGCTTAAAAGCCCTGCGCGAAAGGGGAATTAAAATTGCGGTTCTTACGGATGTTGCAACCGGCATGCCAGACCAGCTTCACAAAAATTACAACGCGCCACTTCTTCCTTATTTTGATTTATATGTTTCCTCTTTGTCCTGTAGTTTTAAAAAGCCTAACACCAAAGGCCTTTGCGACATAGCTGACTTTTTCCACGAAGAACCGCAAAATATGCTTATGATTGGCGACGACAAGCGGGATATTCTTGTGGCCCAGCGCTTTGGCTGTAAATCAGTTTTGATAGAAAGACCTTCTTCCGATTTACACGAGACCGGCCGGGATTATGGACAGGACTTTACGATTTCAGATTTGAATGATCTTTTCGATAAGGAACTTTTCTAGTTAATCTCCGCGAGAATGGGCTCGATGTATTTTTTATCTGTAAGGTCGTAGGAGTGGGAAAGCATTTCTATTTGGCACAAATCTTTTTGGCTTACATCTTTTTTTGATGATAAGATTCTTACAAACATTTTCATTGCAAGACGGGAGCCAAGCTTCATTTTATTGTAATCCAGTCCTCCCGGGCAGTAGAAAACTTTTACTTTCTTCCATTCGTCTTCGCTGAAGTTTTGACGCATTGCTTCTGCAATTTCCGGGCTTTCTGCAGGGCTGGCTCCTACTGCATATACAATCAGCTTTTTACCGGCATCAGCAAGAGAAGAAATCTGATTTTTGAACCAGTCCAGCTTTGTGATTCCGCCGGCCATGCACCAGCCGCCAAAAATAATTGTGTCATAAGCAGTCAGGTCTAATTTTCTGGCCTTCTTAAAATCCAGGCACTGACAGCCGGAAGCCTGACTGATCCACTCTGCATACTTTTTTGTCAAGCCTGTCTGGCTCTTATAAATTACGATTGCTGACATTTTGCTACTCCTTTTTTTCAGCTTTAATATTTTTTTCCATGCGGGAAATAATTTTGAAAACCTGTCTTATCTCATCATCAGAAATACCCTCATAAAGAAGTGTCATAAAGTCTATTTCCTTCTTGCGGTATTTGTCACCGAAGTTCTTCATTTTTTCAGTCGGATAGATTCTGAACTTGCGGCGGTCACTTGAATCCTGCTTTAGAGTCACAAGGCCTTTTTTAGTCAGGCTATTCAAAAGCTCTTTGACATTCTGTCTGCTGCAGCCCATTGTCTCTGACATCTCATTTGCCGTTGGAGCCTCCTTGGGATAAAGATTCAGACAGGCCAAGAGAAAAAATTGTTTGCAGGTAATCTCTTCATAAAATGCGTCGCCTACAGTCTGGAGCCGGTTCATAAAAGCAAAGAGGAGTCCAAAAAGGCCCATCTGCGGCGGCATGATATTTAAGACATCTTCGTTTTTTACTGTCATATATGCAATATATTGCATATTTCGCCAGATGTCAAATATTATTCTCAACCTGTCGCACAAGTCCCGACTCCCGCTTTATTTCTCGCCGGGGTCAAAAGGCTTGCTAAGAAACTGACCTCAAACTCTATTTCACATTTTCAAAAACAATCAGCGGAATCAGCATTTCGTCCTCTGTCAGACTTCCGTGCATGGAAATAAAGTTTTCATCAACAGTCATGATAGAAAGAGTTCCCGTGGCAATGGCAAGATAATTTCCAAGCATTGAGCGGAAGAGGGGATGATGGGGCTGATTTCCAAATAGACCTCGACCGATTGCCTCCTCCATAGGAAGTAAATCAAAATCTTCTCCAAAGCTGCGATTAAACTCTTTTACAAAAAAATCTTCCTTCCCAGGCTTTACAAAAAGATTCAAAACACGAGGCTCAAGAGAAGCATCCCGCTCAAGACATTCATAAAGATGGGGATAATCACGAAGCCAAACCTGTCTGTTGTCGATATGTCCGTGGTCAGCAGTTACGATTATGAGTGAGTCCTCAAGTTCTGCGGCAAGCTTTGCGACAGAAGCCTCAAGTGCCAAAAGGTTTTCTTTTACAATTTGTGAACCGCAGCCATTTTTGTGCAAAAGTCCGTCCGGCTGATTCCAGTAGGCGTAAACATATTTTTGTCCCGGCTTTGCACAATGCTCCCGCACCCGGTCACAAAGCTTTTCAAAATCATCAAGAGCCTTGTTTGCAAAAGGTGCCTCAAGATAGGCCTGGCCGCCATGCCGCTTGATCCGGTCAACCACATTTTCATAAGGAGTAAGAGTTCGCGCGATATTGTAGTCCGCGGCCTGTTTGTCTGTGCCCTGTTCCACATTCAAAAAAACAGTTACGTTTTTATCAACTTGAGGATAGTAGCAGTCCCAGCCAAGCCAGCTGTGCTCACAAGGCTGAAGGCCCGACATTACAGAGGTAGTGGCCGCAACCGTTGTAGACAAAAAAGTTGAAGTGTAAATACCTGCAAGATGAGAGCGGAAGGGCCCGTTTTCTGCAAGGTGGCGTTCCATAATCAACTTACCCATTCCGTCCAGCAGAATTACCAGGATGTTTTTGTAATCCTTTTGAAGGTAGGGATCCAGCAGTGGCAGACTGGCTCCGCGAGGCTCTGCATTAAACTTTTTCAAAATTGAGTTTGGCAGATTTGCGATACAGTTTTTGTAGTCCGGTAATATCAGTTTCTTTTTAGTCATTTAGTTCTCCTTATTAATAACATTTTGCTTCACATTAAAAATTATTTGCTAGAGTGAAAGACAAAACTCCGCCTTCCCAACCTCAAATGGAAGATTCGGATAGCTGTCTTTTCCTTTATATACA
>JAIKYB010000198.1 GCA_024683675.1 Treponema sp.
TTGATCAGTACAATTGTGCCACGTCAAAACCTGTAACTACTATAATAGGTTTTGATGCACATTCAACAGATCAAATGATAAAGCGAATGGATTATGTAAAATTGATTAAATGACTACAATAGAAGCAATGAACCGCGCAAAGCTACACGAATCCATAATCAACAATTCTCAATTTACTTTTGCCCGCAGTGGAGGTAACGGCGGCCAGAATGTGAATAAGGTAAATAGCAAAGTGCATCTTGTTATTCCCGTTACTTCCCTGGGCGGCCTTGCTGATGCAGAACTTATTCGTCTTCGTTCAAAGTTAGCCGCTATCATCAATAAGGAAGACTGTCTTTTTCTTGATGTGGATGATGAGCGATATCAGGAACGTAACCGTGAAATTGCTCTTTCCCGCCTTGAAGCGCGGATTATCCAGGCTCTGGTAATTCCTAAAAAACGAATTAAAACAAAGCCGACTCGTGCCAGTAAAGAGCGCAAATTAAAGCTCAAGAAAATTCGGAGCGAGATAAAGAAGAATAGAGGGAAAATCTGGTAAAATAAATATAAGGGAATCAATATGACAGAACAGACAATAAACAGAATCAGAAAATTTATCGCAGATCGCGACTGGGATCAGTTCCATACACCGGCAAATCTTGCAAAATCCATTTCGATTGAGGCAAATGAGCTTTTGGAATGCTTTCAGTGGTCAGATAAAGATTATGATTTGCAGCATGTAAAGGAAGAACTGGCCGATGTCATGGTTTACTGCCGAAATCTGCTGGATAAGCTGGGCCTGGACGAAGATGAAATCATCAACATGAAAATGACGATGAACGAAGCAAAATATCCGGTAGAAAAAGCGAAAGGAAGTAACAAAAAATACACAGAATTGTGATATAATAAAAATATCGGGGCTGTAGCTCACCTGGCTAGAGCGCTACAATGGCATTGTAGAGGTAGTCGGTTCAAGTCCGATCAGCTCCAATATGGGAAAAATCAAAATTATCAAAGGCGACATCACTAAGCTGGCTTGTGACGCAATCGTAAATGCGGCTAATTCATCGCTGCTGGGTGGTGGCGGTGTGGATGGTGCAATTCATTATGCCGCTGGTCCTGAACTTCTTGCTGAATGTCGTACTCTTTATGGCTGCAGAACTGGTGAAGCTAAAATCACAAAAGGATATAAACTACCAGCAAGATTCGTAATTCACACTGTTGGGCCGATTTATTTTGAACATACTCCATCTGAAGCAGAGGCACTTCTTACTTCCTGCTATGAAAACTCTTTGAATCTTGCAAAAGAAAAAGGACTTAAAACAATTGCATTTCCGCTGATTTCTGCCGGTGTTTATGGTTACCCACAGCAAGATGCTATTAGGGTAGCAATTGAGACGATGAAACTGCACCAGGATGATTTTGATGAGATTACGCTGGTGCTGTTTGGGGAACGGGAGTTTGGATTTGCGAGGGAGATGTTCCCAGAGTTTATTTCTTAGATTGATTTAATTTAGAGGTGAAGCATATAAAAACCTTGTTCACCTCTAAATTAGATGATTTATAGACAGAGCCATTTGCTTTTACCACCATTTACCACCAAAAGTAAAGGTAGTAATTGGTGGTAATTGGGAAAAATGTCACTTCCTTGTCGTCTGGTGCCTTTATCGCTGACTCATCTCTATTTTGTGAAACACTGTCTCACATTTTGAAAATAAATTAAAAAATATATCTCTTAAAATACAAAGCAGTATCTGTGTTAAAGTCATATCCCATATCATCTTT
This sequence comes from Treponema sp., assembly GCA_024683675.1. Lineage (GTDB taxonomy): Bacteria > Spirochaetota > Spirochaetia > Treponematales > Treponemataceae > Treponema_D. Next base: position 1,765 of record JAIKYB010000198.1, read on the forward strand.
TAATAGGAACCTGTATAACATACAGAACATTGGACTATGCATTTCTTCTTGAGAAAGAGTTTGTTCCTTTGTTACTAAAAAATGTCTATAAAATAGTCTTATACCATTTTGAATCATTTGTTTTGAAGCTGCATCCAGAAAGCCAAATTTTTCTAATGAATCAAAAAGCTTGGTTATAAAATATGCTGAAAAAATTTTTCTTCTAAAAGTCAGATATAAGTCTTTCCCAGGAATGTCCGCTAGTTCTTGTATGATTAAACTATCATCAGGAAGTAAATCTTCATTCATGAAA
>JAIKYB010000212.1 GCA_024683675.1 Treponema sp.
CACATTGGAATTGGACCGGCTATATTGAAAGTGCAATTCAGCCTTCGGGAACTGTCAGCTTTACAGACGCTGTGGATACAGGGGCCATTAAAGACCTGGCCGGAAATAATCAGGTTGCGGCAAAAATTGACATATCTGTTAATTCTACAGAAAGCGGTCTTTACGGCAGCTGGGACCTTACAGAACCTTCCTTTGCACCTTTAAGACTGGACGTAAACAGTGAATGGGAAATGGGTGAGTATAATGAAGCCCTTGGAAATTCCCTGTCTGGTGAACTTTACATTGATGAAATTGAATTCCATCTTTTTGATAACCAGCCAAGTTATAGTGATCAGGACCTTGCTGTATGGCATACAGAAAGAGGATGGATTAACAATTCCACTGCAGACACTCTTTATACTGATTTCTCTTACACAGCAGATATAATTGGTGGCGCCAGGGGCTTTGATTCAGACGAAAGCCGAAGAACCTCTGGAGGAATAAGATACTCTGCTCTGGCTGCATCGGTAGGAGCCTTCAAATATATTGACTCACAAAGCTCAAGTGCAGTTCCAAACACTAGTTTTGAAGACACACTGCCATACAATGGAGCAAAGGGAACCTTGTTCACCGGTTCTTCTGACACAAAGAGAGCCGCAGACAGACATGACGGACTTTATTTTGCCCTTGAAATTCAAGGAAGCACTTACACCTTAACAGATTCCTTTACAGTCTCTTATGATGACAGCCTTGGCTACATAACAGACCTGGCAGGAAACAGACTGCGCTCTGCAACTGTAAGAACAATAGACAGAACTCCTCCTTCCTTTAATTTTACTCTGGCTCCTGTTAATCAAAAGCAGTTAAGTATAATCATCAATAAAAATATCATGACAGACAGCTCAGATATAAAGCTTTATGACAGCGATGACAATGCCCTTGAAATTACAGAAAGCTTTGAAGAGCTGATTCCTCAGTGCTTCGAAATTATCACTATCGATTCCTCTGGAAGTGCCAGCCAGCATTCAAGTTTGAGCCCTGACACCAGTGTAGCCGCAAGTGTAAATCATATTACAAGTGAAGAAACAGAAGAAGAGTTTACAGAAATCATTCTGACCATGAACCAGGATATCCTTTATGAAAACCTTTGCGACAGCTATATTCGCCTTACCTATCCGGAGCAATATGGAGAATTTTCTACAGACCCAATTACAGGTATTGAAAATTCCAGAGTAACCCTTATTCAAGACCAGATTGGAAACTACATGAATATGTATGAAGCCCATGCCCTGTCTGAACTGGCAGTAAATGTAATAAATCCTCAGTATGCCTACAGCTCAAATACAGAGCCTAATGACGGCTGGTCAGTTCATGACTGGGATGCGGACCAGCAGAATTTTGGAACTCTTCCTTTAGGCTTTGATTATGATGTTGTCGCTGATAGTGTAGATGGCCTTGAAGGAGCCCTGCTCTGCCTTTCAAGCAGCCCTGATGCTAATTCTGTTTCTACAAAAATCAATGAAGATTTAAATCAGGATTATAGAATCTGGCTGCCAGCTTTAGACGGCTTCTCTTTGCCAGCCTTTACCTATAGTCCAAGCTCAGCAGACACTTATAATTCGGTTTCTGCCCTTTCAGAAGATAATCAGCTTATTCATACAATTCCTTCCGATATGACCTCTTCTTTGGATTCCGGAACTCAAGTTCGCTTCCTTTATGCAATGACCGATTCTTCCGGCAATCTTTTATCTATATGTAATATCCCAACTTATGATTCAATTAATAAGCTTTATGATATTACAAGTGCAAACAGGATTCCTCTTTTTGGAGTACGCCAGCTGGATACTTCTAATTTATGGTCTTTGGATTTGTGGTCCTTTAAGCTGAGCGCCCTTACCCTTCAGAGAGGAGGAGTTACAATCTTCAACAACGTAATTAACGTTACAAATGGAGAAAAACTTACTCTTCAAGTTCAAATGCCAAAAGAAGGAAATCTGAGTGTTATGATTATGACTCTTGATGGAAATATAATTGAATATCTTGCTCACGGAACTTCGTCAGCAGGAACTTATCATTTTACCTGGGATGGCCGCAACCGCAACAACAAGCCGGTAGCCCGTGGAATGTATTTCATACGAGTTATGGGCGCCGGCATAGATGAAACCCGAAAGGTTATGGTTGTAAAATAACTAGCGGGAAAATAGCTGGCCGAAAGTACCTAGCGGGCACCAAAAATCTTTGCAAAGTGATAGAAGCCTAAATTCCAAATGCCAAAGTCATGACCTCCAGAAGTTTCCTGCCACTTAAAGTTTTCTCCGTCTTTTAGACTTGTAGAAAGCTGAGGAATCAGCTTGGCAGCATTGGCATGAGAAGCAAAGGCAATTGAATCTTCTGTTCCACAAATATTATAGAAGAAATTGATTTTATATTCGGGATGACTGTCGGCCCAAACAGAAACTCTGGAAGCATCATAGGAGGTTGGAGCTGCAGAAAAGGCCCCAAACCAGGAGAACAAATCAAGACATTCGCAGATTCCAATATTAATTGTCTGCATACCGCCCATAGAAAGTCCGGCCATAGCTCTATGCTCGCGGTCTGGAATTGTAGTGTAATTTGAATCTATAAATGGAATAAGATCATTTCTGAGCTCTTGACCAAACTTATAGAAGGCAAGATAAGCCTTATTAGGGTCCGGATCACTTCCTGAACGACCGTTTGGAGTAACAATAATAAAGGGCTCAATTTCACCCTTCTGAATAAGATTATCCATTATCTTTTTTATAAGGGAATCATTATCCTTCATACCCCATTCAAATTCGTTACCACCAATTCCGTGCATTAAATAAAGCACAGGATATTTTTTTGAACCGTCATAACCTTCCGGCAGATAAACATTGGCATGCTTTTCATTATCGCTGCCGTCGCCATAATATTTTTTTGACATGTAGGTAATATATTCAATTCTACCGCCACCCTCTTTTACCGGCCTGCGATATTCAGGAGGAATAAAATCAAAATTAGAAACAACCTTACTTTCTTCTTTAATAGCTTCTTTTATTGCAGCTGAATTTTTATCTTTTTCTTCTGAACAAGACATAAAAAGTACCCCCATAACAGTAAAGAAAAGTATTGAAAAAATCTTATTTTTACGCATTTTTTTAACCTCTTTTTGTTAAACGTTTTACTTAATTTTTGAATAAATTTCAATCAGAAAAACCTCCTATAGATACTACTTCCTACGAATGCTGTTTTTTACTATAATATGCACTTATGAGTAACAACGAAAATCACAATAACGAAAAGAGAGATCCTCTGCTCTGTCACTGGGCAGATCAGATGGCTAACCAGATTATCCGCGAAAAGGGAGATTTGGATTCTTACACCTGCGCTTCAGGAATTACACCTTCCGGAACAGTTCACCTTGGAAACTTCCGTGAAATTATTACTGTAGACCTGGTTGTTCGCGCCTTGCGTGACCGCGGCAAGAATGTCCGCTTTATTTATTCCTGGGATGACTATGACGTATTCCGCAAGGTACCAGCAAATATGCCGGATCCAGAAATTCTGGAAAAATACCTGCGCTACCCAATTACAGAAGTACCTGATACAACTAAACGTAACGAAAACTATGCAAGACACCACGAGGTTGATATTGAAACTCAGCTTCCACGTGTAGGCATTCACCCAGAATTCCTTTACCAGGCA
>JAIKYB010000240.1 GCA_024683675.1 Treponema sp.
ATAAAAGAAATTTAGTAATAGCAGAAATTATTTAATTCTAACAATATTCGGAACATCTTGAGGATGGAATTTTCGAGCTTAGGACAAAGCAGGGAACCAACATTGTAAGAAATCTGTATTTTTTCTTTGTCGGAAATAAAAGCATAATTACCCATGGCTTCCGAAAGAAAACACAGAAAACACCTCCAGAGGAAATTGTCCGTGCCAAGAATTACAGAAAAGATTATTTGGCTAGAAATCTCCAAAAGGAGGAAAAGAAATGACATTAGCAGAAGCAAGATGAAAAACAATTTAACACAGTCCTTGATGATAAACTGTTTTCTATGTCAGATTCCCTTATAAAGCAGAATATGGAAGCTTATCAGGAACTTGCAAAATGATCTTCTTTAACAGGTAGAATGCTAGTAAAGCATAAACAATAAAATCACCCCAGTACTGTCTTTAATTCCTCCAGGAAAATTTCTCCGGCACTTGTAAAGTTTTGATGCTTTCTCCAGATTACATACATTGAAGTTGTGAGCTCGGGCATAAGAGGCTTAAAAATAAGGGAGCTTTCTGCGCTTGTGTTTGCAAGACCTTCAAAGGTTAAAAGGTAGCCGCATCCTTCTCGGGCTAAAACTGACCCATTGTAAGTCAAATCTAGGGTCGCAACTACATTAAGCTTTTCTGTATCATCACCAAGCCATCGGGGAAAATCGGCAGCCAAGGCCTGGCGAGAAACCATAACGGGCTTTCCAAGTAAATCCTTTGGTTCAATATAATCTCGATTGGCAAGTTCTGCATCTCGTCGCATAACCACGCCCCAGCGGTCTACGGCGTGCACAGTCAACTGATTATATTTTTCCAAATCCACATTTTCTACTACGACGGCAAAATCAAAAAGGCCCTTGTCCAGTTTTTCCAGAACACGTTCGCTGTCTCCTGCATAAAGGTGAAAGCGGATTTTTGGATGGATGATTTTGAGCTGATTTATGCACTTTGCAAGAAAGGAAATATTTTTGGATTCGGCACAGGCAATAGCAATATCTCCGGAAATCTCGTCTTCCTTGAGGGCCTTAAAATCAAGCAGGGTTTTGTCTGTCATGGAAAGAATGTCTTCAGCACGCTCCCGAAGAAGTTGGCCGGCCGGAGTGAGTTTTATGGCGTAATTTGTTCGTTCAAAAAGCTTTTCTCCAAGCTCCCATTCTAGGTCTTTAATCTGCCGGCTCATTGTTGGCTGGGTCACGTTTAGGTTTTCTGCTGCTTTTGTGATGTTTCCCTGACGGGCTGCTTCTAAAAAATATTTTAATACTCGGAGTTCCATAAAGATATTTTAGCATGGGCTTTGTTGTTTGTCATTCATAAAAAGCATATCTAGTCATATAAACAAAGTATTGGTAATAACTGCTGAATACTTCTATCCTTAAATTGTTCGGGCGTTCCCTGCAAGTAGTGCCAGAAAAGATTGTCACACGGATTGGATTTTGCTAACGCAAAATCTGTAGGAATAAAATATAAGAAGGAGACAGCGTTAGCTGGCTCGAATCCGTGTGATATAAATTTTTGCGTAAGGTAGGGATCCTCTTACGAAAAAAAAGGAGAAAATTATGACAGATTCAACTTCAGCAAAAATCGACAGAAGCAACGAGCATTATACTTTTGAATTAACAGACGGAGTTACCCGGACAACGGTGACTTTCCGCAATCACTTTGGGATTGAACTGGTAGGGGACCTTTATTGGCCGAAAGATTCCCGTGTCAAGCAGGGGAATGACAGTGGGCAGAAACTTGCAGCTCTTGCAATCAGCGGGCCTTTTGGGGCGGTCAAGGAACAGTCTTCAGGATTTTATGCAAATCAGATGGCGGCCCGCGGCTACCTTGCTCTGGCTTTTGACCCTTCCTACACCGGGGAATCTGGAGGCCAGCCCCGCTACATGAACAGCCCAGATATCAATACAGAAGATTTTATGGCGGCAGTGGATTTTCTTTCGGTCTGCGACAAGGTTGACCCTGAGAAAATCGGAATTATCGGAATCTGCGGCTGGGGCGGAATGGCAATCAACACGGCAGCAATTGATACCCGCGTGAAGGCTACGGTTGCTTCCACAATGTACGACATGAGCCGGGTTACTGCCAACGGATATTTTGACAGTGCAAACTCAAGTGTGGCCCGTAACCAGACACGCAAGGCTCTTATGGCCCAGAGAATCGAGGACTTTAAAAATATGCAAAAGGGTGGTGCTTACAAACTTGGCGGTGGAGTAGTGGATCCGCTTCCTGAGGATGCCCCTTATTTTGTAAAGGATTATCATGATTATTACAAAACCCCTCGTGGATATCATGAAAGGAGCCTCAATTCAAATGGAGGATGGAATGTTACTGCCTCTACATCTTTGCTAAACACAAAAATGCTTGCCTATGCAGATGAAATCCAGAGTGCCGTCATGGTTCTTCACGGCGAAAAGGCCCACTCCCGCTACTTTGGCGAAGATGCCTTTAAACGCTTGACCGGCGACAACAAGGAGCTTGTGATTGTCCCAGGTGCCAGCCACACAGATTTGTACGACGGCGGCGACGGAGATTTTATTCCCTTTGACCGCCTGGCCGAGTTTTTTGGGGAGTATTTGAAATAGGAGAAATCAAATGAAAAAATCTCTTTTAATTTTTACCGGACTTTTACTACTTTTTACCCAGGGCCTTTTTGCACAGAAGAAGTCAGTAGTTTATTTTTCCAGGGAAATAAATCCGAATATTGTGGTGATCCTTTACGAAAAATGCGGAAAAAAGCTTAATGGAAAAGTTGCCCTGCAGCAGAGTACGGGGGAGCCTGGCGGCTATCTTTTTATTCAGCCGGAGCTTTCTCAAAAGCTGGTGAAAAAACTTGGAGCTACATACATCAATTCTACCGGAGTTAGTGACACTGTTGCTATCCGTAAGGAAATTGCAGAGGAGCACGGCTTTACAAAGGTTGCTGCTGTGGACATCATCGACGAAAAAGGAGACATGGAGCTGCCGGTAAAAAATGGTTGGGTGCTTTCAAAAAATATTGTGGGTGCGGGACTTGCAGATTATGATTCACTTTTGGTTCTGACTCACTTTAAGGGCCACGCAGTTTCTGGCATCGGCGGAATCCTGAAAAATCTTTCTATCGGGATTTCGAGCCCTGCCGGTAAAAGGTTGATTCACTCGGGCGGAAAAACCTCCGAATATTACACCCATCGAAATCAGGATGCTTTTTTGGCGGCAAATGTGGAAGCGGCAAAAGCGGTAATTGAATATTTTGAAGGTCATGTGGTTTATATCAATTTTCTCTTTAAGCTTTCTGACCAGTCGGATTACGGAAGCAGCCATCCAAAGCCTGTAATTCCAGACATCGGGATTCTGGCTTCTACAGACCCGGTTGCCCTGGACCAGGCCTGTACGGACTTAATTTACGCCGCAAAAGGAAGTAAGCCTTTGACCGATATTTTTGAAGAGCGCAACGGACATTACTCAATTGAATATGCGGCAGAGCTGGGGCTTGGAAGTATGGAATATGAATTGGTGGAA
>JAIKYB010000018.1 GCA_024683675.1 Treponema sp.
GATGATATTTTTGTCTTTGACTGCATGGGCCGGGGAGATGTTCCAATTCTTACCCAGACAAGGCTTCCTTCAAAAGCCCCTGCTAGCTTCAAAAGAGACTTCCTTGCTCTAGAACAAAGGGCTTCTGACCTGTTACGAAGCAGCTCGGGAGGCCACTGGTTCTGTCTTCCCTGCAATTACTCTGACAATGCAAGTTTTATTGCTTCTGGTATTCCTGCTGTAGCAATTACACTTTTACCCTCTGAGGAAGTCTCTCAGGTTCTTTCCGGTCAGCAGCCTGATACGTGGCGTCGCTTTCATACTCCGGATGATAACCTGCAATCCCTTCAGCCTATGTCTTTTGAACTCTTTTTTTCTATATTAAACAATCTTGCTGTAATGAAGACCCTCTTGAAGTAAAAAGTAAAGTAGGGGAATAAAGAGCTGGTGGATATACAGTCTTAGTAAGGAATCTTTTTCCTTCACCCCTTGACTTTACGCCCATCTCATAATAGAATTTATGCATTACATTTTGGGTGGGAAAAAAATGTCAGAAAAAACGTCTCAGGCAGAAAAGAAGACTGCCGTTAAATCAAGTGTTAAAACTACAGCTTCAAAAACAGCATCTGTAAAAGTATCCGCTTCTGAAAAGCTAGCCGCAAGTGCAAAGACTAGCGCTGCGACATCTGCAAAAGTTGCCGCTGCAAAAGTGTCTCCTGCCAAGGCAAGTCCTGCCAAGGCAACTACTACTGTAAAAACAGCAGCAGTTAAGGCGGCTTCAACAAAGGCAGTCTTGACAAAGGCCACCTCTGTAAAGGCTGCGACTACTGTAAAGGCTGCTCCTTCAAAGATTGCTTCTTCAGCCAAGGCCACCTCTGCAAAATCTGCCGCCACCCCTGTTAAGGCAACTGTCTCTGCAAAGGCTACAGCCCCTGTTAAGGCAGCAGCCCCAGCCCAGGCCGCCTCTACTTCAAAGGCCACCTCTGTAAAGGCCGCCTCCACTTCAAAGGCCACCGCCCCCGCAAAGGCCGCCTCTGTAAAAACCACCCCTGCCAAATCCCAGTCAGCCTCTACCGTATACGACGAAGATTCCATCCAGCACCTTGAAGGTCTTGAGCATATCCGACTCCGTCCTGGTATGTATATTGGTTCCCTTGGTGACGGTTCAAACGAAAATGACGGTATCTACATTCTTCTTAAAGAAGGAATCGATAACTCTGTAGATGAATTCTCTCAGGGCTTTGGAAAGAAAATTGATATTGAAATAAAAGATGGTCGCGTAAAGATTCGTGACTATGGACGTGGTATTCCTCTTGGAGCCCTTGAAGACTGTGTAGCCAACGTTAATACTGGAGCTAAATACAACAACAACGTATTTAAACAGGCTATCGGTATGAATGGTGTAGGTATCAAAGCAACAAATGCTCTTTCTTCATATTTCCGTGCAGCTTCAATTCGTGACGGAAAAATGGCAGTAGTTGAATTCAAAAAAGGTGAAAAAATAAGTGGAAAGACCGGAGCTGCAAAGCCTGGTGTTCCAAACGGCACCTACCTTGAATTCGAGCCTGATCCTGAGCTTTTCGGAAAGTATAATTATAATATGGAGTACGTAGAAAAGCGTCTCTGGAATTATGCCTACCTTAACCCTGGACTTTTGCTCAAATGTAACGGTCAGGATTATGTAAGCCAGAACGGTATTCAGGATTTGCTTGAACATGAAATGGATGGCAAGGCTCTTTACAAAATCTTCAGTTATAAGGGTGAAAATCTGGAGTTTGTTCTTACTCATACCAACAGTCTCGATAAATATGTTTATTCTTTTGTAAATGGTCAGAGCACAGAAGATGGTGGTACCCATGTAACCTCCTTCCTGGATGGCGTTACAAAGGGAGTAAATTCCTTCTTTAAAAAGGATTATGATGAAAAGGATGTTTGTGGTGGTCTTATCTGTGCCCTTAAAATAGGTCTCGATAATCCTATGTTTACCAGCCAGACAAAAAATAAGCTTGGAAACGTAGAAATCCGTGCACCAATCATTAAAGAAGTTCAGCTTGCAGTTGATGACTGGCTGCGCCATAATCCCGATATTGCAGGCGCTCTTGAAGATAAAATTATTAAAAATCAGAAGGCACGTAATGAAATAAACAGCGTTACCGAAAAACAGATTCGTGAAGCTGAAAAATCGGTAATGCTTAAAATTAAAAAGCTTAAGGACTGTAAGTATCACCTGCAGGATGGTCCAAAGGGTGCAAACTCTATGATTTTCATAACTGAGGGAGATTCGGCTACCGGTTCTATGGTTGGAAGCCGTGATGTTTCTTATCAGGCAATTTTCTCTCTTCGCGGTAAACCAGAAAATATGTATGGCCGAAAAAAATCAGCTCTCTTTGAAAATGAAGAGTTAAAAAATCTTACCTTCAGTCTTGGGGTTCAAAAGGATATCGAAGGGCTCCGTTATGACAAAATTGTAATTGCAACCGATGCCGATAACGATGGTTACCATATCAGAAATCTTGTTTTAACCTATCTTCTGCTTTACTTTGAAGAACTGGTTCTTACAGGTCATGTTTATATTCTTGAAACTCCGCTTTTCCGTGTTCGTAACAAGACAAAGACTGTTTACTGTTACAGCGAAGAAAGCCGTGACCGTGAAATTAAAAAGCTTGGAAAATCTGCTGAAGTAACCCGATTTAAGGGACTCGGAGAAATCAATCCTAGCGAATTTGGACAGTTTATCTTCCCAAGAAAGGAAGGGGAAAGTGAAGACAAGGGAATGCATCTTACTCCGGTAACAATTCAGACCCTAAAGAACGTTCCTCAGGTACTACAGTTCTATATGGGAAAGAATACTCCAGAACGCCGTGAATTTATTGTGCATCATCTTGCTGCAGAAATAGATGCTTAATCTTACAACAGGGATTTTAAGCTTCTCCTTTAAAATCCCTGTCTAGTCTCTTTTTTAATTATCTGTTATACTTTTGTTTTCATAAAAAGTATTATTTTGTGAGGTGCTTATGGACTTAACAGGACGCAATTTTCTTACATTAAAAGATTTCACACCTGAAGAAATTACAGGCCTTCTTGACCTTGCTGCCGATTTGAAGAAAAAAAAGAAGAAGGGAATTCCTGTAGATATTCACCGTGGAAAAAATATTGCCCTTATTTTTGAAAAAACAAGTACCCGTACTCGCTGTGCCTTTGAAGTTGCAGCACATGACCTTGGTATTTCAACAACCTATCTTGCAGAAGGCAGTCAGATTGGAAAAAAAGAAAGTATCGCAGATACAGCCCGTGTTCTTGGTCGTATGTTTGATGGAATCGAATATCGTGGCTTCGAACAGACTCTTGTAGAAGATCTTGCTAAATATTCCGGTGTTGTTGTCTGGAACGGACTTACAAATGAATATCATCCAACTCAGATGCTGGCAGATATGCTGACAATCCGCGAGCATTTTGGAAAGCTCAAGGGGCTTAAACTGGTTTACTTTGGAGATGCCCGCTACAATATAGGAAACTCTCTCTGCATAGTTTGCTCAAAGCTTGGCTTAAACCTTACCTTATGTGCTCCTGAAAAATATTTCCCGGATTCAAAGCTGGTTGCAGAATGTGATAAGTGGTGTAAGGAAAGTGGAGCTTCTATTACTTTGGAAAGTGATGTTTCTAAGGCCGCTAAGGATGCCGATATTATCTACACTGATGTTTGGGTAAGTATGGGTGAGCCTGATTCTGTATGGGCTGAACGTATTACAGATTTGAAGCCTTACCAGGTTAATTCAGAAGTTATGAAAAAGGCAAAGGCCTCTGCCGTTTTTATGCACGACCTGCCTTCCTTCCATGACCTGAATACAAAAATAGGTAAGGAGATTGGCGAGAAGTTTGGACTTACAGCAATGGAGGTTACAGACGAGGTTTTTGAAAGCAGTCAGTCTCTTGTTTTTGATGAAGCTGAAAACCGCATGCACACAATAAAAGCAGTCATAGCTGCTACATTAGGTAATAATTTCTGATTTTAAGGATGCGGAGTCGGAATCTCTTCCGACGGAAGCAGGCTTAAAATCAAAGATATCAATAGATAATAAGGAACAAAGAATATGAATGCTATTATAACAGTAGTTGGCTCAGATAAAGTTGGAATTATCGCAAAGGTTTCTCAGTATCTTTCAGACCATAAAATTAATATTGCAGATATCACTCAGACAATCCTTTCTGGAAATTTCGTAATGATGATGATGGTTGAACTTTCAAATTCAGATATTGATATTGAAGTGCTCCGTGAAAGCATGAATAAACTTGCAGATGAAATGGGCGTTGAAATCAACATTATGAATGAAAAGGTTTTCAGCGCAATGCACAGAGTTTAATTTGCTGATTTCTAAATTCCGTGGTATTATTAAACTATGGAATTTGGAGCGTCAGGCTACTATATATTAGGTGAAGTTATTACAGCAAGTATGAGTATACTTTTATGTATAAACATACTGCTTACTTTTTCAGCATATGATAAACGACAAAGGTTGTTTTTGTATGCTGGAATTTCAACCTTTTTTGCAGCCGCATTCGATATAGGAACTGTGTTTTGTGAAACTTATTATCAGCAGCTTCCTTTAGGTTTTTCTACCCTTATATCTACTTTATTCTTTATTTTTCTCATGTTTACACCTTTTGCAATGTCAGATTATGTTATTGATATTGCTTATACTCTTAGAAAAAATAAAAAGCTTGGTTATTCTATAAATGGTATTGTTTATGCCATTTATCTTTTGATTGTATTGATTAATATTTCAACAGGCTGGATTTTTAAATACACTCCAGATAAGGGCTATATCCGCGGACCTCTAAAATATTTAACCTATACACTTACGGCTTTTTACAGCATTTTTATTCTCTTTACAATGTTTAAAAATCGGAAATTTATTGCCCGCCGTATTTTCTGGGTTTTCGTTGCTTATCCATTTATTTCTATCATTTTTGTTGTTCTGCAATTCTTCAGACCAGAAATGATTATGACAGGAGTTGCTTCTTTCTCTGCTGTCCTTTTTGCATATTTAACAGTACAGTCTTATTTGATAGAAGTAGATATGTCTACAGGTCTTATGACCGAATCAAAATTAAAAAAACGAATTGCTATTCAAAAGCTTGAAGGCGTTCTCTATGTTTTTTCTATTGAAAATATCAATATGATTCAGTCCAGTATGGATGTTTCAGATTTTAACAGATTCTTCCTTTCTCTTGGAGGAGTCTTTAATATCCATTTCCCTCACAATGCCTATCATATTACAACAAACCGCTTTGCGGCTCTTGCCAGAAATGTAGGTGATGCAGCAGAAAAGGCTGAGATTATACAAAACTATATCACTGATTTAACATCAGATATAAATTCTATTATGCCAATTCCTGTTGAATCATATTCAGCCGCAATAGAATTTTCACATGATGATAATGATTATGATTCTCTTATGGATCTGGTAAATAACATGCTTCTTAAAGCTAAGTCTAAGCAGCTTAGAAAAATGCAGATTTGTGATGAGTCTGTAATGGTTGACCGTGAAAGAAAACATTATATTTACAGAATCCTTAAGAGAGAGCTTGAATTAGATTCTGAACAGTTCCAGGTATGGTATCAACCTATTTATTCTCTGGAAAAGAGGCATTTCACTTATATGGAAGCCTTATCACGCCTTATAAATACAGAGCTGGGAGATATTTCTCCAACTGAATTTGTTTATGTTGCAGAAAATAGAGGTCTTATTGAACGGCTTGGTTTTGTAGCCTTTGAAAAGGTTTGTAAATTTATTGCAGAAAATCGTGATTTAATTGATGCAGTTTCAATAAACTTTTCTGTATATCAGATGACAAATCAAAATCTGGTAGAAAATGTTCTTACAACCTTGGAAAGCTTCCATTTGAAACCAGAAAATATCATTATGGAAATAACTGAAAGTATCTTTATAGAAAACTACGATTTAGTAAGAGATAATATGTGTCAGCTTGCACAGGCTGGTGTAAAATTCTATCTGGATGATTTTGGAACTGGTTATTCAAATCTTGCTAATGTTGTTGGTCTTCCATTTTCCACTATTAAAATGGACCGAAGTTTAGTCTTGATGATGGAAGAAAATGACCGTGGAGTAAATCTCTTTTCAAATCTTGTTTCAACCTTCAAAGATGCCGGCTTAAAAATTCTTGTTGAAGGTGTAGAAACAAACAATCAGAATAATCTTGTAGAAAATATCGGTGTTGATTATATACAGGGCTTTTTATATAGCCGCCCACTAGATCCTTCTACCTGTGTTGATGTGCTTAGAAAGGATAGGGCCGCTATAAAAAATTAGCCTTATTGCTTAGAAGCTGATTATTTCCTCATAAACTCTTATAGCAAACTGATCTGTCATTCCTGAAATATATTCAATTATGCATTTTGTGTAAGATTCTTCGTCATGAAGGTCAAATACAGGTCTAGTATTGTATTTAAGAATATTTTTCTTATCCACAAAATTATGCTTTTCAGGAATAAATGGCTGATATGCTGTATAGCGGACAAGCCAGTCTTCAAAGGTTGAAAATAGTGTAGGGTATGTTCTTAGTGCATGGGCTAATCTTCCTGATTCTGCATAAGGCTTTGTTCTTTGAAGAGTTCTGAATATTGTACCAATTACATTTTCTGCGTAAATAGCAAATTCTTTTAGTCGCCAATGATTATAAATATGGGCAAAATTAAATTTTTTAAGCTCCAAAATAAATCTGAAATATTCATCAGAAAAGCACAAGCCTTTTTCTGGGCTGCTTTGTTGGCATAAGTCTACAATCAAATCATTTATAAGTACGGTAGTGTTTACCGCCTTTCCACTTCTTAGGGCGTGGGCTCCTTTCTTTTCAAAGCCCAGAGTAGAACCAACAATTTCTCTAAGCTGTCTGTAAGAGGTCATGTCTAAAATATGGTAGGCTCTGGCATCTTCTATATCACGGCCTAAGTAGGCAATTTTATCTGCAACCTTTACAACACAGCCTTCCCAGGTGTAAGGCTGAATAAAGCCTGGCCTTTTCATAGAATATAAATCTATAGCCTCTTCTCTTGGTCTTATTCCCTGCTGGTCAATTTCTCCGCAATGGCATATAAGTCCATCTCTTACCGCGTAAGTCAGATTTAGAGGTTGTTCAACTCCATTTGGATCCTGTAAGGTTTCTATAAAATCAGCAAAAAAAAGACTGTTTCTTTCATGCCAGAATTTCTTTGGTGCATTATGGCCTTCCTTTTGTTCCAGCAGCTTGTTTAAGCAGTCTTCTCCATGGTGACCAAAGGGTGCGTGCCCAATGTCATGTCCCATAGCAATTGCACTTGCAAGGCTTTCGTTAAGTCCCATAAATTTTGCTATGGTAGACGCGACTGAAGAGACATGCATTACATGTTCCATTCTTGTACAAATATGGTCATTATGAGGGGCAAAGAAAACTTGAGTTTTGTGCTTAAGTCTTCTATATGCCTGGCAGTGAAGAATTCTTGTATAATCCCTTTCAAATTCAGTTCTTATATCATTATTTCTTCCATAAAGAGGAATCTCTCTAGTATTTGCCTGCTTCCATTTTGGATGCTCTTTATTTATTTTTACGCTTTCAAATGCATTCTGCATAAGTACCCCTTAAATACTATTTAATAATCAGCCTCTAAGTGAAACAGTGTAAAAAGCTGCTGTTTGACCATAAACTGTTATCATATTTCCGCCCTGAATTAAACCTTTTCCAAACTGATAAATCTGCTGATCAATTTTAAGCTTAGTCGGAAAGCTGACACTTTCTTTTGAAGGGTTTATTACTACCAGGATTCTCTCTTTTCCATTTCCTCTAAGATAGGCTAGAGGATATTTGTTTTTACCAGTGAAAACAAAATCAATTCTTGCAGTGTTCTGCAGGGCTGGCGTGTTTCGTCTAATTCCAATCAGCTTTCTTATTTCATTATAAAGTGAATCGGCATCTTGAATCTGATTTTCTACAGTTGGTCTGTCTTCAGAAGGGTCAATAGGAATGTAAAGTTTTTCTGCTTCAGCAGTGCTAAACCCAGCATTCGCAGAAGAATTCCATTGCATTGGAGAGCGAGAACCAGTCCTTTCATAACCGCCTTCTATCGAATGCAGGTTTTCCACATATCTCATTCCTATTTCGTCTCCATAATAAATAAATGGAGCTCCCGGCATTGAAAGTAAAAAGGCAAATGCAATCTTTAATTCCTCGTCCTGCAAATTATGAGCGAGTCTGTCCATGTCATGATTACCAGAAGGAATACAGATTAGCCCTTGTCCCTTTGTTTTCTCATAGTTTTCTATATAATTTTTAACAAAAAGACCTGCATCTCCTTTTCCTCTGGAACTGAAGAAGGGCTCCTTACAGCGGAATAAGTCGTTGTAGTGAGAAGGTCCAAAGTGTAAAAGAAAATCCATATGAAAGCCACCCTTCAAGGATTTATCTGGTTCTCCCCATTCAGAAATAAGCTTTGCTTCCGGATATTCCGCATCTAAAAAAGTTCGAACCTTTTGCCAGAGCTCAATTGTCCCTTTTCCATTTTCATCATTCTTTACAAGGGAGCCGGCCATATCTACTCTAAAGCCGTCACAACCTTTATTGAGCCAGAAGCGCATGATGTTTTTCATTTCTTCAAGAGTGCTTTTTGGTCCCTCCTGGTCGGCAGTTTGCTGCCAGGGTCTTGTTTTTTTGTAAAAGCCATAGTTTAAAGCTGGCTGGTGGGAAAAGAAATTAACTGCAGCAGCACCATTTCTTTCGGATATACCTCTAATGCAGGCAATTCCCTGTGGTTCTTCCCATACACTGGAAGTCCATATATATCTGTCTGAATATTCATTTTTTTCAGCCTGCATAGATTTCTTAAACCAGGGGTGTTCAATGGAAGTATGACCTGGTACTAAATCCAAAAGAATATGCATTCCCCGTGAATGAACTAATTCAAAAAGTCTTTGTAAATCTTCATTGCTTCCATAACGTGGTGCGGCCTTGTAATAGTCAGAAATATCATACCCGGCATCTCCAAAAGGTGATTCAAAGCAAGGATTCATCCAAATAGCGTTACATCCCAGATTTTTTATATAATCCAGCTTGCTTATGATTCCATTAAAATCTCCAATTCCATCTCCATTAGAATCGCAAAAGGATTGGGGGTAGATTTCATAAAAAATTGCTTCATCTAACCAGTTCATAATCACCTTCTTTTAAGTATTTTTTTTTACACAGTTTGATTATATCATGATATAATCAAAACATGAATGTTCTCAAGAACTTTAAGGATTATTTTTTTAACGAGAAATATGAATTGCAACATAGATTACTCAATGTAATGTCACTTTTTGTAATTGTAGGTGGCATGGTTGCTTTTTTAATGTCTTTGTTTTTGAAATTTTCTATTCATTCCATTTTGTTAACAAGTATAATTATTATCCTTTGTGTAGTTGGCTTAATAATTGCAAATACCTTTGGTCATCCTCAGATTTCAGTAGTTTTGCTTTCTCTCATAGTCAATGATATAATTATGCCTTTTTTATATATGACCTCTGGTGGTGTTGAAAGCGGAATGCCTTTATGGCTTACAATGGGCCTTCTTTTTACACTCTTACTTATCGAAGGAAAAAAATGCTGGATAATTTCTGCCTTTAATTTCCTTGTAATTATGGGTGTTATTATTTATGCCTATTTTAATCCCCAACTGCTTACCCCTATGGACTCTAAGCGTGATGTTTTAATAGATATTTTAGTTGCAATGCTTACGCTTACCTTTACCCTTGGTGCAATCTATAAATATCAGGCTTATGCTTATAAAAAGCAGGAAAAAGAATTGATAGACTCAATGATTGAAACTCAGCGCGCAACTAAAGCAAAAAGTGATTTTCTTTCAAATATGTCTCATGATATTCGAACCCCAATGAATGCAATTATCGGTTATACAGAAATTGCCAAAAAGAATCTTGATGACCGAAAAAAACTTGTGGATTGTATCAATAAAATTACTCTGGCTTCTGACCATCTTTTGAACCTTATCAATGATGTTCTGGATATGACAAAAATTGAAAGCGGTAAGGTAACCTTTGAAGAAGAAACCTTTAATCTTCGCGTTATTATCAATGATATCCAGGACATGATGATGCAGCCTCTTTTGGAAAAGAAAATGCACCTTCATATTGATACAAGTCTTTTACAAGATGAAACGGTTTCCTGTGACCGACTCCGCTTAAATCAGGTGCTTATAAATCTTGTTGGAAATGCCATTAAGTATTCAAATGAAGAAGGAAATATCTGGCTTTCAGCAATTCAACTTCCTGATGAAGTAGAAAATGAGATTCTTGTTGAGCTTCATATAAAAGATGATGGCTTAGGCATGAGCAAAGAATTTGCAGAAAAGGTTTTTCAGCCTTTTGAGCGTGAATATAATTCTACAAAGAGCGGTATTTCCGGAACTGGACTTGGACTTTCAATTACTAAATCTATTGTAGAAATGATGCACGGTACAATCAGTGTTACTAGTGAATTAGGAAAGGGTAGTGAGTTTATAATTACAATTCCTTTCGAAGTGCCAACCCTTCTTGAGATTGAAGAAGATGATGAAGCTATTCAAAAAGGCTTTGACTTTACAAATAAGAGAATCCTTCTGGTTGAAGATAATGCCTTTAACCGCGAAATTGCAGTAGAGCTGCTGACTGATGTTGGTCTTTTAGTAGATGAAGCAAATGATGGTTCTTTCGCAATTGAATTATTAAAAAGTAATCCTGTAGATTATTATGATGCAATAATTATGGATTTGCAGATGCCGATTATGGATGGTTATGAGGCAACTAGAATTATCCGTTCTTTTGAGGATATCAGGATTGCAACCATTCCGATTATAGCCATGACAGCTAATGCATTTTCTGAAGACAAAAAAAAGGCTTTGGATTGTGGCATGAATGCCTACCTCACAAAGCCTATAAATGTAAAAGATATGCTTAAGATTATGAATCTTATTTTACAGGAAGGTGTTCGTAGAAACTAGGCTTCCTTCTTTGTCTTAGACATTGGACGAACAAGGAAAAGACTCAAACAAAGAGCTACAGCATACAAGATGGCAGTTACAACCAGAACGTTCTGATAACCAGTTGGATTTGCCTGAACTCCATGTACATCAATAAACTCACCAGTGTGATTTACAATGAATGAAGCCATCTGGTTTCCTGTAAGCCCTGCAAATGCCCATGCAGAAAGTGTGATTCCGTGAATTGCAGAAATATTTCCCATTCCGTAGTGATCAGAAAGAAGTGTTGGAACGTTAGAGAAGCCTCCACCATATCCTGCGTTTACAATGAAAATCAAAGCAAGTACAAATACAATAAGAAGTGTGTTTCCATCTCCATTTGCAATTCCCTTTGTGCAAAGAACAATAATTGTAGATGCAATTGAAAGAATGAAAATCAACTTATAAATAGTGTTGCGGTCCTTAAGCTTATCTGCCCATGCAGAGAAACCAAGACGACCACCAGCATTGAAAATTGCCGAGATTGTAGAAATAAGACCGGCGGCAGCTCCGAGCCCAATACATTTAACAATCATCTTTTCCTGTGAGATAATTGCCAAACCACAGGTAATATTAATATAGAACATCAACCAGATACCAATGTAAGATGCAATTGGTTCTCTTTTAAGAGTTGCAATAATTCCTTCATCCTTTGTCTTAGTCTGTGGTTCAACCCAGCCTTCTGGTTTTGCAAGAATCAAGTGTCCAACAAACATCATTACAAAGTAAATACATGCAAGGATAAGGAACATCTTGTAAACTCCGCCTTCTCCAAGTCCTACAAGCATTTTACTCATGATAGGAGAGGCAATAGCTTTTGCTGCACCAAAGCCTGCAACTGCAAGACCTGTTGCCAGACCCTTCTTGTCCTTAAACCAAAGCATCAGGGTTTTTACAGGAGAAAGATAACCGGTTCCAAGACCGATACCCATTATAAATCCATAACTGATGTAGATTCCTACAAGAGAAATAACGCTGTGCTGATGATTTCCACCGTACCAGATAAAGAAGCCTGTTCCAGCCATACCTAGTGCGAATGTAATAGAAGCAATAAGTGAAGACTTGTGAATATTTTTTTCTACAAGGCCACCCAAAAATGCTGCAGACATACCCAAAAAGAAGATAGCGAAGCTGAATGCCCATTCAACAGCGCCTTTTGAGAATCCAATGTAATTTGCAATTTCCTGGCTAAAGATTGACCAGCAGTAAACTGTACCAATGCTGCAGTGCAGAAGGAGGGCAGGGATTGCACCGCGAATCCATTTGTTCTGAATGTTTTTCATTTTTTATTTCCTTAGATATATAGAAAATCTTTCTTACTATTTTATCAATCTAAGGCTTGCAGTTCAAGGGCAATTTCTTCCATCTCTCGGTCGGTCATAGCAATGGTTTCTGCAACTCTAAAGAGCTCTCGTCTTACACTGTCTGGTATTTTTTCTGTATTTTTGTAATGAAGCTCGTGTTCAAGACTGGCCCAGAAATCCATGGCTATAGTTCTAAGCTGAATTTCTACCTTAACATTATGGGCAGTTTTAGAAAGATAAACCGGAATTTCAACAACAATATGAAGACTTCTGTAGCCACTTTCTTTTGGAGAGTCTATATAGTCGTGCTCCTGTATAAGCTTCAGATCCGGCTGTTTAAGAAGCATGTCCCTTACAGAATAAATATCAGAAATATATGGACAGATTACCCTAACCCCTGCAATATCATTCAGATTTGATATCATTGCTTCAAAGGTTACCGGCAGATGTTTCTTTTCCAGTTTGCTGGCAATACTGTCCGGGCTTTTTATTCTGCTTTTTACAGTTTCAATAGGATTTCTTTTTCTATTAACCTTGTTTTCTTTGTTTAAGATATCAAGCTTTGTTTCTATCTGTTTTATTGCACTTTCGTAAACCATCATAATTTTCTGGAATTCAAAAGCCATTTTGTAAAAATTACTTGATTGTCCTAATTCTCCATTAGTAACCATTGGTACATTTGCAACGGAATCTGGAATCTGTATTTCTTCGCTTGTTATAATATCATCATCATTCATCTGTAAAACACTCTTAAGTCTTCTATATATATAATTAAAATTAATAAGAAATGTTACAAAAAGCAAATGATTTGCAAGAGGACTTTATTTATGGTATGTTTACCTAACGAGGTTTTATATGATAAATAGAAATAGCGGATTACAGAATTTAACTGCAGGTTATCTTTTCCCGGAAGTTGCCCGCAGACGTAGAGAATATCTTGCAGCTCATCCAGATGCAAAAATTATTAGCTTAGGAATTGGAAACACAACAGAACCTCTTCCTGAATATATTGCAAAAAAAATGTCTGATTATGTAATGGGACTTGCAACAAAAGAAGGTTATTCTGGTTATGGAGATGAGCAGGGACTTACTCAGCTTCGTGAAAAAATTGCAGAAGTTTTTTATCCAGGTTTAGTTTCTGGTGATGAAGTTTTTATTTCTGATGGTGCAAAATGTGATATTGCTCGTATTCAGACCCTTTTTGGCCCAGATGTAAAGGTCGCTGTTCAGGATCCAGCTTATCCAGTTTATGTTGATGGCTCTGTTATTGTAGGAGCTGCCGGGAAAAATAATGGTTCTGGTTATGAAGGAATTACTTACATGCCATGCCTTCCTGAAAACAATTTCTTCCCTGATCTTTCTAAAATTGAAAAGAATTCAATTATATATTTTTGTTCTCCAAATAATCCAACAGGTGCTGTTTCTACAAAGTCTGACCTCAAAAAACTTGTTGATTTTGCAAATGCAAATGACTGTATTATTGTTTTTGATGCAGCTTATCGTGAATTTATTCGCGACCCAAATCTTCCAAAATCAATTTTTGAGATTGAAGGCAGCCGTACCTGCTCAATCGAAATAAATTCCTTCTCTAAGCCAGCTGGTTTTACAGGAGTTCGTCTTGGTTGGTCTATAGTTCCAAAAGAACTTAAGTATGCAGATGGAAGTGCTGTTCATCAGGACTGGAATCGTATTATGACAACTCTCTTTAATGGGGCTTCTAATATTGCTCAGCATGGTGGACTTGCCTGTCTTGATAAAGAAGGTATTGCAGCAATGAAGTCTGTAATTGATTATTACCTTGAGAATGCAGCTGTAATTCAGAAGACTTTCGAAGGTGAAAATTTCAAGAAGATGGGTGCTGAAGTTTACTTCACAGGTAATTCGCCTTATGTTTGGGTTAAGTTCCCTGGAAAAAAGAGCTGGGATCTTTTTGATTCAATCCTTGATAAGTGCAGGGTAGTTACAACTCCTGGTAGTGGCTTTGGTCCTGGCGGAGAAAGCTTTATCCGTATCAGCGCCTTTGGTCATAAAGAAGATGTAGCAGAAGCTTGTAAGCGTCTTACTTCTTTTTCTCTCTAATATAAGTATTTAGACACAAAAAAAGGCTGTCCGTAATATGGGCAGCCTTTTTTTGTGTCTAAATAGCACTAGAACTTTGTTCTGTAACCTAAATCCAGACTGAAGGAGTTAGCCACATTGCCTGTTGCAATTTCCATTATTTTTATCTGGCCCTGAAGGTGTAATTCACCTGACAGGAAAGGACATGTAATATAAGGTGTAAAGTTTATGTTATAACCGTCTGAAAGAAGAGTGCCTGCATCTGCAAAGTCAATAAAAGTCTTGTCTGGAATTGAGAAGGATAAGTGTCCTCCTACAGTGAATGCTAAAGGTCCAAACATTACATTTGCAGCATAAAGATGCAAATCTGCTCCCAGTGTGTCATCAATAAAGAGAAGATTTTCACAGGTTTCTTCTGGAATGCTGTAGGCTGTAAAATTCAAGTGGAAGTTCTTTGAAACAAATCTTGGTTCAAAAAGTAAATATAAATCATTTGGAGAAATGATTGTTGTGTTGTTTTTAGCTGTAAAGGCAACATTGTATAAGCCAGCCTGTAAAAATAAGGAATGAGTGTAATTATTTCCGACAAGCATAGTTGTACCTGCATGCCAGTAAACTGTATCAACAGCAACAATTACATCTTCTCCCTTGTATTGATTTGCCAAAGGAATACCAATTCCACCTGCAAAATCACAGGTAAAATATCTATAAACACAGGCATATCTTAAATCAGCGTTAAGTACGAAATAATCTTCATCTTCGTGATTTAAGTAAAGGTAGCCACCAAAAGCCATAGGCTTTACATTGAACCTTATAATATCTGCAATTCCGAATCCAAACTGAGGGTAGAGTATAGAACCTGCAAGTCCCATATAACTTTCTGTAAGCTTTGAAGCAATTGGTTCAATGCTAAAGTATCTCTGCAGGAAAACGTCGCTTCCAATAGGGTCGTAAGTTCCCATAAAGGCACTAAAGTAATTTGAGCTTGTTGATAAGTTGCCTCTGATTATATAAGACAGTTCATCAATCTGGAAACTTGCCGAGGTTTGTTCAAAAATTGAAGATGTCAATAAGTCATCTGTGTCAACAGAAAATTCCAGATGAGCCCAAGTGTTTGGGGTAAAAGAAAATTGTCCGGCAAAAAAAGCCTGAAGCTTCAAGTCAGGATCAAAGTCTTCGCTTTCAGAATTACCTGAAAAATTAAGCTTGCCGCCGGCGTATCCACTAAAAAAAGTTGAAGCATACAGTGATGATGCTGCAAGAAGAGCGGCAAAAATTAAGTGTTTCTTTCTATTAAACATGTAACGTACCCCTAAATAAGTCTGGCACAATGCACCATATATAATATCGGCATATAAATGATAAATGATAAGGGGATTTGTGACAATTTAAAAAATAGAGTAATTCAAAAAATAAATGTTTTTTTTAACTTGAAATATGTAAAATTTGATATATAATATTTTTATATGAGTGATTATCTTGACCCGAATAATGAAGAACTGTTAAAGGACTTCTTTGCGGAAGCAGAACAGCAAGTTGAGCAGTTGGAAAGTAACATTCTTGTTATTGAAAATGATCCTTCTAACCATGAAGCAATCGACGAAATATTCCGTGCTGCTCATACTTTGAAAGGTGGTTCTGCTACAGTAGAAATGATGGAGCTTTCTCATTTTACACATATCGTAGAGGATGTGTTAGATGAAATTCGCTCTGATAGACTCACAGTTGATGAAGACGTTGTTGATATATTGCTGACTTCTATAGATGTTATTAAAGCTATGCTTGAAAGCAGACAGAATGGAAGTGTTTATGAAGAGGATATTTCTGGTATTGAAGAAAAACTTCATGCTTATATTCCTTCAAAGGATGGTGCAAAAGCAAAAAAAGCTGCAGCACCTAAGGCAGCTCCAGCTCCTGTTGTCCCTGTGGCTCCAGTTACCGCTGCTCCTGCAGCTTCTACAGGAATAGTTCAGCCAGATTTGTCAGAAGATGATTATGCAGATTTGAAACAGGCATGCGAAGGTAATCAAAAACTTTGGTGTGTAACTGTTAAATTTGACGAAAGTAATCCAATGAATAGTGTAGGCGGTATTCAGGTATTCGCAGCACTGAAGTCAGTTGGAAATGTTTTAAAGACAATTCCTGATTTTGACGCTCTTTATGAAGACCAGTTTTATGAAACTGTTTTCTATTATATAGCAAGTGACTCTGAAGGTTCTCAGATTGAAGATGTTGCATTCCTTAGTGATGTAACTCTGGTAACTGATGCACAGGTTGTGGAAGGCGCAGGTGCAGGCAAGGTTGTTGGTGCAAGTTCTGCGCCGGCTCCTGTACAGGCAGCACCTGTAGCTGCAGCTCCAGAAGCAGCTCCTCAGATGACTTCTGCTCAGGACGATCTTTTGAAGGATATCTTAAACGATAATATCCTTAAGCCTGAAGCAAAGCCTGTAACACCTTCTCCGGCTGCTAGTGCTCCAGCTTCTGCAGAGCCGGCAAAGAAAGAGGAGAAAAAGCCAGAGCCTAAGAAAGAAGCTGCTGCAGCTCATGCTCAGCAGAGTTCAATTTTACGTGTAGACTCTCGCCGTATTGATAATCTTTTGAATTTGGTTTCAGAAGCAGTTATTACAAAAGCTTCATTTAATCAGCTTGCAATGCAAACAGCTTCAGAACTTGCCAGATTCCAGGCTCTTGAAGCTGAATTTAAGGAAAAACTTCATTCTCTCATAGATGGACTTCCAGATTATGTTGAAAGTATAAATGAAGGAACTGCTGTAAATGAAGTAAGAAAGCAGATTCTTCAGGAATATGGAACTCTTGGTGCTATCTTTGATGAATATGAATCAGAGATGAAAGGAATTTCTGTAAAGTTCCGTTCATATACTCAAAATCTTGGTGCAATTTCAAGTAATCTTCAGGAAGGTGTAATGAAAATCCGAATGGTTCCAATCAATCAGATTTTCAGCCGCTTCCCAAGAGTTGTTCGAGATTTGCAGCGTGATTTAAATAAAAAGATTGATTTGGTAATAGAAGGTGAGGATACAGAACTTGATAAGTCTGTAGTTGAAGATCTTCTTGATCCAATTATGCACTGTGTAAGAAATTCTGTTGATCATGGAATTGAAACTCCGGACATCAGAAAGGCTGCAGGTAAACCAGAAACTGGAACTGTTCTTCTTAAAGCTTCAAATGAAGGTAACCAGATTGTTATTGAAGTTAAGGATGACGGTGCAGGAATTGATGTTGAAAAGGTTAGAAAGAAGGCTATTGATAAAGGCTTGATTCACCCAGATAAGGTTATTTCTGATCAGGATGCATATCAGCTTATTATGCAGCCAGGTTTCTCAACGGCAGAGAAGATTTCTGCAATTTCAGGACGTGGTGTTGGTCTTGATGTTGTAAGGACTATGATTAATAACTTGAAGGGAACTATTACTGTAAATTCTTCTCAGGGAAAGGGTACTTCTTTTGTTATTAAACTGCCACTTACACTTGCTATTATTCAGGGACTTTTGGTTCGCGTTGGAAAACAGGTATACTCAATTCCAATTGCAAACGTAATTGAAAGTCAGTGCATTAGCATAAATGAAATTAATCATATCGATAATTACGAGATTATGAATGTCCGCAACGAGGTTGTAAGTGTTCTAAGACTTTCAAGACTCTTTGGAATTAAAGAATCCGTGCAGACAGATGAATGTTATATCGTAATTGTTGGAACTCAAGAAAAGAAAATTGGTGTAATGGTCGATGCCCTTATTGGTGAAGAGGATGTTGTAATTAAGCCTCTGAAGGATCAATTTACTAATTCGCCAGGAATTGCTGGTGCTTCTATCCTTGGTGATGGATCTGTTTCTTTGGTTATTGATGTTAGTAAACTTCTTGAGCTTGGAATTAAGCAGGAACTGCTTGCCCAGGAAAAAGAAGAATTTGTTCAGGATTAGGAGTCTAGTATGAGCGAAGAAAAAGAAGTTGTCGTATCGACAGAAATTGCTCCTAAAACAGATAAAGAGAATGAGAATTCGACTGTAATCGACTTTAAAATGGTTACATTTTCTCTTGCTGATAGAGATTATTCTATTGATATCATGCATGTAAAAGAGATTGCCAAGGCAAGTCGTTTTACTTTTGTACCGAATACACTCCCTTTTGTTCTTGGTGTTTATAATCTTCGTGGTGAGATTATTCCTATCCTTGACTTAAGATTGTTCTTTAATATTGAAGTTCCGGAGCATGATGATAATAAGCTTGAAAACATGCTTATTCTCACAGTTGACGATCAGAAATTTGGTGTTGTAGTAGATAAAATTGACAAGGTAATTGGAGTTCAGAAAAGTACAATTCAGCCTCCACATCCTTTGTTTGGAGATATCAATATTAAATATATTGATGGTGTTGTAGAAAGTAATAACAGACTTTATGTATTGCTTGATATAACTAAGATTTTCTCTTCAAAGGAAGTTGCTGAGTCTCATTCTGCTAATCATTATCCGGTAAAACCTGCTGTAACAGAGGCTGTAAAGGCTCCTGCTGCAAATGGTGGCCTAAAGGCTGCTGCTACTGCTGCTGCTCAGAAGGCACCTGAAGCAAGCACAGTACCAAAAGAACCTGAAATTGATTTGAAGTTTGTAAAAGAATCTCTTCAGAATTATTCTAAGTTCTATCTTTCTCCAGTAAACGAATCTTGGGTAAAGCATAGATATACAGAATGGTCAGATAAGGGTAAAAAACAGATTCAAAATGAAGCAGAATCAAAGCAGTTCCTGGAAAACTTCTGGTCTACTTGCACTGATTCCTGGTGGACAAAAGAATTTGCTTCATCTGTTGAAAAGGTTCTTCCTGATAATTCTGCAAAACAGATTATTGTATGGAACCCAGGATGTGGAAAGGGAATGGAAACCTATTCACTTGCTTGTGTTCTTAAGAAAAGATATCCAGATTCTAAAATCAGGATTTATGCACAGGACATAGACTTGCTAAGTGTGTCAAATGCAGCGCTTATGTCTATACCTGCTAAATTAGCTACAGATTGGTATGGTTCTTATTTGACAAAAAAAGCAAATGGGGAGTATACTTTTAGTCAAGAAATAAAAGACAGTATCATGTTTGAATATCATGATTGTAAAAATGCTAATGCTTTACCAATGGTTGACATTATTTTTGCTAGAGATATTCTTTCATTGCTGGATGAAAAATCTCAGGAGGCAGTTGCTGCTGACTTCTTGGAGAAGATGAAGGGTAATGGAATCGCCATTATTGGTGAGAATGAAACTATGCCTTCTTCTTTAAATTTTGCTGAAAAAACTGTAGGTACGCTTGTTGCGTATAGTAAAGATTAATAGGAGAATAAAATGCGCGTAGAGTATATTAATCCGTTTGTAGAAACATCGTTCCGTGTCCTTCAGGAAGTTCTTGGTGGCGCTGAAGTAAAGCGTGGTGATTTGTATCTTAAATCCACTGCTATGCCTGTAATGGGTGTTGCTGCATTAGTCGGTCTTGCTGGCGATGTAGAAGGTCGTGTTCTTTTTGATATGACAATGGAAACTGCGTTGAATATTGCGTCTGCAATGAACGGAGAAACTCTGACAGAATTTGATGATCTTGCAAAAGCAACAATCAGTGAGCTTGCAAATCTTATTACAGCTCAGGCTGTAACAAAACTTCACGAATTGGGCTTCCGTTTTGACCTTACACCTCCAGCTTTGTTCGTAGGTCAGAAGATGGAAATCGCTGCTTTAGGTGGAACAACAGATAGCGTTGAAGCTCTTATTGTTCCTTTGCTTTCAGATTGTGGAAAAATTGAAGTAAACGTTTCTATCAGGGAACGAGCATAAATATTCTAAAGGAGAAAACAATGAAAACAACACAAGATTATCCAACAATAAATGAGCGTCCGCCTGAGGGACGTAAGGATGATGGAACTTCCTTCAGAGTATTAGTTGTTGACGATTCTATGTTCGTAGCTAAACAGCTTGGTCAGATTTTGACTAGTGAAGGTTATGAGGTTGTTGCAACAGCAGCTGATGGAAAGGAAGGAGTTGATAAATATAAGGAATTGTGTCCAAATGTTGATTTGGTAACAATGGATATTACTATGCCTAAAATGGATGGTATTACAGCTCTTGAGCAGATTATGGCTTTTGATAAAAATGCAAAGGTTGTAATGGTTAGTGCTCTTGGAAAAGAAGAACTGGTTAAGAAATCTCTTATGACTGGAGCTAAAAGTTATATTATTAAACCTCTTGACCGTAAAAAGGTTCTTGAGAGAATTGCTAAGGTTCTTCAGTAGTATCAGTTCCTGGAATATAAAAGCCTTCATGCTAAGCATGAAGGCTTTTTTTTTACTCAGATTCAGGTTTGGATATAAATTTTATAAAGTAATAATAATCTCCATCCTTTCTGATAATGAATCTGGCTTGCTTATCATCTCTGACTATACTGCGGAGCTTTGAAAGCATTACATAAAGAGAAGATTCTTCTATTTCCTTATTATCCTTTTCATAATATCTTCTGATTTCTGATATAGTAAGCTTCTTATCCTGATGGTTATGTAAGAGCTTAAGCAGATAATAAAGATTATTTGGAAGATTATTTCTTTTTCTAAAATCTTCTATACCATCATTTTCATTTTCCTGAATGTAATCCAGAGTAATTTTGGGAGCTACAAATTCCTTTGGGAAGGGGACAGGTTGCTGCATCAAGTAAATGGATGGGGCGAGCTGTTTGTTCTCAATAATTGCACGTAAATCATTGAGAATTGGATCAAGCTTTTCTACATCCAGGTTCATTGTTTTGTTCTGAAGGACATTTAACTGTGCCTTCCAATGAGCCACTCTGTTAGACCTGGTTACACATGGATCATTATAGAAAATACAAGGGTATATGCAGTTTTGGCTTTCCAGATAATTAAAGAGATTAAAAATATCATGATTGTAAATCAGATAATCTAAAATCATCAAATCTGGAGGATTATTTGTTTTTTCTATTGAACCAAAAAAGTGTTCAAGTCCATCAAATACGACACATAAGTGTCCCTTAGCAGAAAAATGATCTTGAAGAATCGTGTTGAGTTCTTTTTGTGTTGAATAAATAAATAATTTCATTATTAAATTATACTATTCCCTTGCAATAAGTCAAAAAAAATAATGATTAAAAGGCTAAAGATAATGAAACTTTTTTTCATTTATGATGGAAAAAATGGTCGATGTGTGGTAGATTTTATGTAATTCTTTATTTAGTAGTCGAGGCTCTATATGGATTTTAAACGTAGAAGCGGGGTTCTTCTTCATCCAACATCATTACCTGGTTCAGCTGGAATAGGTACTCTGGGAAAATCTGCTTATGATTTTATTGATTGGTTAAAAAAAGCAGGTCAGTCCTTGTGGCAGGTTTTACCACTTGGTCCTACCGGTTATGGTGATTCTCCTTATGCTTCATTTTCTACCTTTGCAGGAAATCCTCTTTTAATCGATTTAGATTTATTAAGTCAAAGAGGCTGGTGCGATAAAAAGGATATCATTCCTCCTGATTATATAAAAAAGGAAGGAAATGTTGATTTTGGTTCTGTCGTATGGTGGAAGTTACCTGTCTTAAATAAGGCAGCCTTGTATTTCTTAAAAAATGCTTCTGCAGAAGATAAAAAGCTTTATAAAGATTTTTGCAAGGAAAAGAAAAACTGGCTTGATATGTTTGCTATCTTTATGAGCATTAAAGCTGTATATGATAAAAAAGCAGCAGAAGAAAAACCTGCATCTTCTTTATGGAATCATTATTGGCCAAAAGGACTTGCCACTTGTGAAAAAAGTGCCCTTGAAAAATGGCAGAAGGAGCACTCTGAAGAAATTGAAATCTTGAAAGTAATTCAGTTTTTCTTCGATGTTCAGTGGAGTGAACTTAAAAATAAGGCAAATCAGGAAGGAATACTTCTTATTGGTGATATTCCAATTTTTGTGGCGCCGGACAGTGCAGATGTTTGGGCAAATCAGTCTTTGTTCCAGTTTAAAAAGGATGGAAGTCTGGCTGCAGTTGCAGGTGTGCCTCCTGATTATTTTAGTGCAGACGGTCAGTTGTGGGGAAATCCTTTGTATGACTGGGATGCTATGAAAGAAAGTAAATATGCCTGGTGGATAAACCGTATTAAACGCGTATTTGAATTGACTGATGTTCTTAGAATTGATCATTTCCGTGGCTTTGAGGCTTATTGGTCTGTACCTGCAGGCCAGCCAACTGCAATAAATGGAAGCTGGAAAAAAGGTCCTGGAATAGAATTGTTTAAGGCCATTAAAAAGAAGCTTGGTGATATTCCTGTAATAGCTGAGGATCTTGGGGTTATTACAGATGAAGTTAGACAACTTCGTGATGACTGTGCTTTCCCTGGCATGAAGGTTTTACAGTTTGCCTTCAGTACCGAGGAAGCTGAACAAAATGGTATGGTTAATTATTTCTTGCCTCATATGTTTACCGGACCTAATTGTGTAATTTACACAGGTACTCATGATAATGATACAGTGCAGGGCTGGCTGGAAAATCTGAATGATGAGCAGTTACTTTTGGTAGCTCAGTATATCGAAGGTAAAACTTTATCTCTTGAAAAATGCAAGGCAGAGGTAAAGTCTGGACTCTTGCGTAAAGCTATGATAAAGACTGTATTTTCATCTACTGCAGTTTATGCGATTGTTCCAATGCAGGATATCCTTGGAGTAGATAATGAAGGGCGCATGAACAGACCTTCAACTACAGGGGCTAACTGGACCTGGAGAATGGAAAAGAATGCATTAAAGAAAGCAGACTTTGAAAATCTGGCTTTCCTTTCAAAAATGTATGCTAGAAATCAGAAAGATTAGTGAGTTTTATTAAACCATTCAATCGCTAATTGTCTAAGCTCTGCTGTGTTAGCACAGTGGAGCTTTGTTTTCATATTTTCCTTGTGTGAATCTATTGTCTTAATACTTAAATCCAGCATTTGAGCAATATCACTTGTTCCTAAGCCTTTTCCTATAAGGGTAAGAATCTGAAGCTGTCTGTCAGAAAGAGGGGATATAAGTTGAGTGATATCATCAGTATCTTTTATCTTTGACTTATTTGCTATTCTGTTTTTTTCATTTTCGCTGAGGTATATATTTCCGTTAATTACTGTGTTTATGGCGTTTATTACCTGAGATTCAGCCTCTTCTTTCATAATGTAGCCTTTTGCACCTGCGGAAATAGCACGTTCTGAATAAAAGCGTTCATCATGCATAGAAAGTACAAGAATTTTAAGACTTGAATTCAAATCTAAAATCTTTTTGATTAAATCAAGTCCATCTTCCTGGCCCAGGTTTAAATCAAGAATAATTAAGGATGGTGTATAATTTTTCAGGAAAGCAAGAGCTTCTGTACTGTCTTTAGCCATTCCTGTAACTTTAAAATCAGCCTGTGTTTCTATAAGCTGTGCAAGGCCTCTGCTGAAAAGTGGATGATCGTCAATTATAAAAACTTCATAAGTCATAGTTATATAATATCATATTTCTCAGAAAAAAAGTATAATAAATATATATGAGAATTGCTTTAGTATTATCAGTCTTAGACGAAGAGTATCAGATTTCTGTTTACGAGGGAATAAAACATAAGGCCCTGGAATATGGTTTTGAATTAATATGTTTTGAGTTGGAAAATGAAGTTCTTTATTCCGATGCTGTTATTTCTAAAATGGCAGCAGATGACCTTTTTAATGTTGACTGTGTGATACTTTTGACTTCTGTAATTTCTGATAATTATGAAATAAAAAAGTCTGAGGATGTAAGAAAGATATGGGGGAATATTCCTGTAGTTTCAATTGGGCAGGAAGTTTCTGGAATACCATCTCTGCTTGTTAGAACAGAGGAATCAATCCATGAATTGGTTGAACATATGGTTGAAGTTCATAAATACCGACACTTTCTTTTTATAAGTGGAGCTTCAACTCATCAAGATGCTATTGTCCGTGAAAAGATTTTTTCTCAAAATATCGAGGCCTATAAAAAAAATTATCCTGATATAACCTATACTGTAGAAAAAGCATCTTTTACAGAGAATTCTGCAATTGCTGCTATGGATGACTTTTTCTCAAAAAATCCTGCAGCTGATATAGATGCCGTTTTATGTGCTAATGATAATATGGCTATTGGTGTCTATAAATTCTTAAAGATGAATCGTGATAACTATAAACTAAAAGATATTGCTGTAACCGGCTTTGATGATATTCCTCAGAGCCGCTTTTCAAAGCCTTCTTTGACTACAGTCAGTCAGTCTATTACTCTTTTAGGTGAAAAAGCTGTTGATGTCGTTTCTAAATTAGTCCAGGGACAAGAGGTTGAAAAACTTTTTTCTGTAGGTTCAAAGGTTGTTTTTAGGGAATCTTGTGGCTGTTCAGATTCTACTTCAAAAGAAAATAGTAATGATTTTTTTTATGAACTGCAAAAAAAATATATACGTTCAGAAAATATGCTCAGACTTGTTTCAAGATTTGGTCAGGATTTAAATTTTGCCCAAAATCTTGGCGGAATTAAATATGTTTTAAGAAATTTGGTTTCTGATTTTTCTTGTAATAACTTTTTTGTTATGCGTTTTTGCAACCGTGATGAAAACAGAGTTTGTGTAGAACCTGTCTTTACAATGAAAAATGGACTATTTGATTCCGGAGAATATGAAGGTAAAAAGATTAAATTGGGGGATTTTTATAGAAGGATAAATACAGGAAAGCCTTTAGTATTTAAATATCTTTATTCAGGTGAAGAAGTTATAGGTTGCCTTTTATTTGATGTGCCTGAAAAGGCCCTGCCTTACATTAATTCAATTTCAGTCAATATTGCCCAGGCTCTTGTAAGAATACAGCTTCTGGAAGAACGCAGGTTGTACGCAGAAAAGCTTGAAAAGGATGTCGCAACAAGAACTGCGGAAGTGGTTGAAGCAAATAGAAAACGTCTTGAAGTTGAAGCTCAGGTTCTTAAGATTAGTGAAATGGAAAGACAAAGATTTAGTAATGATTTACATGATGATATTTGTCAGCGCCTTGCCGGTATTTCTATGCTCTGTAAAAGTTATTCGACTAGAGAAGCTCCTGTAGAAAAAACAGAAATGCTGGAGTTGTCTCAGTTGATAGGGGAAACTCTTCAAACAACCAGGCAATATGCTCATAATTCTTATCCTGTAGAATTGGAAAGACTCGGATTAAATCAGGCTGTGGGAAATTTGTGTAATAGCTTTGAATTGCAGTCAGGTATAAAGTGTGATTATTCATGGAAACTCCCTAAAGATATTGTCTTCTCTGATATTCAGGCTTTGAATGTTTTTAGAATTATTCAGGAAGCTCTTCATAATGTAATGAAGCATTCCGGGGCAAAAAAAGTTTCTGTTTTACTTGAAAAGAATGGTGATAAGGTTTGTGTTTCTGTTTGTGATGATGGAAAAGGTCTTCCTTCTGATAAATTAAAGAAGGGACTTGGTCTAGATTCTATGCAGTATCGGGCAAATCAGATTGATGCAGTTTTTGAAGTTTGTCAGGCTAAGCCTCATGGGGCCTGTATTAGTTTGACTTTTTAGCTTAATACTAAGTAATTTATATATACAAACTATAATTCTTATACTTTCGTTTTTTTTATTTTCCGCATATAATGAAGATATGAGTACACATATTAATGCTCCGGAAGGAGCTATTGCAGATAAGATTCTGCTTCCTGGTGACCCGCTAAGGGCTAAATTTATTGCTGAAACATTTCTTGAAAATCCTGTATGTTATAACGAAGTTCGTGGAATGTATGGTTTTACTGGAACTTATAAAGGTGAAAAGGTTTCTGTACAGGGAACAGGAATGGGGCAGCCATCTTTATCTATTTATGTTCATGAGCTTTTTGAATGTTATGGAGTTCAAAAGGCTATTCGTGTTGGTACTTGCGGGGCTGTAAGTGAAGACGTTGAACTTCGAGATGTAATTCTTGCAAACGGGGCCTGTACAGATTCCAGTCTCCAGAATCAGAGATTTGGAATGCTTCATTATTCCCCTGTCCCAGATTTTGAACTTTTGTATAATGCCTATAATAAAGCAAAAGAAATGAAATTAAAGACTGTGGTAGGACCTTGTGTTTCTAGTGATCGATTTTATGATGATAATCAGAACTGGAAGCTGTGGAAAAAGTACGGAGCAAAAGGTATTGAAATGGAATCAGCTGAATTGTATACTTTGGCTGCTGAATTTAATAGAAAGGCTCTGACAATTCTTACTGTAAGTGACCATATCTTAAAGGGTACTGCAACAAGTGCAGAAGAGCGTCAGACAACATTTAAGGACATGATGAAGCTTGCCCTTGAAACTATTATTGAATAGGAGATTGAAATGAAACCAACTTTGTTAGTTTTGGCTGCCGGAATGGGTAGCCGCTACGGCGGAGTAAAACAGATAGATGGAGTAGGACTCCATGATGAATGTCTTTTGGACTTTGCAACTTACGATGCAATGAAATCAGGCTTTGGAAAGGTTGTATTTATTATCCGTAAGGATATAGAAGCTGCTTTCCGTGAAAGACTTTTTGATAGAATAGCCCGAAATTTTGATGCAGAATATGTTTTCCAGCAGCATGAATCACTTTTGGATGAAAAACAGCTTGCGGCAAGTAAAGATAGAAGTAAGCCATGGGGAACGACACATGCAGTTTTATGTGCTGAAAAAGCAATAAAGACTCCTTTTGCTGTAATTAATTCTGATGATTATTATGGTCGCCAGGCCTTTGAAGTGCTTGGAAAATATCTTTCTTCAATTGATCCAATGAGTCCAGAGCATGCTATGGTTGGTTATGTTCTTGGAAATACAATGAGTCGTTCTGGCTCTGTAAGCCGAGGAGTTTGTACGGTTGCTGATGAAAAGCTTGTAAGCATCGTTGAAAATCTTAAGATTTATTATGATGAAAAAGATCAGATTATCAGTGAAATGGCAGACGGAGAAAAGAAGCCTTTTACAGGAAAGGAATGGGTTAGTATGAACCTTTTTGGTTTCAGTCTTAAAGCCTTTGAAGAATTTCATAAATATTGGGATAACTTTATTGCTAATAATGTTTCATCTCCAAAGGCAGAGGCTCTGCTTCCTGTTGCTGCAAGTGATATCATTGCTCATAATCAGGGAATTATAAAATTCTTTACATCTCAGGAAACCTGGTTCGGTATGACTTATCCAGAGGATCGCCAGATTGTAAAGGATGAAATTGCAAAGAAGATAAAAGATGGATATTATCCTGAAAAACTTTGGAGTAAATAAATGCTTAAACTAAATGCAATAAAATCAGATAAAATCTGGGGGTATGAGCTTTGGATAGCTTCAACCCATCCTAATGGATGCCAGGATGATTTTAAGGCCTTTTGTGGAGGAGATTATCCTCTGCTGGTAAAGGTAATTCAGGCTGATGATACCCTTTCAATTCAGGTTCATCCGGATGATGATTGGGCTGTAAAGTTGGAAGGTGCTGGAAATCGCGGAAAAACTGAATGCTGGTATGTGCTTGATGCCGCTGATGATGCCAAGATTGTATATGGTATAAAAGAAGGCTTTTCTAATGAAGTTCTTGCCAAAGCTATTACAGATAATAAACTGGAAGATTACCTTGAATTTGTTAAGGTAAAAAAAGGTGATTTTATTTTTATTCCAGCAGGAACTGTTCATGCAATTGGAGCCGGTCTTCGTCTTATGGAAGTCCAGCAGTCTTGTGATTTGACTTACAGACTTTATGACTGGGGCAGGGGAAGAGAAGTTCATATTGAAAAGGGTCTTGCTGTAATTAAGCGAGAGGATATGATTCCTGTTGCTCCATTCCCTAAAAACTTTGACTGTAAATATTTTAATATGCAGGAAATTGAAGTAAAGGGCGGCTGGAGTATGCTCTGTCCTGAAGCTGAAGGTCCTGAGGCAGTCCAACTTCTTTATGTTCTGGCAGAAAATAAGGCTGTAATTCGTTCTGCAGGAGAAAGTGTAGGAAGTAAAATCAATGCAGAAGATATTTATGCTGTAAAGCCTGGAGAAAAGATTACTGTAGAAGGTTCTGCCCGCATAATGAGGATAATTGCAAAATGATGCTTTTTACATTTCTTGCAATGTTTTTACTGCTTGCCGCTATTTGTTTTACTCTAAGGAATAAGTCTCTTATTTCTGTTGTTTTTACAGGAATAATTGCTGCTGTTTTGGTTTGCGCTTTTAGGACCTTTTTCCTTTTTGCCCACAGAGTAGTTCCATATTCCTTTGGAGAAAACTTTCTTTACTTATTTCTAAGACAAAGTCTCTTTCCTCTTTTGATTCTTTCTGGTCTCTTTTATCTTTTATCAAGAGATGCTCTGGAATATAAAGTGGAAATGCTTTTGCCTTTACTTACTTCTTTTTATGCAATTTACCTTCCTTTCTGTATAACAAGTTCTGCAGAAGGTTTGTATTCTGCATATGCACTTTTCTTAAAGCCAATGATGTTTGCAGCAATGTTGCTTCAGTTGGATTTTTCTATTAAGGAAATCAGGTGCAGTATAGCAGCAAAGAAAAGTCTTTTTCTTGTTATTTACATAATATCTGCTTTGTTATTTATAACAGTTCCCGCTCTTGTAGAGGCTATGTATCTTATAAATACAAACTTTATTATCACCTTATTGTGCTGCATTCCTTATTGTGCTATAACACTTTGCCTTCGCTTTTTGAAGCTATATCGGGCAAAATAAATATTGAATAATAAAAGGCAAAAAAAAGGGGCTGTCCAAAAAGAAATGGACAGCCCTATTATTTTAAATTTACAAGAGAATTCAAATCTGCTAAAATTTCAATATGAGCAGAGGCGTAAGCGATAAAATCACATACAAACCATATAATCAGGGCGAGCAGTG
>JAIKYB010000050.1 GCA_024683675.1 Treponema sp.
GAACCGGAAATGCTGAAGAAAGGAACCCCAGCTTCACCAGCAACAGCGCGGGCAAGCAGGGTCTTACCAGTTCCAGGGTCACCTACAAGAAGTACCCCCTTAGGAATCTTACCACCAATATCAGTATATTTTTTTGGTTCCTTTAAGAAATCAACAACTTCAACAAGCTCTTCCTTAGCTTCATCTACACCGGCAACATCAGAGAAGCGGGTTTTAATTTTACCCTCTTCAACTACCTTTGCACGAGAAGAACCTACATTAAAGATGCTTCCCATTCCGCCACCTGAGCCACCGCCCATTCTGCGGAAAATAAAGAAGTACATAAGGAAAATAATTCCAAATGGTATAATCAGATTTATAAGCAGCTGGAGCAAATAGTTATTTTGCTTTGCAACAAACTTATATTGAACTCCCTTTTCATCAAGCAGATTAATAAAGCTCTGCATAAGAACAGCTGCAGTTTTATACTGTTTTCCGGAACGAGACTGAACTGAAAAAAGCTGAACCCCCTTTCCGGAAGCAGGCGCTTCAGAATAAGCGGCATAGCCTATAAAATAATTTTCGCTAAGTTCAACATATACAATTTCTCCGCTTTCTACCTTATCGCGGAATTCAGAATAATCAATCAGATTATCAGGTCGGGAAAAAGCAAATAAATCTACAACTATAAGAAGTAAGGCTGCAACAATCAAAAAAGTCCAGAAGGAAAATTTACGCTTTTTCTTTTTGTCCTTTTTATCATCATTTTTATCGTTATCATTATTTGAATTATCAGAAGGTCCGGCGAACTTAAAAAATCCGAATGGATCGTTCTCATCATTATTATTTTTCTTTTCTTCGTTATTATCCATATAATTAAATATACTGATAAAAAAAGCAATTGTCGACAAAATAATATTTTTTTAATTTTTTTCTTAACTTTTTTTCTGAGATTCCGACAATCAGAAAGACTAGATTTTAAGAAACATGGGAGGTTTCTATGAGTTATCAGAATGCATATACTGCATACCAAAGGACAAATATAAGCACAGCGAGTCAAGGAAGATTGGTGGTGCTTTTGTATGAAGGTGCTGTAAAACATTTGACAGCAGCAATAAACCTGATTGAAGCTGATTCTAAAATCAAGCCAAGTAATATTGAGCAGTTTGGTATTCACATCCAGAAGGCTCAGGCAATTGTTACTGAGCTTCAGGTTTCACTGGATATGGAAAAAGGCGGTGACATTGCAAGAAATCTTATGTCACTGTATGTATATTTCAACGAGGAGCTGATGACCGCATCAATTTCGCACGACAAAGCAAAGCTTCAGCTTATATTAAAGATGATTACTGATTTAACAGAATCATGGAGAATGGTTGCCAATAGTACAGCAAATGCTCCGGCAGCAACAATTTCCAAAACAGTCAATATTGAGGGGTAGAAAAATGGCAGCTATTTCGCAGGAAGAATTAGAAGAAAGAGTGGCAATAATCCACAGATTTAAGGCTTTGCTTGAACAGCAGAGAGGAAAGTTTCAGGAATATCTGACAGTTTTGGAAAAGCAGCAGGATTCTATTTCTAATGAAAATCCAGAAAACCTTCTTGCTCACACAGAGCTGGAACAGCAGATTGTAAAGAATCTTTCTAGCCTTCAGAAGGTAATTGTTCCAATGAAGAAGCTTTATAATACAAATACTTCAGTTTCTGCCGCAGAAGAAGCTGCTGAAATCCAGAAGATTCAGGATGATTTGTCTGACCTGCAGGAAAAGGTTCTTAAGCAGAACGAAATCAACCGCGATCTTCTTAGAGTTCACATTGGCCAGCTGAAAAGCCAGATGGAAAACTTCAAAAACCCATACAGAAACAACAGAAGCGTTTACGCAAACGCCCAGCAGCATAAAATTGCAACTTTGGTTCAGGTTGAAGCTTAAGTCTTTCTGTAAGGCATAAAAAACGGCTCGGAGGAATCCGAGCCGTAATTATTTAACGGAGAGAACTATTCCAGAGCCTTATTAAAGTCTTTGACGATTTTGTTTACGTCGGCGTCGGTTCGGCCGTTTCTGCCGCGAAGGGAACGGAATGGGTCGTTCAGGTACATTTCGCGCATTGTTTTCTGGCTGAAGGCAACGTTGGAAGAATTTTCGTCAACCTCGTTGATTTTGTCTGCCCCGTAATTTTTTACGATAAAGTCTGTGATAATAGGCTTCATTTCGGCATTGTTGAGCATATCTCCCGGTGTTGTCCAGCGTGTAATTTCAAAAGCCTTCTTTGTAGTAGACTTAATATTTATGATGGCGCTGTCACGGATATCGCGGGAGGAAGCTCCAATAAGGATTTCATATTCTCCACTTGGAGCATACCAGTCATTAATATCAGAATTCCAGTAGGCAAAAGAACGCTTTGAAAGTGTAAAAGTAACTTCTTTTTCCTGACCAGCCTTGAGGAAGATTTTCTGGAAGCCTTTAAGCTCCTTGTCCGGGCGGGCTTCTGCACCGGTAAGGTCACGGACATAAAGCTGAACAACTTCTTTTCCGTCTACAGAACCTGAGTTCTTTACACTTACGGTAACATCTACAGTCTGGTCATCGGACATTGAATCACAGGATAATTCTACCTTGCCATAATCAAAGCTTGTGTAAGAAAGTCCGTGACCGAATGGGAAGAGAACAGGCATTTTTCGGCTGTCGTACCAGCGGTAACCTACATAAATACCTTCTGCATAAGTTACTGTGCGGCCGTTTCCCGGGAAGTTTAAGTAGCATGGAGTATCTTCAAGGCGAAGAGGGAAAGTTTCCGGGAGCTTTCCACTTGGATTTGTAAGTCCAAAGAGGATTTTTGCCTGAGCAAGGCCAACTGCTTCTCCTCCAAGGTAACATTCAAGAATAGAGCTAACCTTATCAACCCAAGGCATTGTTACAGGAGCACCATTATGAAGAACAACGGCAACATTTGGATTAACCTGGGCAATTGCTTCAATCAGCTGATTATGACTTTCGGGCATATCCAGGCTGTCGCGGTCAAAGCCTTCTGACTCATAAATATCTGGCAGACCTGCAAAAATTACAACAGAAGAAGCCTTTTTAGCAGCTTCTTCGGCGGCCTTTATATCATTTCCATCTATATATTCAACATTAAATCCAAGTTCTTTTGCAGCTTCCAGGGCACCAGTTACCTTATAAGTTTTGATATTAGAGCTTCCGCCACCTTCAAAACGAGGAACTTTTGCAAACTCGCCTACAAACAAAATCTTGCCTGCATCGGCCTCTTCTTTGGAAAGAGGAAGCAGGTCATTTTCGTTTTTCAAAAGCACACAGGATTCGGCTGCAATTTCGGCAGAGGCAAGATGATCTTTTTCTTTATCCCACTTGCCTTCCTTTTTGTTTTCTGTGTATTCAAGAATAAAGTTGAGTAAATCAGCTACAACTTCATCCAGACGCTCCATAGAAAGGTTACCATCCTTTACAGCCTGAACAATATAAGAATCTGTAATTCCACCTGAATAAGGCATTTCAAGATTAAGTCCGGCCTTAATTCCTTTTACGCGGTCATTTACAGCACCCCAGTCTGAAACAACAAAACCGTCAAAGCCCCACTCCTTGCGAAGAACGTCATTCAAAAGCCATTCATTTTCACTGGAAAGAGTTCCATTTATGGCATTGTAAGAGCACATAATATTTTTAGGCTTTGCAGTCTTTACGACAGTTTCAAAGGCTGGAAGATAGATTTCACGGAGACTTCTTTCGTCTATTTTTTCTGAAACTGAAAAACGGCGAAATTCCTGATTGTTTGCAGCAAAATGCTTTACGGAAACTCCGACATTCTGACTCTGAACGCCCTTTACATAGGCAGAAGCAAGTTCACCTGCAAGGTAAGGATCTTCTGAAAGATATTCAAAGTTACGGCCACATAAAGGAGAACGTTTAATATTAATAGCAGGACCTAGAAGAACAGAAACATCCATTGCATTTGCTTCGTTTCCAAGAAGCTGACCTTCATGCTCCAAAAGCTGACGGTCAAAGGAAGCAGCGGTTGCACAACCGGAAGGAAAACAAACTGCAGTGATTGAGTCGTTTTCATCCTTACCGTTTACTGCCTGGGTGCGAAGACCTGCAGGGCCATCACTTACCATAACAGATGGGATTCCAAGTCTTTCTACGGGCTTTGTACGCCACCAGTCTTTTCCTGAACAGAGACCTGCCTTCTCTTCCAGTGTGAGCTTTGATAATAAATCTTTAATTTTCGCGTTCATAGTAATTCCTTATAAAAATGTGACAT
>JAIKYB010000060.1 GCA_024683675.1 Treponema sp.
CTCCACGGGCTGTTTTTCGAGAAAACTTTGAATCTACAAGCTTTTTAGCAGAGGCCACCTGTTCTGGAATTGACAAAAGGCGGGAAGCCGCAAAATCTCCACTCCCCTTTTCTCCGCAGAAAATACAACCGCCGTAACCTATACTTCCGTCGCGGGTGGGACAGGTGCATCCTGCATCAAGAGAGATTTTATAAGTTTTACTGCCAAAAAGAGAATGGTAATATTTATCGACTGTTTGCATATTCAAAAAAATGACCTGCGGGTCCCAGCAACGACAAAAATCAAGGAATCCCCCCTCTGGGGGCCCCCCTTAATTTTCGTCTGCGTCCCACAGGTCATTTTTTAATGAGACTAAATAGAAACTTGCCTAAAGCTCTTTTTGGCAAGCCTCCATAGAATCTTCTTAAAAATTAGAAAATCTTCTTGAATTCACCAAGAAGGATGTCTGTTTCAATAGAAGCGTCAAGGTCTGTAATCTTGCCCTTGTTCTTGTAGTAGTTGATGAGAGGTTCTGTCTGCTCGCGGTAAACGTCCATACGGTGAAGGATTGATTCCTGCTTGTCATCATCACGCTGATAGAGCTCGCCACCACACTTGTCGCATACACCTTCTACCTTTGGTGGAAGAGTTTTGATATTGTAGTTTGCACCACATGCCTTACAAACACGGCGTGTAGAAAGACGGCCAATTACAATTTCATCTGCAATTTGGAAGTTTACAACCTTCAAATCTGCAACAAGGCCATCAAGCATTTCAGCCTGTGGGATTGTGCGTGGGAATCCGTCAAGAATATATCCGTTTTTGCAGTCATCCTGAGCAAGACGGTCCTTTACAAGTTCAAAAGTTAATTCATCACTTACAAGAGAACCAGAATCGATAATGGCCTTAACCTTTACTCCAAGTGGAGTCTGAGCCTTAATGTTGGCACGGAAAATATCTCCAGTTGAAATATGTGGAATCTGATAGTCAGCAGCAACTTTTACTGCAAGAGAGCCCTTTCCAGCTCCTGGTGGTCCTAAAAATACAAAATTATTCATTCGATAACCTCTTACAAAATTTATTTCTATTATTTTATTATGAAATAACGTTACGGGCAAGCAGTTTTTATGGGAATTGGCTGTCTATAAGAAAGAAAAATTATTATTGACTTCCCGCATTTTCGTTTATACATTTTAAATATAAACTTTATAGAGAGGATTATAATGAAGAAATTTCCAAAATGGCTTTTTGCCTTGATTATTGTGCTTGTTTGTGTTGGAGGAATTTTCTCCTGCTACAAGAACACCTATAACGGCCTGGTTGCCCAAGATGAAGATGTAAATGCAGCCTGGGCTGAAGTTCAGAATCAGTACCAGAGACGATTAGATTTAATTCCAAATCTTGTTGCAACTGTAAAGGGTTATGCCAGCCATGAAAGCGAGGTTTTCACTCAGGTTTCTGAGGCACGTTCTAAGGCAGGCGGTCAGATAAATATCAGTGATGAAGTGCTTTCCGATCCAGAAGCCTTTGCCCGCTATCAAGAGGTTCAGGATAATCTTGGTGCAAGCCTTCAGCGTTTACTTATGGTAACAGAACAGTATCCTGAGCTTAAGGCTGATGAAAACTTCCTTGCTCTTCAGGATCAGCTGGAAGGCACTGAAAACCGTATTACAGTTGCCCGCCAGCGCTATAATACAGCGGCTAAGGAATATAATACAAAAATCAGAAGCTTCCCTACAAATCTGATTGCAAATATGAGTGGCTTTGAAAAGAAGCAGTATTTTGCAGCAAGTGCAGAAGCTCAAAGTGCGCCTAAGGTTGAATTCTAAGGAGCTGAAATGAAAGAAAAAGCCCTTATCAAAAAGCTTAAGTTATCAAAAGAGGATTTTGATGAAATAAAGAAAGCTGTAGCAGGAGCCGAAGCAAAAAGCACAGGAGAAATTGCTTGTGCCATAGCCCCGGAAAGTGCTCACTATTCTTTCTGGGAGCTCCTGATTGCTAATATAATTGCAGCTTTGGTTTTAATTATTCTGATTCCTTTTTCAGATAAGATTTTGAATATGTACAGTCTTCTATACTGGCAGAATACTCCCGGCTGGATTTTACCGGTTTTCTATAT
The DNA here is from genome assembly GCA_024683675.1 of Treponema sp. GTDB lineage: Bacteria > Spirochaetota > Spirochaetia > Treponematales > Treponemataceae > Treponema_D. The sequence continues at coordinate 2,099 of JAIKYB010000060.1, forward strand.
AATAACCTATCTGGCTATGGAAATAATTATCTTTTACCTGTGTAATATTCCTGCCTTGGACAGACTGATTATCCCTGCCTCTGTAAAAAGAAGCTGTGTAACTCACAGAGCCTTCAGATATTTTACGGAATCCGGAGTTTATGACACTCTGGAGCATTCAGGTATTTTACTTTTTGTTTCCTACATGGAACATCAGGTTAGAATTGTAGCTGATTCAGGAATTTCCAAGAAGATTTCACAGGATATGTGGAACCTGATTGCTGATGAGCTTGCAGAAAATATCCGCAAGGGAGATGTAAAGCTTGCCTTCACCTGTGCAATAGAAAAATGTGGAGAGCTTCTTGCCGAAAATTTCCCTCCGCATGAAGAAAATCCTAATGAGCTTGCAGATGGGCTTGTAATTGTGGAGGGCGAAGAATGGTTTTAAGTAGAAGACAAAATCTAAAGAAAGTTCTTTGCTCCCTTTCTATTCTTTTGGTAAGCTGCGGGCTTACTTTTGCTGCGAAGGTTCCTGAACTTAAAGGTCGCGTAAATGATTATGCAAATATAATCAGCAATGGAACAGAAGAAAAACTTACGGCATATTTAAAGGACTTAGACGAGCAGCAGGGCGTACAGATTGCTGTCCTTACAGTCCCTTCAATTGAGGGTGATGATATTGCCTCTTACAGTATGAAGGTCGCTGAAAAATGGAAGCTTGGTGATGCAAAAACTGACAAGGGAGCCCTGCTTGTGGTTGCCTATCAGGAACACAGTCTACGCATTGAAGTTGGCTATGGTCTGGAAGATAAACTTACAGATGCTAAATGTGGACTTATTATCCGAAATGTAATTATCCCTCAGTTTAAGGATGGAGATTATTCTGAAGGAATTCTGCTTGGGGTCCAGAACATGGGAGGCATTGCGACTGATAACGCAGAGCTTGTTTCCCGAAGTGTTCAAAATGCTGATGAAGAAAGTGAAGATATTGCTGGTATGATATTTATGTTTATCGCCTTCCTTTTCTTTATTGCACTTATCAGCTCGAAGGGCGGAATCTGGAAATGGATTCTTCTTTCAAACCTGACTGGCGGTCACCGCTACGGCGGCTACAGGGGCTTTTCTTCCGGCTCCTCACACCACTCCTCTGGCTTTGGAGGAAGCGGCTTCGGAGGCTTCTCTGGAGGTGGGGGCCACTTTGGCGGAGGCGGGGCTTCGGGGCACTGGTAATGGGCGAGGTGGTTGTGGACATAACTGCTACAGAGGGGACATTACCTCGCCCCACAGTTTGCGAAGCAAACTGTGCAGGCACATGTGGTGCCTACTGCACAGGGGTGTGCGTGAACTCGCCCCACAGTTTGCGAAGCAAACTGTGCAGGATTGTAGAGGTTCCTTCTACTGCTCCGAAGTTTGCGCGACAGCCGCCCACAGTTTGCGAAGCAAACTGTGCTGGGGAAGGGCCTTATAGTCTTTTAGGCGCATGCATACATGTTTTGTTAGGCTTTTATGCAAACTGGGGGCTGGTATAGATTATATTTATTGGATGCACTGCCTAAAGAGAATGACGCGAGTGGAGCAAATGGGCGGTGCACTCCTTACTGTGCAACCGAACCATTTGCGCAACGGAATTCATTCTCTTTAGTTTAGGTTCATAACATATACTATACCTAACAGCCCCCAGTTTGCATAAAGGGTGGCTTTCTGGTATAGTAATTTGATACTGACTCTCAAATTGGCGGATAATATGAAAATTCGTAAAATAATAATCCCGGCGGCATTAATAGCACTTGCACTTTTTAGCTCCTGTACACCTAAAAAAGCTATTCTTGAAGACCGAATCAAAATTGTAAATACTGTTTTCCCGCCTTACGACTGGACTTCTGCGATTATCGGAATGGATGATTCAAAGACAACAAACAGTCTTGTGGCAAAAAATGGGCTGGATATGCACAACTATCAGCCTTCAACCAGCGATATCATCCAGATTTCTTCAGCTGATATTTTTATCTATATTGGCGGGGAAAGTGATGCCTGGGTCAAAGAAGCTCTAAAAAATTCTACAAATCCAAATATGAAAATCCTCAATCTGATGGAAATTATAAAAGAAAAAGACAGTCTGCTTTCTGAAGAAGAGGACGAAAATGAATATGATGAGCATATATGGCTTTCTTTACGAAAAGCAAAAATCTGTGTAGAAGCTATTTCCCAAGCTTTATGCGAAAAAGTCCCTGAACTGGCAGAAAACTACAAAAAAAATACTGATGAATATATAGAAGAACTTGACCTGCTTGATGCCAGCTTTAAATCAGTTATTACAAGCACTCCTCATAATACCTTAATCTTCTGTGACAGATTCCCTTTCAGATATCTTACAGAAGATTATGGCTTAAATTACAGTGCTGCTTTCGATGGCTGTTCAGCAGAAACAGAAGCCAGCTTTGAAACTGTAGCCCGTCTTTCTAAAAACTTAAATGAATCAGGAGTAAATGCAGTTTTAGTTCTGGAAAACAGTGACAAAAAAATTGCAAGAACTGTTATTGCAAATGCCAAAAAGCCAAAATGTGACACTCTTGTATTGGATTCACTTCAATCAACAGCACTTCACGAAGCTTTTAACGGAAAAACCTATATCGGAACAATGAGAGAAAATCTTGGTACTATAAAAAAGGCTCTAGAATAGCCTCAGGAGTTAATAATGGCACAGCTTATCTGTGAAAATTTGACCTTGGGCTACAATTCCAAGGTTGTAGTAGAAAATCTTTCTTTTTCTGTAAATGCAGGAGATTATCTTTGCATTGTGGGAGAAAACGGCTCAGGAAAATCTACATTAATGAAGACTATTCTCCATCTCTTAAAACCTCTTTCGGGAACTATAAAAACAGGAGATGGACTTTTAAATGATGAAATAGGCTATCTTCCCCAGCAGACAGACGTTCAAAGGGATTTCCCAGCCAGCGTGCGTGAAATTGTCCTTTCCGGCTGTCAGTCCCGTTGTGGTCGCCGCCCCTTTTATATTAAAGCAGAAAAACAGCTGGCTTATGACAACATGGAAAAGCTTGGAATACTTCCTCTGGCAAAACGCTGTTACAGAGAGCTTTCGGGCGGTCAGCAGCAGAGAGTTCTTCTAGCCCGAGCCTTATGTGCCACACAAAAAATGCTGCTTTTGGATGAACCTGTTACAGGTCTTGATCCTGAGGCAACAGAAGAAATGTATGAATTGATAAAAAAGCTAAATAACGACGGAATTACAATCATTATGATTTCTCATGATATAGATACAGCCCTTCAATATGCGAGTCACATTTTGCATATAGGACAGAAGATTTTTTACGGGGAGGCAAAGGATTATGTTCGAAACCCTGGCACAGTACTTTAGTTTTCCATTTGTACGTTATGCCTTTATTGTTGGAGTTTTAATTTCTTTATGCTCTTCACTTTTAGGGGTAACACTTGTACTAAAACGCTTCTCTTTTATAGGAGACGGCCTTTCTCACGTTGCATTTGGTGCAATCAGCCTTGCAACAGTTATGAATATGACAAACAATATGTATCTGGTTCTTCCAGTTACAATCATTGCAGCTATTTTACTTCTTAGAACAGGAAAAAACACCAAGATTCAGGGAGACGCTGCCGTAGCAATGATTTCTGTTGCTTCACTTGCAATAGGTTATCTTGTGATGAATATTTTTTCTGCCTCTTCCAATCTGACAGGAGATGTTTGTACTACTCTTTTTGGCTCAACCTCTATTCTTACTCTTACAAAAGGAGAGGTTTGGCTTTGTACAATTCTTTCTCTTATGGTAACAATTGCCTTTATCCTCTTTTACAACAAGATTTTTGCAGTTACCTTTGATGAAAACTTTGCCCAGGCAATTGGAACTCACGCTTCTGTTTATAATCTGGTAATTGCAGTAATTATTGCAGTAATTATTGTTCTTGCCATGAATCTGGTTGGGTCCCTTTTAATTTCTGCCCTTGTGATTTTCCCAGCCCTTTCTGCAATGAGGATTTTCAAGAGTTTTAGAAGTGTTACCCTCTGTTCTGCAGTTATTTCAATTTTCTGCTCATCAGCAGGAATCCTTATTTCAATTCTTGCCGGAACTCCTGTAGGAAGTACAATTGTTGCAATCGACCTTGCCGTATTCCTGCTCTGTTCAATTACAGAATTCTTTAGAAGGTAGCCTCTATATGAAAAAGACTTTTTTACTGTTTTTCTTTTCCTTGTCTTTCTTAATTTTATCCTGCTCCAAAAAAAGTCCTGAGGCTATAAATAATTCCGATGATAATTCCTTTTATGTAGTAGACAGCGGACAGTACATTCAGGATGCTGAAAACGTTACAATTCCACGTGCAGAAAGCTTAAAAGAAAAATCTGCTTCAGCAGAGATAAAGGATAAAAAGATTGATTTTGACCTGACAAAAATGTCAACTACCATGATTTATTCTACGGTTTTTGACATGATGATTGCCCCTGAAGACTACGAAAATAAGGTAATTAAGGTAGCCGGCATGTTTAATGTATTTACAAATGAAGTGACTGGCGACCGCTACTATGCAGTTATTGTTCAGGATGCCACTGCCTGCTGCCAGCAGGGGCTAGAGTTTATCTGGCTTGGCGACCATATCTATCCGGATGATTATCCAGAAATGTTTTCTGAAATTGTAATTACCGGAACTTACACAACAACTGAAGAAGACGGTATCTCATATTCTTATATTCAGGCCTGGTCTGTAGAAAGTATTTCCTGATTATTCAACTGCATAGCAGTCATAGCCTGCATTTCTAAGCTGATCTGCCATATTACCAGCGGCATTTTCATTTACAAGAACTATATAATAAGTGGTGCCACTTGCCCTCTTTTCTGTCGTTATATAGGCGGGGAACCCCTTTCCCTTTGCTTCTTCAGCAAGAAGCTTTGCATTACTTTCAGTTCTAAAGAGCCCTAACTGCCACTTAGAGAATTTTGTATCATCCTCAGAGGCCTTTGTCTCACTTGCAGGGGCTTTATCAGAAGACTCTTCTGCAAAGGTTCCACTACCAGCTTCAGCTTCTCCGCTTTTTGGAACAAAGAACCAGAAAGGAGTTGGCAAAAGCTGAATATCGCCCTTTACAATAGCCGCTTCCATAGAAGAAGGATATTTAGAGCATATTTCCTTAGAATAGTTTTTATCTCCGGTTATATACCAGAGTGTAAGCAAGATTACAGGCTTCAAGCTCTGCATTGATTCAACCTTCAGATATGCTCCAAGCATAACCAGGGGCTCCTGCAAATCTTCTACCTTTTCAGCTCTGCAAAGTGCACTCCACTGAGTATAAAGCTTAATATAAGCCTGAACCTTTTCGCTCTTTGAATTACGAACTGCAGAATTAAGATAATTATCAGCAGTTATATAATCTCCACTACTCAGGGCACAGCGAACGGCGTCTAAAACAATCTGTTCATTATTTTTTTTAGGCATTCCTTCAGCATCAGGAGCCGCAATACCGGCAGCCTGGGCATAAGACTTTTGAGCATCCTCATAATAAGAAAGCTGCTCTTGAAGTCCTGCAAGGAAAATATAAGCGGAACGTTTTTCTGAAGGAGAGCTTAGCTTTGGAATCTGATTTTTAATATAATCTACAGATTCTTCTACAGACTCCTTTTTTGCGGCTTCTGTAGAAATAAAACGTGCTGTAAGTTCTGCAGCAGAAATTGACCATGATAAAAGACAAAGTGCAAGTGCACTGAAAATTTTTCTAGAGTTCATTACTCTTTATTTATCGGCAGATTCTTCTTTGACTGTAGGAACTTCCACAGGTTCAGAAAAGGCTTCTTCCTTTTCTTTTGAATTCTTTTTTGCCTTTTCTTCATTTTTGCGCTGTTTTTCAATCAGCTTCTGAGCCTTTGCTTCAGCCTTGAGTTTGGCAGCCTCTCTTTTCTTTCTTAATTCTTCTTTCTTTTCAATTTCTGCAGGAGAAGGTCCCCTGAGTTTTGAAATCAGCATAAAAAGAATTGCTACAATAATTCCGGCTCCAAAAGCAATCAATACAAGAACTGCTGCAGGAACATCAGTATAGGTTTTAAAGAACCAGAAGGTGCAAACATTACCAATATTTAAGCCTACAAAGAAGGCAAGAAAAACAACAAAAGCAAGAAACAAAATCAGAGTAAAAATCATATTAAACTAAAACTCCTCGGTAAGTATTACCTGATAACTCTTCAATTTTAACATTCACAAAGCTTCCAATCAACTTCCTATCAGCCTTAAAAGCAATTTTTTCATGCTGCTCTATCTGCCCCAAAAGCTCATCCTTATTATCCCGGCTTACACCTTCAACTAAAACTTTGACAACCTTTCCAACACGACGACGCATCTCTTCCTGAGTATGTTCCAGCTGTAAATCAATAACTCTCTGAAGTCTTTCCTTTCTAACTTCAACAGGAAGCTGTTCCATTTTAGCGGCAGGAGTTCCAGAACGAGGATTATAATAATACATCATTGCAGATTCATATTTTACCTGACGCATTAAATCAAGGGTTAATTCTACATCCTCTTCAGTTTCTGTAGGGAAGCCCATCATAATATCAGTTGTAAGAGATACATCAGGTATCTTTGCCTTAATTTTTTTAATAAGTTCCAGATAATGCTCACGAGTATAACCGCGATTCATTTTCTTTAAAACTGCAGAAGAACCATGCTGAACAGGCAGATGAATGTGTCTGCAAATAAGGGGTTCTCTTGCAATTACATCAATCACATCATCAGTTAAATCCTTTGGATGAGAAGACATAAAGCGGACCCATTTTATAGGAGAAGAAGTTTCCTTCAAATGAGCTGCGACTCTTTCTAATAAGCCCGCAAAATTTACTATAGTTCCATCTGCCGGACCGCAAACCCCATTAGACATTACTCCCTGATAGGAGTTTACATTCTGACCAATCAGGGTAACTTCCTTTACTCCATATTTAGCAAGAATATCTAACTCCTTAAGGATTTCATCTACAGGACGACTTAGCTCTCGACCGCGAACATAAGGAACAATACAATAAGTACAAAAATTATTACAACCGTGCATAATTGGCAGGAAGGTAGAAAAAGCGCCTGGCTCTGCGGAAACACTGGCAAATTTATACTGTTCACTATCATCAGGCTGAAAGGCAGGTCTACCCTCTTCTATTGCATCAATTATTTCTCCAAAATGATGCTTAGCATAAGTTCCAACTACATAATCAACAAAAGGAAAATCCTTTTTAAACTCCTTCAAAAGACGTTCAGCCATACAGCCCATAACAACTAAAGTCATTGGCTTAGGGCCGTCCTTTACATACTCAAGGGCCTCATCCAGCATTTTTGTTTTAGCACCAACTTTACATTCGCGGACAGCCTTTAATCCATTATACCAGCCCAATCTGCCCATAATTCTGTTTTCTGCAGTTTCACGGACAGAGCAGGTATTTATAATTGCCAGGTCAGCAATTTGAGCTGATTCAGCCTTGGTCCAGCCTCGAGCAATAAGAAGTTGTTCTACAGATGCAGATTCTGCAATATTCATTTCACATCCATAGGTTTCAAAAAAATAGGTCATTCTTCTATTGTACATAAAAAGCAAATCTTTATAAATACGAAAAAATAATTAATTTTTTTTTCTTTTTTTTGTAACTATATACTTCTTAGATAGTTATTTTAGTGTAAGCAAGAGAGAATAATAACCTTGTAAACAACATACCTCCTTTTTTGTCATCGGACTGCCACTTTTTCCTCCTTTTAGTGGCAGTCCTTTTTTTTGGGATACAATCCGATTATTCACTTATTGGAGGTTGCTATGATTTACGGATACATAAGAGTGAGTACAGACAAACAGACTGTTGAAAATCAGAGGTATGAAATCAACAGATTCGTAAGGAAGTCAAAACTGAAGGTTTCCGAATGGATTGAAGAGACCATCAGCGGAACTATTTCCCCAGGAAAAAGAAAGCTGGGAAAGCTTCTGGAGCAGACACATGAAGGAGACATAATAATCTGCTCAGAACTTTCCAGATTAGGGAGAAATATGTTCATGATCATGTCGATCCTTAATTCTTTGATGGAACGGGGAGTAATAGTTTACACCGTTAAGGAGGGCTATAAGCTCGGAGAAGATTTAACCGGAAAGGTATTGGCTTTTGCCTTTAGCATTTCCGCAGAAATCGAAAGAACCTTAATTTCCCAAAGAACACTGGAAGCGCTAAAAAGGAAAAAAGCTGAAGGTGTAAAATTAGGTCGCCCGGCAGGAAGCAAAAACACAAGGTATAAGCTGACTGGATATGAAAAGCAGATTCAATTGATGCTTAATGAAGGCTGCACAAAAACCTTTATAAGCCGTCAATTAGGAGTATCCAGTTCAACTTTGTACATATTTATGAAACGTCAAAAAATTAATTTCTAAAAGTCTGGGGGAGATGTAAAAATCATTTTTCTATGACTGCGAGGGTGTAGGAAGATAATCTCAGCAGCATGCAGCATCAATCTTTCGCCTTCTCCCCTTTTTCCATACAGGCTGTCGCCAAGTATTGCAAGTCCAAGTCCATGAGAATCAGAAGCCGTAAGTCTTAACTGATGAGTTCTTCCTGTTTTTGGAAAGAATTCTATTCTGGTAACCTTCTTTTCTTCTCCTGTAAAAGGATTTACATACTTTTCCACAGCAAGCTTATGCCATTCAGTTACAGCAAGCTTGCCATTTTCTTCATCATAAATCTGATAAGGCCGATTATCTACATCCAGCCGAAAACGCAATTGTGTAATTCCTTCAGGCTTTCCCCTGAGAATACCATCCAGCAGAGCCACATACTTTTTCTGAACCTGCCCTTCTGCAAACTGCCTGTTCATTTCTGCATGAGCCTTTTTATTCATAGCCAGAAGCAAGAGTCCCGAGGTTTCCATATCCAGTCTGTGAACCGCTGGCTGCACAAGCTGGCAGGAAGCTTCCCCCACTTCAAGAGGAAAGAGGTTTCGAAGTCTGGCTTCAAGACAATCCTGCTTATCTTCGCCCCGCCCCGCTACTGAAAGAAGGTCTGGGCTTTTATTTACTACAACTATATCCTTATCCCGGTAAAGTATTTCAAGTCCAAGTATATCAGGTAAAATATAAGAACAACGTTCTTCACAAGGGGGATAAAAGTGCCCGTTAAGCTTTTTCCCGGAGCTCTGGCCATAAAATATTTCCGCCATACTTACAGGAGTTAAATCATGCGAAAAAGCATAGCTTAATAATTTAGGAGCACAGCAGTCTCCGGTTCCTGTTGGTGGCAGCTTCTTTCCATGCTTTAGAATAATTTCATTTAAGGAGATCTTTTTACCGTCAAAGCGGGTAAAATTATATAAATCAAAAACTCGCTGAAGGGATTGATCTGTAAGCCTTCTCCTTTGCTCCTGCAAGCTTTTACAGGCTTCTCCCTTTTCAAGTTTATTGATTTCTTCTGTTAATCTGTGGATTTCTGCATCATTTTCTGCAAGGGCTTTAGTAATTTTTTCTGCAGGAGCTATTGCCGTCACCACTATTCCTGGAAGTGCAAGCTTAAGCTCTTTTGCAATGCCACTTACAGCATATAAGATTTTTCTGTCCCCACTTTCCCTTTGCAGACAGACAAGACAGCCAAGCATTATTCCCTGATTTTTGCGACTTTCGCTTTCTTGTGAAAGCTGAAGCAGAGAAGATTCTTCTTTATCTAAAGAAGTCTGCAAAAGTCGCAGATAATGCAGGGCTAGTTCATGGGGAAAGGGTGGAAACATTATTTTAGATTTCTAATTTCTACGGAACCGTCTTCTTTTGAAATAAATACAATAGGCTTATTTTTTGAGAAGAGTCCGTTTTCGACAACACCAACTATTCCGTTGATTTTATCTTCCATTTCTGCAACGTTGATTGGCTCTTTCCAGGTGCAATCCAAAATCTGGTTTCCGTTATCTGTAATAACAGGACCACATTTTCTTACCCCCTCTCTCAGCTGGCAGCTTGCGCCAAGTGCATTAAGGGCATTTGTTACAGGAATGCGGGCTTCACTAATAATTTCTACAGGAACAGGAAATTTTGTTCCTATACTTTCTACAGCCTTAGAAGAATCTGCAATTACAACAAAAATCTTTGAATTGTATTCAACTAGCTTTTCACGAACATGAGCGGCTCCGCCACCCTTTATACAGTTACAGGCAGGTTCAACCTCATCAGCACCATCTATTGCAAGATCAAGAGAGCCTGCTATAATTCTGTCATTCAAAGAATAAACTGGAATTCCGTAATCCTGACATGCATTCTGTGTTTGAAAAGAAGTAACAACGGCCTTAATATCTTTAAGGTCTCCATTCTGAAGGTGTTCTGCAAGTCTTTTTACAGCAGGCATAGCAGTAGACCCTGTTCCAAGACCAATTTTCATTCCAGAAAAAATCAACCCCTTTTCAATAAGAGTATCAATTGCAGTATTTGCAACAAGTGTTTTCTGTTCAGCTTGTGAAAGTCCCATTTTTAACTCCTCTATTAGTCAACAAAATTGGCTTAGCCTTTGCGGCCTTATTTTATTCCATATCCTTGCCGGTAAACAGTTTGAACTGTTCATAGGCCTGATATTCAAGCATTTTATATCCATTGCAGGTTTTACAACCGGCTGCAGCGGCACGCTTCATAACAGGGGTCACAACCGGAGTGTAAATAATATCAAAAAGCATTTCATTTCCGCGGAAATCATAGAAATAAAGCGGATCATTTTCCTTTGTTGAAGGAGCTTCGCTGTTCATTCCAACAGAAGTTGTCTGAATAATCAGAGTTGAATACTCGTCCAGCTTTGCGGCACAACGAGAATCAAGCTGACAGTAATTAAAGCCATATTTTTCGGCAAGCTGCTGGGCATTTTCAATAGTTCGATTAAAAATACAAACTCTGGCCCCCATCTGTTTCAGAGCATAAACGATAGCCTTTGCCGCTCCGCCAGCTCCAATTACAGCTACCTTCTTAAATTTAAGCTTTGTGCCGTCAAGGAACTCCTCTAAAGCTCTTCTAAAACCACTGGCATCAGTATTATAACCAATCCACTTATTATTCTTCTTTACGATAGTATTGCAGGCTCCAATCTGAATTACTTCCGGTGACTGTTCCCCAAGATAATACATAACAGATTCCTTATGAGGAATTGTTACAGACATTCCCTTCATGCCAATTGTATCAGCAAAGTTTATAGCATCAGAAATTAAAGTCGCTCTGGCAGGAAGATAAACTGCATCCAGACCAAGTTTTTTGTAACCGCCGTTATGAATTAAAGGACTGGAAGTCTTAGGTAAAGGCCAGCCGGTAATGCCATAAAGGGCAGTTTTCTCTGAAATTGATTTAAAATTATAGAGTTCGTTTATAGTAACAGGATCTATGTGGCCAATTCCATTCATTTTACCTAGCATTTCTTCTGGTGAAACATAAGTCAGGAAGGAATTTGTATAACCGGCAAGGATTCTGGAAGGAAGTCCTTCTGCCCCCATTGCACAGATAATATGATCATATTGAGTAAAGTCTTTTGTTTCCCGGAAAAGTCTTTCAACATCTGCCAGAGAATCAGGCATAAAAGCAATTTTTGGAATCTCATAGCCTGTCTTTCTGATTTCATCACATCTTTTTCTGATATTTGTAACCGGAGCATTCATGCTGTGAAAGCTTCTTATGATTTTTACACCAAAGGCCATAGCAGCATCATGCATACTTGGAATATGATAATCTTCTTCAAAATCTACAAATGCAAAGTTCTTTGATTTATCTGGATCAGCAAAAGCAAGAGCCCTTCCAAAAAGGTTTGTTCGGGAAAATTCACTCCCGGAAAAAAGTCCACCATCAACAGTTCTTCGTATTGTAAGAATACATGGCTTATAAATCATAGAAGGGAAACGCTTTGCATAAAGCTGCTCATCCTCTGTAAGATGGTCAACCCTCAGTTCAACAATATCAATTTGTTTTTCATACTTCTTAACAAGCTGAAGATCTTCTTCCAGGGTTTTCCCGGTCAAACACATACAGATTAATGGATGAGTCATTTTATTTCCTCTATTTTAGTTTACAGTATTTCTTGCCACCGCTTTATCAGATACCTTAAGAATAAGGGTTGTGCCGTGTGGAACCGAATAAGGAATTGTAACCTTTCCACCCGGATGAGAGAAGGTTACCAAAGTATAGGTATCACCTTCAGCAGGCTTAGCATCAAGCTTCATTGGAACCGGATAAGGATAATCAGCAAGCTGCGCACTAAAGATTCCATTAGCATTTTCATCATTATCTTCTGGGAGAGCAATTTCAACAGTCATTCTTGTGTAATTTCTTACATATTCTGTATTAAACATTTCCTGAGAAACTACAGTTCCAGCTTCTTCGCCCTCTTGGGCCTGGTGACCTGAAATATCAAATACAATCTTGCTGCGGGAAATTGTCTGCAGTAAATCGTTGATAGACTGACCTGTAAGATCAGGAACCTTTGTGTTTTCATAATTAGGCCCGCGGCTTACAAGCAGCTGAACTGTTACAGGCTCTGTAATATGAGTTCCGGCAGGAGGATCCTGTTCAAGAATTGTACCTGCATCAGACTGGTCTGGTTTATATTCTGGAGTTGCAAGCGTAATAAGAGGTCTCTGGCCAGCAAACAAGGCCTGAAGCTTTAATTCGAGCTCGTCAACATTTTGTCCAATGTAATCACCTACGTTATCAACAATTACACCACGGCTTACAACAATAGAAACTCTGCTATAGCCCTTTACAATTGCTCCAGCCTTTGGAGACTGTTCAAGGATTGTTCCTTCATCACCAGGATTTTCTGAATAACGCAAATTGATTTTTGGATAAAGCTCCTTTACCTGCATTTCCAAAAGTGCATCTTCCAGAGATTTTCCAATTACATTAGGTACGAGAACCTTTTCAGGCCCCTTTACATTCATAAAGAAAACTGCAAGAGCAACAAAAAGCATCAAAATAAAGGCACTTATTGTAGTAATGATAAGAGCTGGAATACTAGACTGTAATTTTTCGTAAAACTTTGAAAAGCTTACCCCAATTGATGAAAGCTTAAACTTTTTCTTTTCATTTTCTTTTGTTTCGTTTTCCATATATTCCTCAATTTAGATTTAGTCCAGCTGCCTTCCGATAAAATCACGGGCACCATTCATAAAATCTTTATAAGTCATTTCTTTTTTACCCTGTCTCTGCAGGCTTTTTACACACAAGATTCCTCCGGAAACCTTGATGTATATTCCTTCTGCCTTTACAAAAGCAAGTACCTTTCCATTTGCTTCTTCTCTATAAGAGTTGGCACTGGCATCACTTTCAGGAATAAAGGATGCACTTAATATTCTAAGGGGAAGAGTATTTTCGAGGCACCAGCAGCCTGGCTCAGGATAATAAGCCCTGATTTTTGCTTCTATTACTTCTCCAGCTTCTTCCCAATTGATTTTTCCATCTTCTTTTTTGATTATACCAGTGTAAGAAGCTTCGCCTTCTTGAGCAGTGGCCTGCAATTTTTCTCCTGCCGAAAGCTTTTTTAAAAGCCCACAAATAAGAGCTGCCCCACTTTTTGCACTGTAAGCTAAAAGAGACTGCGAAGTTTCATCTCCCTTTAATTCTACTACTTCTTGAGCCAGTATGTCACCCTCGTCCATGCCCAGAGCAAGAGTCTGAACTGTTACCGCTGTCTTACTGTCCCTGTTTAGAATAGCAGCAGGAACAGGAGTACAACCTCTGTATTTTGGAAGTAAAGAAGGATGAAGATTCATTCCACCAAGAGGAAAAAGAGCAAGAAATTTAGGTCCAAAAATATGACCATAAGCAAAGCTGACTAAAAGCTGGGCTCCAAGAACTTCAACTTGCTGACGACAAGCCGAATCAAGATGCTCCGGTGTAAATACAGGGATTCCCTTTTCTGAAGCAAAAGCTGCTACGGGTGTTGGAATTAAATCCTTGTGACGCCCCTTGGCTGCAGGTGGATTTGAAAGAACCCCTGCAATTTCAAAGCCACATTCAGTCTGCTTTTCAAAGAGGATTTTTAATGTATCACAAGCAGGCTCCGGACTTCCCGCATACAGAATCTTTAACATCAGCTACTCTTATTTCTTATTTTTCTTAGCTTCTTTTGCGGCAATCTTAGCAGCAATTTTTCTAGCCTTGGATTCTTTTTCCTTTGCCTTCTGAGCTGCACGTTCTGCACGTTTTTTAAACTGCTCTTCTGTTTTTGCAGCAAAGTCCTTGTCACCACGATCAATATATAAAATTCCATCAAGGTGATCATATTCATGCTGAATAATTCTAGCTAAAAGGCCGTCTGCATCCAAGGTAAATGGTCTACCATGTTCATTTAAAGCCTGTACAGTTATTGCAACAGGGCGAACAATTGTTTCATAAACCTGAGGAATACTTAAACAGCCTTCATCATATTCACCAGTTTCCTGAGAGGTTTTGATAATCTGAGGATTGATAAAGACACGGCGAACATCATCATCTGCCATACAAACGAACATTCGCAGGCTCTTTCCAATCTGAGGACAGGCAAGCCCAACTCCATCAGCATCAATCATTGTCTCAAACATATCTTCCGCAAGCTTACGGATTTCATCATTTACTTCAGGAACTGCTTCTGCTTTTTTTCTTAGGATTTCATCACCAAGCTTAACTACGTCTAAAATCATTTTTCAATCCTTAACCTAGCAGCACGAGCATGTCCAGCAAGCCCTTCTGCATCACCAAGATATCCGGCAGCAGCAGCACTACGTACTGTACCGGAAGCATTTTCTTTTACGCGGAGCGTTGTCACTGTCTTAAGGAACATTCTTACGCTAAGTCCACCGGTGTAGCGGGCAGAGCCGGATGTAGGCAGTGTATGATTAAGTCCGGCTGCATAGTCGCCGAACACTTCTGCTGAATAATGACCAATAAAGAGTGAACCATAATTGTGAACAGCTTTTTCTATCTTATCACGCAGGCCACCTTCTTCCATTGCCAGCTCAAGATGTTCTGGAGCTTTTTTATTTGCAATTTCAACAGCCTGATCAAGACTGTCTACTATAATTATCTTTCCACAATTATCTACACTCTGGCGGGCAACTGTTTTTGTTGTAAGAGTTTCCAACTGCTCTTCAATCTGATTTGAAACCTTTTCTGCAAATTCCTGGCTATCTGTAATCAGAATTGGCTGAGCTACAACATCATGTTCTGCCTGAGCTAAAAGGTCTGCTGCAACCCATTTTGGATTTGCAGTCTGATCTGCAATTACCATAACCTCTGTAGGACCTGCAACCATATCAATTCCAACAGTTCCAAAGACAGCCTTTTTAGCAGAAGCAACAAACTTATTTCCAGGACCAACAATAACATCCACCTGAGGAATAGATTCTGTTCCATAAGCCATTGCACCAATTGCCTGAGAACCACCTACAGCAAATACCCGGTTTACACCACAAATATATGCGGCAGCCATAATTCCTTCATCAGCATAAGCTTTTCCACCAACAAAGGCCTTTCCGGGAATTCCAGAGCCTGTTTTTCCAGCTTCAAGCTTGTCATCCGGGTGAACCCTAGGAGGTGTACAAAGAATTACTTCCGGAACACCAGCGGCAACTGCAGGTGTAACTGTCATAATTACTGTAGAAACTAGAGGAAAACGTCCAGCAGGAACATAACAGCCTGCTCTATCAACAGGTACAGTTTTCTGACCTGTAAATACGCCTGGTTCAAGCTCTTCTTCAAAATCTGTAAAAGATTTTCTCTGCATAGAGGCAAAACGCAGGGCTAAATCATGTGAGTAAACAATTGCATCGTATACATCACGCTTTTCAATCTTAAGTTTTTCAGCAGCAGCCTTTAATTCTTCCATTGGAATCTCAAAAGCTTCCGGTACAGCTACATCAAACTTCTGTCCATAAAGACGAAGTGCGGCATCCTTACGTTTCTTAACTTCTTCCAAAACAGAAGTTACAACTTCATTTGAATCTCCAAATGAACGCCCTTCAAAAAATTCGGGCTCCACATCCTTATATTTCTGAATCTGAATCATTTATCTATTCCTTGTGACGACGATCAAGCTCGTCATAAATTTCCTTCCAAGTAACACCTTCTTTATAAAGAAGTACATTTACAAAATACAACAAATCAGCAGCTTCCCAGATTACCTCATCCTTTCCGTCTGCTTCACAAAGCTCTTCTGCTTCTTCTTCAACCTTTTCACGTACTCTTTTTGCGTCCAGAGTTGCTGTATAACTACCAGGACGAGGATTTGCAAAACGGTCTGCAATTATGTTATAAAGACGTCCCATACTTGACTTTTCATCCGGAGCACTTGTAAAACAAGTCCAGCTTCCTGTATGGCAGGAAGGTCCTGTTGGCAGTACAGTTGCAAGAATACAATCACGGTCACAGTCAGCTCTCATGCGAACCAGCTGCAGGAAGTTACCGCTTGTTTCTCCTTTTGTCCAAAGTTCATTGCGGGAGCGACTCCAGAAGGTAAGCTTTCCGCAATCAAAAGTTTTTTCAACCGCCTGAGCATTTGCAAAGCCCTGCATTAAAACCTCTCCATTCATACTCTGAGCAATTACAGGAATAAGAGGAGATTTTTCAAAATCAAGACAGGCAACAAAGGCATCCTTTAATGAAACCTTATTTGTATAGAGAGCCATTCCAAGCTGTACATCACAGTGCATTTTTTCCAGTTCAGCAATTTCTTCAACAGAAGAAATACCGCCGGCAGCAACAACACGACAGGAAACTGCAGCTCTAAGCTCCTTTACATAATCCATATTAGTTCCCTGCATGCAGCCTTCTTTTTCTACACATGTAAAAAGAAGTTCTGAACAGTATTTTTCAGCCTCTTTGGCACCTTCAATTAAAGGAACATCAACAGTTTCGGTCCAGCCCTTTACTGCAATCTTACCATTTATGGCATCTACAGAAATAATTATTCTCTGTTTACCAATTGCAGCAATAAGTTCATTTAAGAATTCTACATTAAGAACCGATTCCCCGGGAGCCGGATTACTTTTCCATGCACTTGAACCAATGATAACTTTTTCTGCACCAAGAGCAACAAGCTCTTTAGCACGTTTTACAGTGCGGATTCCACCGCCGGTTCGTACGTTTCCATGATGGAGAAGAGATTTGAGAAGCGGGGTATTTACAGTATTTCCCTTTGCGTCAACATTACCGAGAGCTGCATCCAAATCAATAACAGCAACCTCGCCATACATATCGAACTGTGTAATAAGAGCATCAGCATCATCTCGCTGAAGAACCAGTTCTTTGCCGTTCTTAAGTTGAACGACGTGTCCGTTTTTCAAATCTATAGAAGAAATTACCATATATTGATTTTATCAAATTTCAGGACTTTATACAAATTTTGCAGGGCCCTGCCTTTCAGCAGAGCCCTGTCTATTTTAGTTAGCTTCCGTTACGGAGTTTATAAGATTGAACTGAGACTTAAAGCCCGTACTTGAAACGGCTTTTTCTGCCTCGTTTGACATCATCATAAAGAAGAGCTTGTGCCCTGCTTCATTTGCATCATTAAAGGCCGCCATAAGGAAGCCCATTCCAGCAGGATCAAGTTCAATAAGCTTGGACATATCCAGAACTATATTGTTATTCTGAACCGCATCATAAAGGGTTGTTTCAAATTCACCCAGAGTATAAGCGTTCAAAGCTCCTTCCAACTCATACAGGTGGTAGTTTGCACCATCTTTTTCTACAATTTTTAGGTTCTCCATTAAAGTCCAGCCTCCTTCATCATTGCATCAAGATCACTTAAATCAGGCATTTCAAAGCCCTCTGGTAAATCAGGGTCATCAAATACAGGAGCAGACTCTTTTTCTGCGGCAGCCTCTTCTACAGGTGCCTCTTCCACAGAAGGCTCTTCTACGGCAGACTCTTCAACAGAAGTCTCCTCTACAGGGTTTTCTTCAGCTGCAGGAGCCTCTTCATTTACCATTCCAGAAGTTTCATCTGCAATTTCGGCTGCAGCAGCCTCTGCAGCTTCTGCTTCGGCAGCGGCGGCGGCAATCATTGCGGCAGCCTGAGCTTCATCAAGAAGATTATCTTCACCCGCAGCTTTTTCTTCACCGGCATTTTCTTCTGCTGCCTGCTCAGAAGGCTGGGCGTTGGCATCCTGTTCAGGACTTTCTTCTTCCTTCTCTACAATTCCTTCATATTTCAAAACAAGAATAGAAACGTCATCTTCCATTTCCTTTGACATAAACTTTACAAGTCCGTCAAAGATAAACTGAGCCATTCGCTGAGCTGGATAAGTTGAGTTATCCAGAATTGACTGCTGAATACGTTCCTTACCAAACTGTTCACCACGAAGGGAGTGAGACTGAACAAGACCGTCTGTACAAGCAAGAATCACGTCACCATGCTGCAATTTAGAAGTTTTTACAGAAATATAAGGAGAAATATCCTTTACGAATCCAAGAACGTGTCCACTACCCTGAATTTCGATTACGTTGTTATAAACCTGAGTGTAAACCATCAAAGCTGGAATACCACAGTTTATGTAATACATTGTATCAGTTTCAAAATCAATTAAGGCAAAAAGACCGGCAAAAATTGTTCCCTTAGGCAAAGAATCACGAACGAAGGTGTTCAACTTTACAACCAGCTGCTTAAAATCATGAACTTCCGAAAGGTTAGCACGAATAATGGACTTTAAGATAACCATGTTCATAGAAGCCGCAATACCCTTTCCAGACAAGTCACCTACTACAAATAAGTGACGGGTTGCGGTAAGACGAATCATATCAATGAATTCACCTCCGATGGAGTGTGAAGGAACCATCAGATATCCAACGTCGATTTTTGGATTCTTTACATGATCAAGGTTTTCCTGAATAGAAGTAATAATCTGAGATGCCATGCGAATTTCTCGGTTTACGATACCGATTACATCCTTATTGGAAATATTACGCATGTAGTATCCAAATACGAAGAAGTATGAATAAAGCTTAACAAATACGTTAAGGTCATATTCCTTGTAGTGGTCACCACTGGCCTTTCGACCAAGTGTAATAATACCAAAAATGTTATGACCTTCATTCAAGATAAATAAACAATCAGATTTTGTATATTTGAAGAAGTTTTCAAGATCATCTTTAATAACAGCTAAATCATGTTCCTTTTCAATTTCAGAATAAACAACAATACTCTTTCCAATATTAAGCAGAGTATCAAACATTGTTGTATTAAGCTGAATCTTTACATCTACATTGTTTGAAGTATAGGCTGTAGAAAGTTCGTTCGTACCAGAAAGAATATAAACACCCATAGAAGAGCTTTCTACATTCTTTTTAAGGATTTCGAACATTCGGGCAATGATGGCATCCATTTCTGCACCCTTATAGTCTACACTAGCCAAATCCTTTTCAAGAGCAGCTTCATAATCTGCTGTGTAAAGTCTTGTAGAAGTTGAAAGCAAATCACTTATTTTAAGAGCAAGAAGAACTCCGATTGCTGCATAAATACAGAAGGAAATAATGAAGAATTTTGTGAAATCTCCATCAAGAGGCTGAAAGAAGGTACAAAGGAATCCTACTCCAGCGGCTGGCAACAGGTAGGAAAGGATTGTCTTGATAAAAGATACAAACATAGCCTTTCCGGAAGGAACTGTTGTCTTAGTAAGAGCCATGTAAATTATAACGTAAAGGAAGAGATATGCATAAAGGAAGAGCAGAGAGAAGGCCGGGTTAATTGACGAAATAAACTTAATTGAAAAGCTGATTGCCCACATCAAAAGGAAGCCTTCACCAATTAAGGCTGACTGATACTTCTGAAGCTGAGTTGCCTTATCCTCCTGAATAATAGTAAGGAAGAGGAAGCAAACAACAGGAAGAATATATCTATAAAGAGCAGTAAACAAGGTAACCCATGTCCATGGGAAAAACTTTCTTGCAGGATTTGAAAAGAGGAATTCAGAACCGATGATTACACCGTTTTCCAGAGAAACATCAATTGTTGTGAATTCTGCATATACTATTACTATTGCAAAAAGATAGAGGGCATATTTTATAAGTCGAACAAGATTATTCTTTTTGCTTGAAGCAACTTCTATCATACTGAAGCTCAACATTGTAAAGAAAATACCATCAATAGAGAAAAGTATTTTCATTGCCTGTGTTGTAAGAGCATCAAACCAGAAATCCTTAAAGGCAATGATAAGTACAAAAATTATACTTTCAACAGTTGTCAAAAGCATTGCTATAGATAAAGAACCAAAGCCTGAATTATCTGTCTTTATCTTTTTATCTATAAGGTGTGTAAAGAACCCAAGGAAAAGGGCAACCGCAATATTTAAGTAAACATATACCATATCAGTAACCTACCTTTGCAATCATCATTGTAACGTCATCATGGAGCTTTTTATCACCATTGTACTTCCAGATAAGGTCTACAATATCATCAACCATCTGTTGAGGAGTTTTTGCCGCAGAAGCCATAATTGTCTTCTTGTAAATATCTGTATCACCAAGCTCTACACCACTGTCATCCATTACTTCGGAAACACCGTCAGTTGCCATCAAAATAGTATCTCCACGGAAGAGGCGCTTTTCTGCAACTGTAACATCACCAACATCAAGAATACCGATAAGAGAGGCATTTGAAGTAAGAGGCTTGATGCGGTAACCATCTGGAGAAGGCGAAAGAATCAATGGGTCAGACATGGAAGCATTTATATAACGTATTTTCATCTTTTCTGTATCAACTACAGAAAGGAACAATACGGTATATTTATCCTGAAGGTGCATTCCTTTAATTGATTTATCGATTGCATGAAGTACACCAACCAAGTCTTCTTTATCTTCAATAATTTTTACTGTGTTCATTACCAAACCCATGATAAGGGCAGCTGGAAGACCTTTACCAGATACGTCTCCGAGCATCAAAAGTGTTTTTGATGAATCAATTGGAAGAATAGAGAAATAGTCACCAGATACGTTTACCAAAGGTCGATAGTAAGTTGCAATCTTAAGCTTGTTGATATCAGGAATCTTCTGAGGGAGGAAGGACTGCTGAGTAATAGCAAGCTGTTCCCATTCCTTTGTTGTAGCGGAAATTTCAGAAAGTTCAGAAATTGTTCTTGTACGTGAAATAAAACGCTTATACTCTTCAAAAAGTCTTTTATATACTGAAACATCAAAAAGACGTGTATAACGGCAGAATACATAAAGATGCTGCTTATCATAACACATAAAGAAACCACGGCTCTTTCTATATTTTGTAGTTACACCAATATGGCGGTCAAAATAGAAGAAACCATCCTGCCAGCTATCTGTAAAGTGCTGGTCAAGTTTGTTTTTTACTTCTTCTGAAGTTGAAAGGCGATTTGGACTGTTGTAAAGGGTATAATTCTTAATGCGGTCTACAAGAAGAACGGAACAGTCTCCATCTTTTTCAAGGACATCACCAATAGCTGTATAAAAGTCATCAAGAGAGTAACAGAAACGAAGTCTATCAATAAATTTATTTAATATTACAGTTTCACCACTTTGGACAGTGTGCCTTTTTACAAAAGAAACCAAATAGGCTCTGATTCTATTTCCCCAGAACGTTACAGCAAGGAAAACTATAAAAACAACAAGAAAAGTATAAATTGAAAATGCTGAAGATTCTTTTTTTGGAAGTAGAAAAAGACAAACTAAAATAAAACTAGCTATTGCAAAAATATTTACGGCAACCAAGACGATTTTTTTCTGCGCTTTATACATGTGTACCTCTGATTATCAGTTGAATGTATCACTACTATTCTAACATATAATCGGCAGAATTGCAGAAAAAAGTTATCAAAGATGCCGTTTTAAATAATATTTTAATCTGAAAGCTTTGACAAAGGCATAAGCTGAGGATCTGTAGGAGGATTCTCAAGATCCATGTACTGCTTAAGCAAATCCTTCTGTTTTGAAGACAAACGGGTAGGAATCTGAACCATAAGCTTTACATACAAATCACCCTTGCGTGAAGAATTTGCAATAGGAACCCCTTCTCCCTTTATGCGAAGAAGCTTTCCATTTGGAGTTCCATCAGGAACCTTTATTGTTACCCGCTTACCATCCAAAGAAAGAATGGAAATTTCACAACCAAGGGCAGCCTGGGCCATAGAAATTGGAACTGCACAATAGAGGTCGTTTCCATCGCGCTCAAAATTAGCATGTGGTTCAACATGAAGAACTACTACGAGATCTCCGGCTGGTCCGCCATTTTCACCTGCATCACCCTGACCACGAATTACTATGCGCTTTCCGTCATCAACACCTGCAGGAATTTTAAGAGACATTGCCTTTGATTTTTCCTGAAGTCCTGTACCACGACAGCTTGAACATGGCTTATCAACAACAAGGCCCTTTCCGCGACATTTTGGACAAGTCTGCTGAATTGTAAAGAAACCATTTCCCTGACGTACCTGACCAACACCATTACAGGTTGGACAAGTCTTTTTTGAAGAACCAGGAGCAGCTCCACTTCCCTTACAGGCAGAACAAGCTTCATTATGCTTGAAATGAATATCTGCAGTTGTTCCGTAAACAGCATCCTTAAAAAGAATACGCAAATCATAGCGAAGGCTGGAACCTGCAGCAGGACCAGAACTTCTTCCGCCGCCAGATGCTCTGGAAGTCCCCCCTCCAAAGCCGCCACCAAAAATGCTGTCAAAAATATCGCTGAAGCCACCACCAGCTCCACCGAACAAATCACTAAAGTCATGGAAGGCATGTGAATACTGAGCTCCACCACCACCTTGATCCATACCGTCAACACCGGCAAAGCCATACTGATCATAAAGAGGTCTCTTTTTATCATCAGAAAGAACTTCGTAAGCTTCTGTAGCTTCACGGAATTTTTCTTCGGCCTCTTTATCTCCAGGATTTCTATCTGGATGATATTTTACAGCCAGCTTGCGGTATGCACGCTTAATTGCCTCTTGATCAGCTGATTTCTCTATTCCTAATACTTCGTAATAGTCACGCTTTGCCATATTCTTGTCCGTATAAATTAATGATTCGTAATAGTATCAAAAAAATGCCCTATCTTCAAGAAGAAGAAACAGGGCATTTTAATTATAAAATTAAAGCTTTCGCTTGTGCCATTTTTTTGAAAACAGGCTTACTTTTCGTCTTTAACTTCGTACTCTACATCGTCTGCAGAGCCTTTGTCGAAGCCTGAAGTCTTGCTTTCGCCACCTTCGGCTCCAGCATTAGCACCTGCATCTGCTCCTTCTGCACCTTCTGCTCCAGGCTGTGCACCTGCTGCATTCTGCTGCTTGTAAAGCTCTTCTGCAATCTTATAAGAAGCCTGCTTGAGTTCTTCTGTCTTAGCCTTAATTTCTTCAACATTATCACCCTGCATAGCCTGCTTCAAAGCTGCAACTGCATCTTCAATCTTCTGCTTTTCAGCTCCGTCAACCTTGTCTCCAAGATCCTTCAAAGATTTTTCAGTTGCATAAATCATGCTGTCTGCTTCATTACGGGCATCAACACCTTCGCGCTTTGCCTTATCAGCTGCAGCATTTGCCTCTGCATCCTTAACCATCTTGTCAATTTCAGCATCAGAAAGTCCAGAAGAAGAAGTAATCTGAATGTGCTGTTCCTTACCTGTTCCAAGATCCTTAGCAGATACGTGTACAATACCGTTTGCATCGATATCGAAGGTAACTTCAATCTGTGGAACTCCACGAGGAGCTGCTGGAATACCTACTAGGTCAAAGCGTCCAAGTGTTCTGTTCTGGTCAGCCATTTCACGTTCACCCTGAAGTACGTGAATTGATACTGCAGTCTGTCCATCAGCAGCAGTAGAGAAGATCTGACTCTTCTTTGTAGGAATAGTTGTATTTCTTGGGATAAGCTTTGTGAATACGCCACCCATTGTTTCAATACCAAGAGAAAGTGGAGTAACGTCAAGAAGGAGGATATCCTGCTTAACATCCTTGTTCAAAATACCACCCTGAATAGCAGCACCAATTGATACAGCTTCATCTGGGTTTACAGAACGGCTTCCTTCCTTTCCGAAGATTGCCTTTACAACTTCCTGAACCTTAGGCATACGAGAAGAACCACCAACAAGGATTACTTCATCAATCTGATCTACAGAAAGCTTTGCATCCTGAAGGGCCTTTTTACAAGGTTCCTTTGTGCGCTCGAAAAGACCGTCAGTCATCTGTTCAAACTGTGCACGGCTCAAAGACTTCTGCAAGTGCTTAGGACCAGTTGCATCTGCTGTAATATAAGGAAGGTTGATATCTGTTGTTGTCTGGTTTGACAAAGCAATTTTTGCATTTTCAGCAGCTTCACGTAAACGCTGCATAGCCATAGCGTCCTTAGAAAGATCAATTCCTGTATCCTTCTTGAACTCATCAATAAGCCAGTTAGAAATTGTGCGGTCCCAGTCATCACCACCAAGATGTGTATCACCATTTGTAGAAAGAACTTCAAATACACCGTCAGCAAGCTGAAGGATAGAAATATCGAATGTACCACCACCAAGGTCGTATACTGCAATTGTTCTTTCTTTTGACTGATCCTTATTAAATCCGAAGGCAAGAGCAGCAGCTGTTGGTTCGTTGATAATACGCTTTACATCAAGACCAGCAATTTTTCCGGCATCCTTTGTAGCCTGACGCTGAGAGTCATTAAAGTAAGCAGGAACTGTAATAACAGCCTCTGTAACTTCCTGTCCAAGATAATCCTCTGCAGTCTTCTTCATTTTCTGAAGAATGAAAGCTGAGATTTCCTGTGGAGAATATCTTTTCTTAGTACCGTTCTCATCTACTTCAACACGACA
>JAIKYB010000074.1 GCA_024683675.1 Treponema sp.
TTAGACAGCTTTTTTTTTATGGTGCCTATAGTTCAGCGGTAGAGCGCCAGATTGTGGATCTGGTTGTCGTCGGTTCGATCCCGACTAGGCACCCGAGGTGCAGAATAAAACTCTGCACCTTTTTTTTATTTAGGCTAAAAAAAGCCCCTGCGCCTGTAGCTCATCTGGATAGAGCATCGGACTTCGAATCCGAGGGTAGGAGGTTCGAATCCTCTCAGACGCATAAAGAAGAATAGGAAAGAAAGACTGCACATTGAAGTGTAGTCTTTTTTTTTTATGAAGTTGACTTGTCTGAGAGGATTCGAAACGGAGTGAGCTCTGAAAAAAGGCGAGCAGTGCGGAGCGTTTTTTCAGAAAAGGCGGCAAGGATGCCGCCGACAGCTAACGAAGGCGCCGCAGAGGGAGCACACAGGAGGTGGGCGACCGTCGCGGCGAATCCTCTATTCAATACAAACATTCATAATAGTAAACTTATTACTGATTTTGCGTCCCTTATACAATTGGGCATAGTCATCAGAAGAAATGTCGCCCTTGTTTGGAAGACTTGAATAAGAATCCGGGTAAAACTTCAATCCCTTAAAATATATTGAAATTTTAGAAACTTCTTTTCCAACAGTAAGGCTTACATTTTCTGAATAAGAGGAGGTAAGGGTGACTTCAGTTTCACTTGTATCTGTGTAAGTAATCTTAAATTGTGAAAGTCCTGCAATCTGAAGAATATCAAAATCCGCAGAAATACTTGTAACATAACGATCAATTATAAAATCTAAAAATAATTCATTGTAGCTTGCACTTACGGCATCTGTACTTGTAGTGTAAACATAAAAGCCGGTGTCATTAAAGCAATTTTCTATTTCATTTGAAAATCGTTCAAGCAGCTGCCCGTATTTACCGTATCCCTTTCCGTAACAAGAAATATCAATATCATCAACACTGGCTTCTATCGTATAGTAATAATCTTCGTCATATTTTTGAAGGCCACAGGAAAAAATCAGAAGGGTGGAAAAGAGAAATAAAATAATTGTAAAAGTTTTTTTAGCTTTCATAAATTAGTTTTTGAAAAATACGGTGCCTACGCCCTGACTATTTGTTATCCATATATATTTGTTTTGTATTACAGTGTTTCTTGAATCATTTAAGCTTACTGTTTTGCTTGATGTATTGATTTTTACGGCGTAAGAAAATCCATTTTCCTCAATAACAGACAAATTATCCTCGTTTGCATCAATGTTTCCGTAATATTCTTTATATCGTTTATCAAATTTACTTTTTCCATAATGCCAGTCAGTAAAGGTATCGTTTATTAGAGGAACCGTTACAGATTTCATTGCATCATAATCATAAAAATAATATGTATCATCAAGAAGCTCGTAATTTTCACTTTGAGGCTGAATCCAGCAGGAAGTTAAAAGCAGGGTAGAGAAAATTAAAACTAATCCTGAAAACTTTTTCATATCACTATTATTCTCATCAGGTCTATATTTGTCAATTTACTTCTATAAAATAATTGTGTTTTTTTCTAAACAAATTTTTCCAGAGTCCGATAATCAAACCGAAAGATTATAACTTTGTAATGGAGTAGATATGAATTCTTTGGTAACTGAATTTTCACTTATTCTTAAAAATGAGGACAAGGTGCTTACAGAACTTTCTGAAAAACAGAAGGAGATGCGTAAGGTTCTTATGGAAAAGAATTGGGATGGACTTCTTAAGGTAATGAGTCAGGTTAATAACCTTTCTGAAAGCTTTCAGGAATTTGATTCCCGCAGAGATGAGATTCAGGAGCAGCTAAAGACTGAGGAACTTAAACCATTTTTAGAAAGTATTTCTGCACTTCGTTCCAAACTCCTTAAATGCAAGGTTGAAAATCAGGTTATTTCAAATTACGTGACAGTTACACGTCAATTTATTGCTGAGGTTGTTGAAAAAGCTTTACCTCAGACAAGAAATAAGAATTATACAAAAACTGGTGCTCTTACTCAGCCACAGACTTCAAGTGTTCTTGTGGATGTTCGCGGATAAAAGAGAAGGTAGGAAAATATGGGATCAACATTTTCAGGAATTGAACTGGGTAAAAGAAGTATTATGGCAAACACAGATGCCATTACAACTGCCGGTCATAATATCTCTAATGCAAATACAGAAGGATATTCAAGACAGCGTGTTCAGATAAAAGAATTCGATCCTCTTTATAAACCGGATCTTGAACGTCTTGAAAGACCAGGTCTTATTGGTCAGGGTGTAGATGTTCAGTCTATAAACCGTATTCGTGATGAGCTTTTGGATCAGAGGATTGTAGGACAGGCTAATCAGGAATCTTATTGGGATACTCGTTCAAAGTATTATACAATGATTGAACAGATTTACAACGAGCCTGATGATATTTCAATCCGTTCAAATATGGATAAATTCTGGGAAAGCTGGCAGGAGCTTTCAATTCATCCTGAAAGTCGTGCTGCCCGTCAGGCCGTTGTTACCCGTGCAGAAACTCTTACTGATTCAATTAAACAGAGATGGGAAGGCTTGGACGGTATTGGTAAGCTGATTGATGGAGATATTGAAGCAACTGTAAAACAGGTAAATAGCCTTTCGCGCCAGATTGCAGCTACAAACGGCGAAATTGTTCGTACCCGCGCCATGGGTGATAATCCTAATGACCTTCTTGACCGCCGAGACCTTTTAGTTGATAAGCTTTCTGAATTGATTAATATTTCTACAGATCAGAGAGATTCTGATGAGTTTATGGTTCATGTTGATGGCCGTGTACTGGTTCAGGGAAGCGTTTCCCGCGAAATTGATTTGGAACCTCGTTTTGATGATACTGGTTATAGTAAGCTTGTTTGGGCAGATACAGGAAATGATGCTGTATTTAAGGGTGGAACACTTGGTGCTTTGGTAGAGCTTCGTGATGTAGATGTTAGAAACGAAATTCAGGCTTTAAATACTATGACTATGAACTTTTCTGACCTTGTAAATGATGTTCATAGAAATGCTGTTGGTGCTAACCGTGTAACAGGACTTGATTTCTTTGTTCAGCATCCATTTGTAGAAAATACAAACGGAAATTTTGACCGAAATGGTGATGGAAATCTTGATTCTTCTTATGTATTCCGCTTTACAGGTAAAAATGAACTTGATATGCAGCAGCAGGTTGGAATTGAAGGTGTAATGACCCTAAGTGGAACAAATGGAGATGTTCAGATTCCATATTTCCATACAGATACTGTAGAAACTGTAATTGCAAGAATTAATGATTCTACTAGTGAAGTTAAGGCTTACCTTGATAAAAATAATCATTTGGTATTAAAGGCAACTACAGCTCAGGATTCTGCTAACCCTGATTTTGTTATTCGTCATGTTGAAGATTCAGGTTACTTCCTTGCTGGTTATTCAGGACTTTTGAATGATAGTGGTGCTGCTGGTGCTTATGATTTTGCACAGGCTGATGCAGTTAATGCACTATCTGGTGGAAGTCAGTTTGCAGTTTCTCCTGTTGTAAATCCTTCTGCCTATATAGAAGTAAATGAAGCAATCAGAAATGATGTAATGAGTGTTGCTGCCGGTTATGAAGATGCTGCAGGAAATGCCCCTTCTGGTGATGGTCGTGCCGCTGTTGAAATTGCCGCAATCAGAAATACATCTGTTATGGTTGGTGGAATGAAGACCTTTGATGATTACTTTGCAGACACAGTTACAAATGTAGGTCTTAAAGGGGAACAGGCTGAAACAAACCTTATTACTCAGAATTCTATCATGGATGATTTAAGAAATCTTCGTGATTCAATTAGTGGTGTAAATATTGATGAAGAGCTTGCTGAAATTATGAAATTCCAGCACGGATATAATGCAGCTGCAAAGTTTA
The DNA here is from genome assembly GCA_024683675.1 of Treponema sp. Taxonomy (GTDB): domain Bacteria; phylum Spirochaetota; class Spirochaetia; order Treponematales; family Treponemataceae; genus Treponema_D. Next base: position 3,863 of record JAIKYB010000074.1, read on the forward strand.
TTACAGTTTGGGATTCACTTGTCGATACTGTAATTAATAGACTTGGTGTGTAAGTTATAAGAAAGCTTAAAGAGGTAGAATATGCAGAGAATTAGTAGTCAGATGAATAATAATAATACGCAGAGTAGCCTTAGGCTTCAGGAAAGCCGCCTTAATAGGGCAAATAATCAGATTGGCTCTCAGCGAAAGATTCAGCAGCTTAGAGATGATCCTCTTGCAGCAGGACATTTGGTTCGCTACCAGTCTTACCTCAACAGAGTTAATCAGTTTGAAAAAAATGCTCTTACACTTTCTGATGAATTCTCCTTCCGCGAAGGCTATATGACAGACAGTCTGGATATTATGCAGAGGGTTCGTGAACTTGCTGTAACCGGTGCAAACGGTATTTATAATAAAGAAGATATGGCAAATATGGCCACTGAAGTTGATGAGCTTTTGAAGGCTCTTGTTCAGAATGCTAATGCTGTAGATGCCGATGGTAATTCTGTTTTTGCCGGAACTAACATAAAGGCTGTAGCTTTTGATGTGGAAATGGGAAATGTTGAAGGAAGTGGAGTTCCTTTAATTCAGAATGTTCGTTATAACGGAAATATTGACCAAAATCGTATAGAAATTGATGAAGCAAAATACCTGGTTGATGATAATGCAGGAAATAAAACCTTCTGGGCTGAAAATCAGCAGATTTTTGGAGCTAGAGATGCTTCTTCATGGCAGGCTAGCTCTGATAACATTATTTCAATTGATGGTGTTCAGATTCAGGTAAAACAGGGTGATAATATTTATGCTCTTGTTTCAAAAATTAATGATAGTGGTGCTGCAGTTAAAGCTTCTGTAGATCCAATCAGAAACAGCTTGAATCTTACTACAACAGATGCCCGTCAGCTTTGGATTCAGGATGTAGAAGGTTCTTCATTGAATGAACTTGGAATTATAAAAGATGCTTCTCAAAAGCCTCCATATAATCTTGGTGATGGAGTTCGCGTAAGTGGCGGTAGTATGTTTGATACTGTTATCGCTTTTAGAAACGCCCTCTTATCTGGAGATCAGGAAAGTATTGGTGGCCGTGTTTTGGGAGCTTTGGATCAGGGAATCGACAGCCTTGTAAGCAGAATTGCTAAATCAGGGGCAGAATACGAAAGAGCCCAGCTTAACGCAACAAGAAGCAGTAAGCTTGCATTGGATGTTACACATATGGTCAGCAGGGAAGGTGACCTGGACTTTACAAAAGCCATTACAGATCTTAAGATGCTCGATTACACAAATCAGGCAACCTTAAGTCAGGCTGGAAAAATGTACAGTTCAACATTATTAAATTACATGAGGTAAACTAAATTATGGAAATTTTCAGCAAAGCAAAGGGTAAAATCGAAGTGAAAGAAGACCGTCTTATTACCATTCCTGATGGACTTTTTGGTTTTGAGACTTATACAAAATATGCTCTGGTTGATTCAGATTATGATCCCTTTTTATGGTTACAGTCTTGTGAAGATCCAAATCTGGCTTTTTTGATTGTAGATCCTTTCTTAATCAGCTCAGATTATGAAACTGATATTGATGATGACTATCTTGCAAAAATTCAGGTTACAAAACCTGAAGATATAATCATTATGACTATTGTTACAGTTCCTCATGATGGAGGTGCAATTACTGCAAACTTTCAGGGACCTCTTGTAATCAATAAGAAAAATAAAAAATGCGTTCAGGCAATCCTTAGTGATAATCGCTGGTCTACAAAAGTTAACATCGTCGAAGCTCTGAATTCTAAAGGAGAACGCTGATGCTTATACTTTCTAGAAAAATTGATGAAAAAATAAAGATTGGTGAAGAAATTACAATTACTATTATTGATGTCCACGGAGATCAGGTAAAAATTGGAGTTGAAGCACCAAAAAATGTCAAAGTTTTTAGACAGGAAGTATTTAACGCCATTCAGTCTGAAAACAAAGCTGCCGTTGTCGATGGAAAAGAAGGAGAAAGCCAGAGGGCTATTAGTGCCGTTAGTGCTTTAAGTAAACTTCTTAAAAAATAAAATTATTGCCTGCTGTTGAGTTTTATTTCAGCTTCACTTGCACGCAGATAAATAGGGCCGTCATAATCTTTGAGCGGCTCTTTTTTTTCGTCTATCATTTTTTCTGTTATTTCAATTAAAGCTTCTGCTGTGTCAAAGTGTGTTTTTACTTTAATAAAGTTTGTAGAAGGGCACAAAGCTTTTAAAAGCTCGAACAATTTATCTGCGTCAGGTCCAGTAATTATAACTTTGTCTAAGCCTTTGACAGCATCAGCTATTTTTTCAATTTCCCAATCGTCTTCTTTTAAAATATTTGGTATTGAAGCGTAAAATTTATCTTTGTTGGCATCTATACAGGATAATACTGCAGTATTGCAATCACTAAAGGGGTATGCATAACAATCTAAAGAGGAAATTCCGTAAACCGGGATATTAAAGGCAAGTTCAATTGCTTTAAGGGCCGAAATTCCAAGTCTTAAGCCTGTAAAACTTCCTGGTCCTATAGTTAATGCTGTAGCATCCAGATCAGAAGCTTTAATTCCCATTTTATTCAGGATTTCATCTATTGTTGGAACCAGCATTTCTGATTGTCTCATTCCAATATTAAGTGTTTGAGAAATCATTTTATCTTCATATTTTAGGGCTATTGAAAGTCTTGAAACTGCACAATCTACTGCAAGAATATTCATTATAGGTCTCCATTCTGCCAGTTTTCTAGTTCAATAATTCTGCTTCCATCATCATTAGGGGTAATTTTCAAAATTATTGTTTTCTTTGGTAATTCTGACATAACCTTTTCGCTCCATTCAATAATGGAAACTCCATCTCCATAAATCATGTCGTCTGTACCAAGGTTTATAAAGTCTTCACCACCTTCAAGTCTGTATACATCCATATGATAAAGTGGCATTTTTCCATAATATTCACTAATAAGGCAGAAGGTTGGGCTGGTTATAGTTTCTTCAATTCCCAGGGCTTGTGCAATTCCTTTTGTAATAGTAGTTTTACCTGCGGCCAGGGTACCCTGCATAGCGATTACATCGCCCTTTTTTAATTTATTTCCGATTTTAAAGCCCAGAGCAATTGTTTCTTCCGGGGAATGAGTTGTGAATGTCACTGTGGTAATCTACCTTCCATTTCTTCTGTCAAAATGAATTCAAATAGTGCTTTTTTTACGGGTAGAAGAGGATAGTTTAATGGTTTTAGAAAGGAAATCTCAATAATTTTCTTTCCGAAAGGACTTGTTTCTATACTAAAAAAAACAGGTGTCGTTTCTATTGAGGTTGGAAGCTCCAGTACAGCATTACAGGTGTATTTTCTCAAATAAAAAACCTGTCCATGTTCTGGAACAATATCTTTAAGCTCCATTACTCGCATATTTATGTAGTTTACCTCACAATCAGCAAATTATCAAGAGATTTTCAATGGCATTTAGCAAGGCAGTTTTAGTCGAACTTATAGATAAAAGATTGAATCTTGTTTTTTGTTGCTAAATTGATTTTGGTAAATTGTATATGCAGGGCAAATTTTCCCCCTGGAAGTCGTCTTGTTTTTCTGATAATTCCTGGTAGTTTAGAAATACCATAATTGTTAATTGTTACACCAAGATTCTGTTTTTCTTTTACAGGTAAATTTGTATGAATGCAGCAGCCACCAGCGGAAATGTTCACCAGTTTTCCCTTGTAAAATTTGTCAGAGAAAATGTAAAGGAGTTGGCCTGTGTGTTTATCTTCTCCGAATTTCAGGGAACAGAAGCTGCAGGCTTCTTCAATAAATTCACGTTTGAAATGTCTCTGGGCTTGTGAGTCTAATTGTTCTGATTGTGAAATTACCATTGAATTAATTGTCTGGCCTTCCAGCTCTTTGCTTTCAAAACGAATTACTCTGGCAATATAATTATAGGTTAATCCTTCATTTGTTTTATAAGTAAAACGGCTTTTTACTAGGGTTTCTGGTTTTTCCTTTGAATTTAAAAGAAAATCCGGCAGTTCAAGTCTCATTGATTCACTGTTATTTTCAAGAACTTTAAGAATAAATTGCTCGCCGGAAGAAGATATATAAGAAACCGAAGAGGAAACTGGAATCTGTCTTGTTGATGAAATAGATTTTCTTAAAGTAACCATCATTTCAAGCTTATAATCTAGGGTATAAAAGAGGTCTAATCTTTCATCTGAAAAGTAATTTTCTTCCTTTAATTTAGAGTAGGCTGTACGAAATAAAGTATCAACATCATCTACAGTTTTAAGATTGTAATTGATATTAGGAAAATCAGTTATATTACAAATTTTCCAGATTAAATTTATTTCATGACTATTAAAGTTCTGTTTTTTGCCAAGCTCAACAACATCAGCTCTTTTTGTTTTTCTAAGCTGGCATTTCTGGATGTATTTTTCTGATTTTTTATATTTTGAATACTGAACAGAAAGGAAAAATAATAATCCTATAAGGCCGGCAATTATGAGTAAAATTAAGATGATTAAAAATACTGGTGCTGATGCTCTAGCCTCAAGGGGAGAGCCACTTCCTCCGGAAAAACTACCCATTTTACATCTCCTTTAATGCTTTAGCGATTGCTTTTAATCTCGGACAAATTTCGTATTCCGAAAGGTCTCCAATTGTTACAGTATCGTTATTTTGCAAGGCTTCTTCAAAATCCTTTAAGACAGGGGAGAAGTCTCCAAAAAAGTCATTAAAGGACATTCCGTCAATACTAGTGTTTGAAAAGCTTTCCGGATAAAGACTTGCAAGTGCCGCTGTATGGCTAAACTGATCAATGCTGTCTGCAAGCTTTTTAATTGATTCTGAAACCTCCTGGTTTTTTCCATTTTGGAGTTCAGAAGGTATTTCTTCCATTTTTTCAGATAATTCAGAGAAAAGTTCAGACAACTTTATAAAGGATTGTTTAATATCATCCTTTGTGATTACTGTAAAGTCGAACTTTTCATTTCCTTCAAGAGCTTTTTTTGCTTCTTCATCAAAATTTTCAGCAGTAATTTTATTTTCATTAACTGTTATTCCAATTACTGAGGCTTCGTTTTCTTCACAAATCTCTTCAAAAGAATGAAGAACATCACCAATTGTTTCTTCATCTTCTATTTTCACATCAATTTGCTGTCCGTTTATATAAAATTCAATCATATTTACTCCAAAGTTATGGTTATTCTTTTATATTATCGGCAGATTATTATATTAATTTACTTTTGCTGTTGTTTTGAGAAATTTGAAATTGTAGTTTGCTGTGATTCAAGGCTTCCCAGAGTTCCTTCCATCTGGGCATATTTGTTTCGCAATTCAGCTTCCTTGTCTTCCATCTGGGCTTCAAGCTTAGCAATTCTAGATTCTGTATTTTTAATTTTAGAATCTAAGGTTGAAGTTTTCAGGGCAAGGATTCCACCTGTTTGTGTATAGGCAGAAATCTGTTTGTCTAATTTATAGGCAATTCCTGAATCTACAATAAGGTCTCCATCTGTGTCATAACCAAAAAGCTGGCGGATATCATCCATGTTATTCTGTAAGGCTTCATCCAGCTTCTTTTCGTCTATTTCCAGATAACCACGAAGCTTGCTCTGAGAATAACCACCGGAAAAGCCACCTGCATTAGTTGCAACACCAATTTGCGAAAGCATGGTAACATCGGCACTTGCAGAAAAGGCATAGCCTGCAGAAACAATTGATTGCATTGTGCTTTTTATACTTGTAAGTGAAAAATCGGTTGAAAACATTCCAAGTCTTTCTCTTTCACTTTCTTTTTCTTCCTCTGTAAGATAATCCAGCTCTTCAATAATCTCTGGTTTTGATTGAGAAAGAATGTTGATTTCTGCTACGGCCTGGTTGTACTGGCCCACAAACTGAATAATTGCATCTTTTGAACTTTCTGTATCAGGTTTGATTGCAATTGTTGCTGTTTTTTCTGTTTTATCAAAGATATTCAGGGTCACTTCGGGAATTACGTCATCAATTTCGTTAGAAGGCCTTGAAATGGTAATTCCTTCATATTTAATAATTGCATCATCTGCTTCTGAAACTGCATGCTGAGGTCCATAGCCTAAATCTTTAGAAGGATCTGTAGATCCAAAGGTTGAAACAGTCAAAGTTTTTCCTGTATTTATATTTCTTACAGCAATTGCTTTTATTCCCTGATATTCTTTTACAGGTAATTTGATTTCAATTTCTTCTCCAGACAAAAGATTTTCTGCTGGAATCTCTTTTTCTGAACCGTCTTCCATAACTGCGTAAAGAACCTTGTCGCTTGCAATAACTTCCAGAGGCTCTGGTGGAGTAGGTGGAAGATTTAGGCTTGTGTCTGACTCGCTGTTATTTACAACTATTCCGTTGAATTCAATAAAGCCTGCATCTGGAATCTCAGGCTGTAAAAGACTCTTGTTAATTTCTGGTGTGATATCTTCTGTGTCTTGAGCCTGAATTGTAAAGTTTATAACCTGGCCTGAGTCGGAACTTACATTTGAAGGAAGAGAAACCTGGTAGGCTCCTCTTGGAGCAAGGCTAACCTTTCCCTGGTCAAGCTTTGTTCCTGTTAAAGAAAGCTTTGGCATATATTCAGGCTCGTCGTATTCAATTTTCTGAACCGGAAGAATTTCATCCTGACTAGTTCCAAATGTTATTTCTTTTTCTTTTATTTTAGTAATCATTCCTGAGTCAAATGCAAATTTTTTTGCATCTTCTTCAAAAATAAGCTTGTTTTCTTTTCCTGTAGGAACAGCTTCAATTAATAAGGATTTTTTTCCTGAGCTTGCTCCAATTACAGAGGATTTTATAATGTCATTTCCTCTTTTATTGATTCCGTTTGAAAAATCTTTAATGCTGCCGCCCTTCCAGTTGTAAAGGACCTGTTTTTCACCGACTTTGTAAACATAAGATCCGGCTGGAATTTTATAATCATTATCCAGTTCATCTGTCATAAATCTGTCTGAAGTTGCCGGCTGCAGGACATCTACTTTAAAACTTTGTATATCTGCGCTGCGGTTTGCCTGGGCTGTAATAGCATTTTCCTGACTTGATGTTGTTAATTTATTGTTAAAAGGATTTTCAAAGGAGTACAAGGTTTTTGTACTGTCTCTAAGTGAGGTTAATCTACTATTTATTTCTCGCCAGGCGTCTTTTTGTGCTTTATACTCTTCAAGCTGATTTTCTTCCCTTGTCAGTGGAATACGTTCAACTTTCATCAGTTTTTCAACTGTGTCGTTGGTGTTATATTTGTCTGTAACGCCTGGTATGCTTATTCCTGCCATAAATTACATTGCATCGTTAAACATGTTGCCGATTGCCTTACGAATTCTCAATTTAAGGTTTACAATTTCTTCAGATGGGAATTGTTTTACTACCTGATTTGTAGATGAATCAACAACAGAAACAACTACCATATCAAGTTCTTTGTTCACATTGAACTGAAGCTTGTTACCTGCCACCATTTGTGACATTTTTTGTAATTCCTGAGAATCGGCCTTTACTTCGGCTAAAGTCTGTTCAAGATTTTGTGCTACTTGGGCTCCTGTGGGTGTTATGGATTTTTGCACTACAGCAGAGTTTTGTACAGCTGCCGCAGAACTTCTTAAGTTTTGTGATTTATAAAGAGTCTGGCCATCCATTGCCACATGAACCATAGAATTGCTGATTGTATTCATAGTTCTCCTCCTTGAAAAACTATAGGTATACAGCCTATAGAAACGTCCTAAAAAAAACGCGCAAAGTGAAAAGGGGAGGAAGGGGGGCGCACCCCTTCCTGCTTTTCAAGAATAATTAAAAAGATGACATCCAGAAATCTCTTTAATTATCAATTTGCTATTGCAAAAGTGCAAGTACAGTCTGTGACTGTGAGTTTGCCTGAGCAAGCATTGCTGTACCAGCTTGTGTGAGAATCTGGTTCTTTGTGAAATCAACCATCTGTGAAGCCATGTCTGTATCACGGATACGGCTTTCAGCAGCCTGAGTGTTTTCAGCAGCAATATTAATGCCCTTTGCAGCAATTTCGAATCTGTTCTGATAAGCACCAAGATCAGCTCTCTGCTTTGTTACGTTCAGTAATGCCTGATCGATTGTAGCAAGAGTTGCGTTTGCTTCATCAGGAGATGAAATTGTAATCTGTTCATCGCCACCCTGAGCGCCCTTGAGTCCAAGAGCTGTTGCAGTCATTGTACCGATGAATACACGAGTGTTCTGGTCAACATTTGCACCTACCTGGAACTGCATAATCTGTTCAGATTCAGCTCCAAAGCGTCCTGTCAACATATTCATTCCGTTGAACTGTGCTGTGCTTGCAATGCGGTCTACTTCAGCTACGAGCTGAGATACTTCAACCTGAATCTGCATACGATCTTCATCGCTGTAGATTCCATTTGCAGACTGAACAGCAAGCTCACGAACACGCTGAAGAATGTCAGTTGTTTCGCTCAGATAACCTTCAGTTGTCTGAATGAAAGATACTCCATTCTGAATGTTCTTAGATGCCTGGTTCAAGCCACGAATTTGGCTGCGCATCTTCTCTGATACAGCAAGTCCTGATGCATCGTCTCCGGCGCGGTTGATGCGTTCACCAGAAGAAAGTTTCTCCATGTTTTTCATGATGTTGTCATTAGAAATGTTCAACACACGATCAGCATAGAGCGAACTCATATTGTGATTAATAATCATATTTTGTGCCCTCCATGTTTACTTAGCAAAACAGAACATCATGTTCTGTCCCTGCTGGTGAAGGCTAAATCAGCTCTGCGCCCCTGATTCAGTTTCAGACCATTCAGCAGGAGTAATAAGTTTAAATAACATTTAGACCTATTACTTCTGCTGTCACCGCAAGCCATGGTTTGCACTATATTTCAAAGAACTATATGCCTCTGAAAAAGCATATTTATTTGCTACATTATTTTACGATGTTTTGGAAAAAAATACCAGAGTAGGGCTAGGAAAACACCGCATTAATTTTAGTCTGACTTACAAAAAGCTCATCAGACTAAAATTAATTATATCTCACTATCTGAGTAAAGACAAGACATTCTGTGAGCAGGCCCTTAGCCTGAGCCAGCATTAGTCGCAGCAAGCTGCTAAACAATGCTGGAATCACATATTCTTGACTATCTCAACAGACTAAGAACATTCTGTGACTGGCTATTAGCCTGTGCCAGCATTGCAGTGCCTGCCTGCTGGAGTACAGAATTCTTTGTGAACTCTACCATCTGGCTTGCCATATCAGTATCACGGATTCGTGATTCAGAAGCCTGCATGTTTTCAGATGCAACATTCAAGCCCTTTACTGTAAGTTCAAGACGGTTCTGGTAAGCACCAAGGTCAGCTCTCTGTTTGTTGATCTTTTTGAGTGCTTCATCGATAGTTCCGATTGCGCGGTTGGCTTCTTCCGGTGTGGCAAGTGACAATTTCTCTGCTGTACCAAGATCGCGAACACCAAGTGCTGCTGCAGACATTGTACCAATGAAAACCTGTACTCTCTGATCCATATTAGCTCCGATGTGGAACCACATTGAACCTGTTACAGCATTTTCTCCAGCTGTCTGTGCGAAACGGCCAGTGAGCATGTTCATTCCGTTGAATTGAGCGGAACTAGCAATTCTATCAACTTCAGATACAAGAGCTGAAATTTCAACCTGAATCTGCATACGATCTTCAGAAGAGTAGATGCCGTTCGAAGCCTGAACTGCAAGCTCTCTGATACGCTGCATAATATCTGTTGTTTCCTGCAGATAACCTTCTGTTGTCTGAATGAAACTGATACCGTTCTGAGCGTTCTGTGAAGCTCTGTTCAAACCGCGGATCTGGCTGCGCATCTTTTCAGATACTGCAAGTCCTGAAGCATCATCGCCTGCGCGATTGATTCTTTCACCTGATGACAGTTTCTCCATGTCTTTGTTAAGACTGAGACCTGTTACTCCGAGCTGACGATTGGCAAAGATTGCCGACATGTTGTGGTTGATAACCATAGTATTCCTCCTTGGAATGTTATACAGAAGAATCCTTTCTTCTGCTTAAAAAAGACGCAAAAATGCGTAAATGTTGTTTACAAGGCTACATCTACACATTTTTGCCAGAATGAAACGGTCTGTTATATTCATTTAAAATATAGCTAGGGCCATAACATTTCTGTATTGATTATCGGAGGGATACCGGTAAGAACTTTAGTGTTTTTTTTAAATTTTTTTGATTTTTTTTAGTTATTTATAATTCTCTTTAATGCTCTTACTGCTTTGCCTCTATGAGAGATTTCATTTTTTTCATCAGCACTTAGCTGGGCAACAGTTTTTCCAAATTCAGGCAAAAAAACTATAGGATCATAACCAAAACCGCCATTTCCGGCCTGCTGATTTATATCTTCTATAAGAGTTCCTTCAAAGGTTTCCTGGGCAACATAAAGTCTGTCTGGACCGCAATACATAACCATTGCACAGGTATAATGACAGGAGCGGGGCCCATTAAGATACTCAGCCTTTGGTAGATTTCCTTTTTTTATAGCATCATTTAACTGATTAATGAGGAAAATATTCTGTTCTTCCTGAGAAATCTTACTGCCGTCTGGCTTTCCCTGCATAAATTCAGGACCAGCATATCTTGATGAATAAATGCCTGGAGCTCCTCCCAGAGCATCTACACAAATACCTGAATCGTCTGCGATAACGGGACAGCCTACAATTTCATAAAGAGAGCGGGCTTTAATTAAGCTGTTTTCATAAAATGTTATTCCAGTTTCATCAGGATTAAAATCAATACCTTCATCAGAAGGAATAAGAATTGTATGCTCACTTAAAAGCTCGCACATTTCCTTTTTTTTATTTTTGTTTCCAGTAGCTAAATAAATTTTCATAAAAAAAATATATCGCAAAACTGGAAACATAACAATCCAAGGCCTTATTCAACTTCGTCTTTACAGCGGGATAAATAATAGGCTATCCGTCTTTCGCAAATTCCTAAATAATCACCAATCATTTTATTTGTAGGACGAATTAAAATGCAGCCTTTAGTAAGTCTTCTATTAAGATTTTGCCAGCTTCTATAATGTTTATTAAATATATGCTCCATAGTTTCCAGCAAATCAATATTATCATAGTGTTTTTCTGACTCTTTAATCAGTTCAAGTCTTTTTTCGTAATTTTTTTGATGAAAATAAGCACAGTTTCTTCTTTCCTGCAGCTTCATTTTACGATCCGCCTTTTCCTGAAGCTGGTCTCTGAAAAATTGTATAATCTGTTGAAAGTGATTTTCATTGATCTTATAGATTTTACTTACTGCTGAAATTTGTTTATCAGTCAGATAAAAGGAAGTTTTAATTGCCAGTATCAAAAGTTTTTTATTCTTATTTTCGTGGGCAGCCTTTGTGAGTGTTTGTCTTACCAATTCTGGGGAAATAGGCTTATAAACATAAGGTCTTTTAGGACTGTCTGGGGGAAGGGGCGTCAATGTATAACTTGCATAAGAGATTTGTTTTTCAGACAGATAAAGAGGGCCTGCCTGCATTATAAAGGATTCTTTTACTTTTTTATGAGCTCTGACTCTAAGCTTTCTTAATTTCTGACTTTCAACAACCATATACAGATAATTAAAGAAATCTCCCAATTCAGGCCTGTAAGAATCTAGAATTTTGTCTCCTCTTTCTAAGAGTGTAAGGATTAAATCGGATCTGAAATCTTCATCATATTCATTTAATCCAAAGATTTTGTAATTTTCACTGACAAAGGTCAGGCATGAATCTATGGCTTCCTTACGGCTAATTTCTCCTGCCATAAGTTTCTCCATAATCCCGTTTACATTAAATGTAACCATTTTTTTCTCCTTCTAAACTTATTAAAATTGCTTTTTAAGCTCTGTAGATTTATTAGCAATTTATGTGCCAACATTTTATAAATGTAAAAAAACTTTTAGAAAAACTATTTAGAAGTATTGACAGATTAGGGCTAAAAATGATAACATCATTTCACATACGGCGACCTAGCTCAGTTGGTAGAGCACACGGCTCATATCCGTGATGTCAATGGTTCAATCCCATTGGTCGCTATACTTAAAGAACTTCCATTTTGTATGGGAGTTCTTTTTTTTTTATCGGAAGGGCTTTTTTTTTTACATTTATGAATAAAAAAGAACCCGATTTTGTGTCGGGTTCTATCTTTATCTAGGCTGATAATGATTTATTAAATACTTATTAAAAAAATAAATAATTAATTTTTTAATAAATAAGGATTATTAGTATTCGTCTGCTTCTTCCGGTTTAAAAGGTTTTGTGAAACCAAGATATTCCTGAAGCTTTTCATCAGAAAGCATATTTACAAGTTCTTTTGCCTGTGCTTTTGTAAAATAGTATTTAAGATTCATAGATTCTCTTGTTGTTGATTCTCCGGCAACATCGTAGTAATCATTCTTTACAGGGAAGGCTGAAATTGTAAAATAAGGTGATTGATTTTCAAAGCCATATCCAAAATAAACAGGCCCTTTACCATTATTTGGGGTACTGCTCTTAAGGGCTCCCCAATGCAATTTGGCGTTTACAGAACCATACTGTTTATAAAGATTTTTTCCTTTTCTCTGAAGTCTTTTATTTTCAAAATCTGAAAGATAATTTTCTACTGCTTTTGCAAGTTTTTTTCTGCCGTTTTCATCAAACTGAACTATATAATAAGCTGCAAGATAAGGACTTCCAAAGCCTGCAGTTCCATCTTCTGTGTTTAAAGCAATAATTGCTTCTTTCTGAACAGGTTTACCTGAAATTCCTGTTGTAAATACAGATGATGTATCACAAATCATCAGTTCATTTTTATTTCCAAGAGTAAAGAAATCCTGGAAGGCATTTGTTTTTTTCTTTGCACTTTTTATGGATTCTTCTGCTGTCATAGAAATTTCTTCATCTGCAGGTCTTACAATTTCAGGAAGCTCTATTTCTTCTTTTTCTGTGTCTTCAGATTCAGAATATGAATCAGCTGAAATAGTATTTTCATTATTTTTTGTAGTCTGACAAGATGTTAAAAAAGGAAAAATTAATAATGTGCAGATTATTGTTTTTGTAAAAGTTGAAAGTTTCATTTTTACCCCTCATATTGTTATAACTATATAATAGCTTAAAGTGGCATTTTGTTACATATATTATAAAAAAATTTCTAGTTGTTAAATTTTTATAAAGGGGGTATAATTTTTTAAGTTCTCTTGTTTAAGAGGGCCAAGGAGTATCATATGAAAAAGCTCGTTCTTTTATTTGCTTTAGCTTCAATATTTACTTTTACTATGTTTGCTCAGGAAGAATCTGAATCACAATCAGGCTCGAATATTTCTATAGAAAGGCATGAAGAAAAATGGACTTCTTTGTCCTATGTAAATGTGCCTGTACTTAAGATTCTTGAAGATAGAGATGCTTATGTAATCGTTTATCAGAAGAATAAAATTGGAACCGGAACAACTGTAATTCCTAAAAACTGGGCTCATGGTAATAAAGAAAACCCTGCAAAGCTTAAGCTTAGAACTACAAAACTGGTAAATGGAACCTTTATGACAATTGTAAAGGATAATGGAGAATTCCTTAAGGTTATTCTTACTGCTCCACTTGCTAAGAACAATTCAATTTGGGGTGTTGTTGCAAGAGGAAAAGAAATTGAAGGAAAAGATAAGGATACTCTTGAAGAAATAGAACTCTAATTTTAGGCCAACTAAGATTTAAGGGCTGCCTAAAAATAATGGCAGCCCATTTTTTTTGCTTATGAAAATTACTACAGAATCAGTTAATGAATTTAAAGCTTTTATTGAAGCGCACAATTTCTTTTTTATCTCAGGACATAAAGAACCAGATGGGGATGCGATAGCTTCCTGTTTGGGAATTGCAGATATATTGGATACTTTTAAAAAGCCATATCAGTTGCTTTCCGTAGGGCCTTTTAAAAGAAATGAAATTCTACCTTACAAAGAACTTTTTTCGGATACTATGGAATTTATGGACGATTCAGAACGTAAAAAAGCTGGATTAATAATAGTAGATTGTTCTGAAATAGCTCGTTTAGGTGATATAGATGGAGATTTGAAAGGTCTTGATACCTTTGTAATAGACCATCATAAAACTTCCGGTCTTACTGAAAATATGAAGGGCTATATTGATGGTAATGCACCGGCCTGTACTTATCTTATACAGCAGTTCTATGAAGAAATCATTGGTCCTATTCCAAAGAAGACTGCCGAAATTCTATTTCTGGGCTTTTGTACAGATACTGGCTTCTTCCGTTTTCTTAGTCTGGATTCTGCTCCTGTTTTTGAAGCAGTTTCACGTTTAGTTTCTTACGGAGCTGATCCAAGGGAAACTTACAGGAAAATAACTTCTGGAAAACCATATTCAACAAGAAAGCTTTTAGGGGTGCTGCTTTCAAAAGCTGAAACTTACTTAGATGGCAGGCTTGTTGTAACTTATGAATCTCTTGATGATACTAAAAAATATGGTGGAGAAGGAAGAGACTCTGATGCACTTTACCAGAATCTTTTAGCGGTCAGGGGAGTTGAAGCTGTGGTTTTTCTTCGTCAGGATACACCAACTACATGCACAGGTGGTTTCCGCTCTCAGGATGCAGTTGATGTTTCTCTTGTTGCGGCTAAATTCGGAGGTGGCGGACACAAGAATGCTTCTGGAATGAGCTGTAACGGAAGAGTAGAGACCTTAATTCCTCAGATTGTAAAAGAATTTGCAAGAATAATGTAAGTAGGGCTAACGGAGTTCGGCTCCCTTGATAAAAGTTTTTGCATATTCTACAAGTTCTTTTGCTTCCTGGTCAGTATATGGATAAATTTCATTGTAGGCTGGATCAAGGCAGCCTTTATTCATAAATTGTGCAAATTGCCAGCTGGCATCGGCTGGAAGAACTTCTGCCATTTTTTCAATATCTTCCTTGGTGACAAGGCCCGGAACAAGAACCGTGCGCCATTCTCTGCAGTCTGACGGATATGTGGCAACAAGCTTTGCCGTATCTTCGACAAGTTTTTTCCAATGCTGATCATTGTCAACATATTTAGAAAAGACCGGGCATAGGCTTTTTGCATAGCGTTCAGGACTGGTCTTTAAGTCCATAGCAATAAAATCAGGTTTTAATTCTTCATTATCTATTAGAGACTGAAGCTTTACCGGTAAGGTGCCGTTTGTATCTAATTTTACTTTGTAATTCAGTTCTTTTGCTTTTTTTATGATGATTGGAGTGTAAGGATTTAAAAGTGCCTCTCCGCCGCTAATTACGATTCCCTTTAGTATACCCTGTCTTTTTTCCATCAGGTCAAATAATTCCTGAACCGTGTTTAAGCCTTCAGTGCTTTTTCCGGTAACCAGGTCCACATTGTAGCAGTAGGGGCAGCGGAGATTACATCCTCTTAGAAAAAAAGAACCTGCGACCAGTCCCGGATAGTCAACACATGTTGTTTTTACCAGCACACCCGCAGGTTCGTTTAAGGGCAGATCAGCCATTTATGCGCTTACTTTTACCTTATTGAATACAGCTTCCAGTTCTTCTACATTATGGCAGCGGGCTGTTTCAATTCCGGCAGCGTTGTAGAAAATGACTGTTGGAGAGGCAAAAATACCTTTCTTTGCAGCTTCTGAAAGACCATCTTTTGTATCAACATCAATTGAACGACCAGCCATATCCAGTTCTTCCATAAAAGCCTTTACAGGAGGACAGTTTGGACAAGTCTTTCTTGTATAAAGCTCATAAGTTACACTTTCAGTATCTGTTACAGGCTGAGCTTCCATTTTTGTCATTTTAGCAGGAGCAGAACAAGCACATGGTCCGTCGGCTTCTGTAATGTCATATTCTTTGCTTGCTTCAAGAGTGAACATTTTGCGCTGAGCAAATTCATCGCGCTTACCTTTGTTCCAGTGTTTTACAGCACGATAGTAGCCTACGATACGTGCGTAAACCTCTGTTTCAGTTCCATGAACATCATTGAGTGCAGCTTTTGTTGCTGCAATTTCTTCTTCAACCTGTGCAAGAGTTCTTTTTTCCATAATTTTTCTTTCCTCCCTTTTATTATATCAATTATTAACTTGATATCACCCACCACTAAATATAGTGGATTTTATAGGTGATGTCAATGTTACCGACACTAGAATTCTCGGCGTTAAGCTTAAAATTCTTTAATTTCGGTAGCATTTTTTTTACGCTTTTTCTGATTCAGCAAGAATCTTTTCTTTTTCTGCTTCCAGCTTCTTAAGCTTGTCTTTAAGAGCCTTTTCTTTTTCTGCCTTACACTTTGGACATTCAAACTGCTGTCCAATTAAGTATCCGTGAATCTTACAGATAGAGTAGGTTGGCGAAATTGTAAAGAATGGAATGCGGTATTTGCTTGCAATTGTGCGTACTAAATCTGCACAAGACTTCCAGTCTTTTAAGGCTTCTCCCATAAATACATGGAACATTGTTCCACCAGTATACTTTGTCTGCAGAGCTTCCTGATGGTCCAGAGCTTCAAATACATCAGCTGTATAATCAACTGGAAGCTGTGAAGAGTTTGTATAGAATGGTTCTGTAGTTCCGCTTGTAATGATATCAGGGAACTGCTCTTTGTCATGGCGGGCAAGACGGTAAGAGGTAGATTCAGCTGGAGTTGCTTCAAGATTGAAGAGGTCTCCTGTTTCTTCCTGATAATCCTGCATCTTTTCACGCATATGCTGAAGAACTTTTTCTGCAAAAGCTTTTCCTTTAGGATTTGTAATATCAACTCCAAGGAAGTTCATACAGCATTCGTTCATTCCACATAAACCGATTGTGTTAAAGTGGTTTACAAGAGTTTTGAGGTAACGGCGTGTGTAAGGGAAGAGACCACCATCATAAAGCTTCTGGATAACCTTACGTTTTGTACAAAGGCTTTCCTTGGCAAGCTCCATAAGATAATCAAGTCTCTTAAAGAATTCAGTTTCATTTTTTGCAAGGTAACCAATCTGTGGAAGATTGATTGTAACTACACCGATAGAGCCTGTAAATTCATCTGCTCCAAAAAGACCACCACCTCGGCGGCGAAGCTCTCTTTTATCAAGCTGGAGTCGGCAGCACATTGAGCGTACATCACTAGGATTCAAATCAGAATTGACGAAGTTCTGGAAGTTTGGTGTTCCGTATTGGGCTGTCATTGTAAAGAGCAGCTTGGCATTTTCAGAATTCCAGTCAAAATCTCTTGTGATATTATAGGTTGGAATAGGGTAAGCAAAACCACGTCCGTTTGCATCACCTTCAATCATCAGTTCAATGAATACCTTATTAATCATATCCATTTCTTTCTGACAATCGCCGTAGGTAAAATCCTGTTCCTTTCCGCCTACTATTGCTTTTTTGTTCTTCAAGTCATCAGGACATACCCAGTCCAGGGTGATGTTTGTAAATGGAGCCTGAGACCCCCATCGGCTAGGTGTATTTACTCCGTAGATATAACTTTGAATACACTGACGAACCTGTTTTTCATTAAGCTTGTCTGTGCGAATAAAAGGAGCAAGATAGGTGTCGAAGGAAGAAAATGCCTGTGCACCTGCCCATTCATTCTGCATTATACCAAGGAAGTTTACAATCTGATTTACAAGTGTTGAAAGATGTGTTGCTGGAGTAGAGGTAATTTTGTCAGGAACTCCACCAAGTCCTTCCTGAATCAGCTGACGGAGTGACCAACCGGCACAATAGCCTGAAAACATAGAAAGGTCATGAATATGGAAGGCAGCTGTTTTGTGTGCTTCTGAAACTTCTTTTGAATAAATATTATTCAACCAGTAGTTTGCTGTAATTGCACCTGAGTTATGAAGGATGAGTCCTCCAAGCGAGAAGTTTACATTAGCATTTTCATTTACACGCCAGTCGCTCTGAGCAAGGTAGCCGTCCATTGTTTTATTGATATCAATCATCAGGCTCTTTGCATCGCGTACTGCTTCGTGTCGGGCTCGGTAAAGAATATAAGCCTTTGCGATTTCAACTTCTTTGTTTTCGATAAGAACACTTTCTACAATATCCTGGATTTCTTCGATAGCAGGAATGGAATGTGCTCTGTTTCCAGCCAACTGCAGACGGAGTTTTTCTTCTACAAGATCTGTAAGTTCAGAGGCTTTATCAGGATTTTTCTGTTTTTCAACAGCATCAATTGCTTTTCCGATTGCAATCTCGATTTTAGATCTGTCATAATCAGCAATTTCGCCGGATCTTTTAACAACAGATTTAATGAATCCTTTTGTTTCCTCGTCTGAACTAGAACCCAGGAAGCTTTTCCATTCTGGAAAGATAGACTGTTCACTCATTTTTTCCCCTCTTTTCTATATCTTTTACTTCTTTTATGAATTCATCTAAGGTTTCAAAGTGCCTGTAAACAGATGCAAATCTGATATAAGACACCTTATCGATGTTGTAGAGCTTTTCAAGAACAAGCTCACCAAGCTGAGTAGTTGTAATTTCTCGTGATTCTTTTCCCTGTTTAATTGCAAGGTCTTCTATGTCGTTAGAAAGCTGTTCTACCATGCTTGTTGAAACAGGACGTTTTTCGAGAGCGCGTTCAATACCTTTTTCAAGCTTTTGGCGGTCAAAAGGCTGTCGGCGACCATCTCTTTTTACAACCATAAAAGGCTTTTCATCAATACGCTCATAACTGGTGAATCTATAACCACAGGAAAGACATTCTCTGCGGCGGCGGATACTTTCACCGTTTACCATAGTTCGAGATTCAAGGACTTTATCGTCTAAATTTCCGCAATAAGGACAGCGCATTTATTTACCTTTTTGTTCTAGTGTTATTTGTATTTACTAATTTATATTATTACACTATATATAGTTGTTTCAAGCGAATTTTTCCTAAAAAGTGCAAATTTTTTAAAACTATTTTTCTTGACAAAAAAAAATTCTGTGCTTTGGTGAAAATAAAAATGCTCTGCTCTTGACTATTTTTTATTTTTAGAATTCTTCTTTTTATGTTTTTTTGATTTTGACTTGATTTTTCTTGCAGACGGAATGTAATCAGACTGGCAGAAGGTAAAAATACTGTAAGTCATATAAATCAGGAAGGAAATAATGAGGCAGTAAGGGAACCAGTTTCCTAAACGGGCATAGCAGGTCATTGTTCTTTTGTAAACCGGAATATCTGCAGCAAGGGCTTTTTCTGTAAATAGAGGCATTTCTTCTATAATTCTTCCTGCAGGATCTACAACTACTGAATAACCGGCATTTGCACAGCGAACAAGGGTTGTTCTATATTCTATGGCTCTGTAAGAAGCAATTACAAAATGCTGAATTTCGCTTGAATTTTTCAGGGACCAGGAATCATCGGTTATATTCATAAATAATTCAGCACCATTTAAAAAGAGAGGTCTCATTATATCTGTAAAGGCATCGTCAAAACAAATAGGAGTACAGATTCTTACCTTTTCTCTTTGTCTTTCTTCTTTTTCCTGTTCTGCATAATCCTGGCTTATATCAATATTTTTTACAGCGGGAAGTCTGTAATTTTCTGTTCTGGAGCAGGGGATATCAAAATAAACATACTGATCTCCTGGGGTCCAGCCTGCAGAAATGCCCACAACCTTTTTGAGAAAGTTACTGACAGCAGGTATTTCAGAGAAAGGTATAACTTCTGCAAATGGAACCAGATGATTTTTTGCATAATAGCCCCGGAAATTTCCTTCCTTATCAAAAATAAGGGCCGCATTATTTATTTGACGCTTGTCTGCATTTTTTACATAAGAGCCGCCTGAAAGCAGGGGAACCTTATTTTCCTCTATAAAGCTTATTAAAGGTTTTTCATGTGGAAATTTCTTGTAATGACTTCGCCCATAAGGAAAGGCTTTTGTTAATACGCCTTCACTCCAGACTATTAAATCAGCCTTTTTTTTCTCTTCCTTTAGTTCTTTAAGTTTTTCCTCTGTAAGTCTTTCTGAAGTCAAAATTGCCTGATTATCATTTGTCATTTTCCAGGGGTCGGCATTTTGCTGAACCAATACTGTGGAAAGAGATTTTATAGGCTTTCTTGGTATAGAAAGTTCAACCAGGCCGTAAAGTAAAATTGCAGCAAGACAAATCAGGCTAAAGCTTGAAGTAATTTGTAAATCAAAGGCTCTATGACTTTTATCTTTATCTGTTCTGCTTGTGTCATAACAATAAACAAGGGCTTCTGCAAGGAAAGCATTAATCATTACTATAAAGAAGGTAATTCCATAGGTTCCTGTTATGGCTGAAAGCTGCATAATTACTGGCCACCTGAACATTGCAGAAGAAACTGTTCCCCAGGGATAACCTAAGAAGCCGGAGGATTTTACCCATTCATAAATTGTGTAAAGGGCTGCAAAATATATAATCCTGAAATATGGCCTTAGAAAGAAGCCTGAAAGTGCAGATGATTGATTGAGTTTGTTATGAGCCTTTGAAGAGGCAAAAGGAAGATAATAAAGGAAGCCCATAAAGCCGCCGATAAAACCTGTTCCAAGAGCCGAAGCTCCCAGAGTAAAGATTGCAAAATCTTTAAAATAGGCTAACCAAAAGCTGGAAATAAGATGAGTTGTTATTGCCTGTGTAAAGGAAAGCCAGAAGGCCTCTTTATAGGATTTTATACGGTAAAAGCAGAGATAAAATGGAATGAAAGCAATCAGGGTAAAAAAAGGGGCTCCAAAAGAATAGATTTCGTTCGGTATTGCAGCTGCAAGACAGGCCCCGGAAAAAACTGAATAAAAAACTTGTAAAATCACTTCCATTATATTATTATTTTAACTATATACTTACGAAAAATTCAAGATAAAAAAGGGATATTCGGAGGGGACTTGGGTTATGAAACTAATTAATGACTCCCATCAGAACGAGTATGAAGTAAAACCTGATATAGTTGCAAAAGCTCCCGGACGCTTTCATCTTATCGGAGAACATTCCTGGTTTTTTAAGGATAAAACACTTTCAATGGCAGTTAATATGCCTGTCTATGTTGCCGTTTCTAAGAGAGAAGATTCTTCACTTAGATTTTACTTTACTCAGCTTAATGAAAGAAAGAAATCTAGTCTTACAGCATTAAAATTCAAGAAAGAAGACCGTTGGGCAAATGCACTGAAATCAGTTATTTATGGATTCACTTCTGCAGGCTTTACCTTATCCGGAATGGATGTAACAATTTACAGTGATATTCTTCCTTCTGCAGGCTTTGGTATTACTACAGCTATGAAGGTTGCCGAAGCGGTTGCTGTAAAGGCTTTATTTGAGCTTAATATATCTGACATGGAATTGCTTCAGGTCTTAGAAAGAGGAAACCGACGCTTTTTACAGACTGAAAACTATTCGGCAGATAACTGTACTGCTTTATTTGCAAAAAAAGGAAATCTTTTTATAACCGATTACTTCAAAAATAAGTGGGATTATGTTCCCTATACCTTTGAAGATAAAAAATTATTCCTTGTTGATACAAAGGTTCCTCGTATTTCTGTATGGAATGAAATGTCCCTTTACGAGCCTCAGAATGCATTGCTGCTTGGAGACTTAAGGGATCAGAAGCCTAATGTTTATGGCGGATGGAAATATATAGACAATGTTACAGACATTAATGAAGAGCTTTCTGTTGTAAGTGAAGATGTTCACCGTAAGCTTACTGCTATAATCAGGGAGCATGGTGATGTACTTGAAGCAAGAGAAGGACTTGAAAAGGTGGATTTCTTTAAGTTTGCCCGTGCTGTAAATCATAGTCATGAAACAATGAGGGATATGTTTAATATTTCTTGTCCTGAAATTGACTGGATCTTAAAACGTGTAAATGAACTTGAACCAAATCTTGACTTTGTAAGAAATCCTGTAACCTGTGGAAGAATTACAGGAAAGGGCTTTGGTCGTTGTCTTTATGCCTTTATGCGACAGAGTGATGAAGAAAAGTTCATGGAAAAGATTGCTGAATTTGAAAAAATATTTGGCTTTCATCCTCTTGTTTATCCTGTTGAAACTGCAGATGGTGCATGTATTGTGAGGGATTAGAATGAATGTTCTGATTGTGAACGATGATGGTATTGAAAGTGAAGGTCTTCGTATCCTGGCAGAAAGAGTTTCAAAGCATCATCAGGTATATGTTCTTGCGCCAGATTCAAATCGTTCAGCAACCTCTCATCATGTAGTAATGTTTCAGGATTTAGAGCTTAAGAAGTATAAAAAAAATTACTGGAGCACTTCTGGTATGCCTGCTGACTGTGCTTGTATAGGTATAAGAAGTGGGCTATTTGACGTAAAATTTGATGTTGTTCTTTCCGGCATAAATTGCGGGGCTAATATTGGAACTGACATTATTTTTTCGGGAACCTGTGCAGGAGCCAGACAGGCGGTTTTGAATGGAATCCCGGGAATTGCAGTAAGCCTTGATCCTATAGATTGGAATAAGGCTCATAAAGAAGGCTTTAAATATGTAGCTCTTGCTGATTTTGTCGTTGCAAATCTTCAAGAACTTGCTTTACTTTCATCAGAAAAATATCCGGGAACCTTTGTAAATATAAATGCAGCCTCAGAAGATTCCTATAAGGGAGTAAAGTTTGCCAATAATCTCTTAAAGAGACGCTATAACGAAAATATAGAAATTTTGGAAAAAGAATCCGGAGTTTTTTCTCATTTTAAGCCTTCAAATTCAAATGAGGAATATAAGGGAGACACGGATTATTCAGCAGTGAGGGAAGGTTATATTGCTATAAGCTGCCTTTATGCGGAGCCGGTGGCTGCTCATGTAGTGGACGGTATTTCGTTTAAAGTGTAAAATACTTACATAATCTGGTGGTGGGAAAGTGGCAGATAATTCAGTTTTAAGAGAAGGTATTAAGTTTTATTCGGACGGAAAGTTTGAAAAGGCACTTGGATTTTTCCTGGCCTTGCCTGCAGACTGCGGGGCCGATGTAAATGAAATTGCCTACTATCTTGGTCTCTGTAATACAAAGCTAAAAAAATACGATGATGCTCTTTTGTACCTTGAGCAGGTAGTTACCTCTGGTGTAAATCTGGAAAAAACTTTGCAGTGCCGCTTTCTTCTTGCAGTTATTTATGTAGAAACAGGAAGAAAACGTCTTGCTGATTTTGAATTGAACAAGCTCTTGGACACTGGTTATATGACAGCTTCTGTATACGCGGCTATAGCCTTTATTGCCTGGGAACAGGATGATTTGAACCGCTGTCTTGATTTTTATGAAAAATCCCTTGAAAAGGACCCTGATAATATTTCTTCACTTAATGGTCTGGGCTATGTTTTAGCATGTCAGGACAAGGATTTAACAAAGGCTCTTACACTTTGTAAGCAGGCAGTTAAGCTTTCTCCTAATTCGGCTGCCTGCCTGGATTCTCTGGGCTGGGTTTATTATAAAATGGGGCTTTATGATGATTCTCTGCAGTATTTAAGACAGGCAGAGCAGATTGATACTTCAAGTGTAGAAATCGCCGACCACATACAATCTGTATTACAAAAAACGAGGCACTACTAGATGAAAAAAGTTATTGCAACACTTTCCATAGCCTTAATGCTTTTCTCTTCGCTTTTTGCTCAAAATACAACAGATAATGCCGGTCTTAAAGTTCCTGAAGACAGAATCCGTACTGGAAATGAAGGTTTTGCTTCGGAAGAATTCCGACGTGGTGTACAAGCTTATTATAGATGTGCCTTCAATGACGCCATAGTTCAGTTTGAAAGAGCTCTTACTTATATGCCGGATGATAATTTGATTTTGGAATGGTTGGGTAAGGCTTATTATAAATCCGGACTGGAAGGTTCGGCATTAAGTTACTGGCAGACTGCCAGTGATAATGGTTATGGTGGACTTTTACTTGAAAATAAAATAGAAATTGTAAGGGAAAGACGTGTTACCGGAGATTCAACTGACAAGCTTCTGAGACTTTCCGAAGCCGGGGCCTTTCCTGGAGAATTTAATGGAAATCTGATTTTTAGTGGCCCTGTTTCTGTACTTACCAATTATGACGGAACCATGTGGGTAGCAGCTTATAATTCTAATGAACTGCTTTTACTTAATCAGAATGGAATTGTAATTAACAGGGTTACGGGGCCTCTTAATGGCTTTGACCGCCCAAGTGATATAATCAGATTAAATGACGGAAATATTCTGGTAGCTGAACATGCCGGGGACAGACTTGCTCTGCTTTCTTCAAATGCCACTTTTATAAAATACATTGGTTCAAAGGGAAGGGGAAATGGCCAAATGGTTGGTCCTCTCTATCTGGCTCAGGATTATCTTGACCGAATCTATACCAGTGATTACGGAAACCGCCGTATAGATGTTTTTGATTCAGAAGGGGAGCCTCTGTTTTCTTTTGGGGGAAAGCAGGGAACTTTTCCTGGACTTAAAGGTCCAACAGGAATAATCATAATTGATGAATCTGTATTTGTTGCAGATGATCAAACAGGTTGTATTTACGAATTTGACCGGGCTGGTAACTATATCAGGGAATTGGTAGAAGAGGGAACCTTTGTAAAACCAGAGGGAATGCGCTTATTAAATGGTTCAATTGTTATTTGCGATGCTAACCGTTTGCTTTCTGTAAATCAGGAAACCGGGGCTACCTTTGAATATGCAAGAACAGGAAATGCCCCTTCAAGAATTACGGTTGCTCAGGCAGATGTGAACGGAAATGTTGTTGTTTCCGATTTTACTGCTAATGAAATCTATATGATGTCTAAGGTTCAGGAACTGGTAGGAGGATTTTTTGTTCAGATTGAACAGCTGGATGCTTCACAATTTCCTCAAATTACAGTTGAACTTAGGGTAGAAAACAGGCACAGACAGCCTGTGGTTGGCCTTCAGCAGGAAAATTTCTATCTTTCAGAAAAGCAACAGCCTGTTGTAAATCTAAAGCTGCTTGGTGCCGCTTCAAACAACACCGAAGCTGATATTACAATCGTTATAGACCGCTCTAAAACAAGTCTCTTATACAAAGCAGAAATGGAAGCTGCTGTAAAGGAAATTGTTGCTTCGATGAATGGAATGGGTGTGCTTAGAATTGTTTCTGCAGGTGCTGTTCCTGTAACAGAATATGTTGGCCGCCCAGATATGCTTGGTGATTTTTCAATTGACGGCTTAAAGAATCCTGCGGCTGCGACTATTTCGGAAGATTTAGCCTTACGTCTTGCTTCAAATGACCTGGTAACTGCTGCAAAAAAACGCTCAATAATTTTAATTAGCGCTGGCGGCAGCAATGACATTTCCTTTAATCAGTATAATCTTGCAGAGCTTACCGCCTATATGAATAATAACTCTATCGGCTGCTCTGTGATTCAGGTAAATCAAAATGCCCTTCCACAAGAGCTGGCCTACATTGTAGATAATACTGCCGGGGATGAATATTATGTTTATCGTCCTCAGGGCCTTGGAAATGTTGTAAAGGATATTATCGAAAATCCTCAGGGAATATATCAGTTATCCTTTACTTCTTCTCTGCAGAAAAATTACGGTTTAACTTATCTTCCTCTGGAAGCAGAGGTTTATCTTTTGAACCGAAGCGGACGTGACGAAACAGGTTATTTTGCCCCTCTTGAATAGTTAGAATTCTGCTTTAGCTCCAATACTTGCTGTCAAAGACAGATTATTACTTGTGCTGGAAGATGTAGATATTCTGGTGTAAGAGCAGCCTATTCCCGTGTTTATTGTAAAATATTTTAAGAAGTTTAATTCCGCAGAATGTGTAAAGTCAAATTGCTGGTTAAAGGCCGAAGAGCTTTTGCTTATATCTATATTTAAAGAGTTTTTACGGATAATACCCGGATTTTTTTGAGTAAGTGAAGGAAATATAAGGCGGCCTATAAGATAAGAAAGGCAATCATTTGACGGTCTGGTATAAATAAAGGTTCCCCTTGTAAGCCAGCTTCCATCAGTTTCAAAGGATAATTCCAAAGCAGAGGTAAGATAAGCCTTGTCAGAAATATAAAGCAGGGCCTGTATATAATAGTCCAACTGAAAACTGATATTTTCCAGAAGGTCAGGAGGAAGTTTTACAATGGCATTTAAGCTTGAATAAATTTCATCCTGCTTAAACCATTTTAATAGATGAAGTCGTCCCTGACTTCCAAAATTATTAAGTGCCATATTTGAAATTGTGGCCTTAAATTGATAGAGCTGACTTGTGCTGTCCTCTTTTTCTATATTTCTTGAAACAATAAGATTTGCGGCAGATGGCACCCATAAATCATTTATAGAATTAAACAACTTTCTAGAATAAGAAGCCTGGTATTTAGAAGTGTAATCTGCTGTAATTTTTTCTGGCAAGTTCTTGTCAAAAAGATCATAAAAGGGGGCCTGTTGGTAGAACCAGCTTCTGTCTTTTTGCAGACTAAAGAATTCTTCTGTATCTGTAATATAAGAGCCCTGACTAGAATCATAAAGCTTATAGCCTTCCGCATTTCTTTCTAAATCTAAAGAGATTTTGTGAATTCCAAATGATAGAGGAAGAGAAAACTGCAGGCTGCTGGTGTCGGTAAAGGCTGTTTCTGAACTACTTGTATAGAGGGCTTCTAAATTATATTGTAAGGACGGATTTAGACTTATTCCTGAAGTTGCAAGAGGAAGCTTTGCAGACAGCTTATTATTCCATAGGCTCTTTCTTTTACTTGCATTTGCTGACCCACTTGTAAATTGCAGCGCGGATATATCTGCCCAGGAAATAAAGTAGTTTTCTATTTGAGAAAGACTTGTATCTTGCAAAGTTGTTAATTTTTCTTCAGTAGAGGCTTTGCTTTCAAAGGCAATTTCTGCTTTTTTTATTGGAATGTTTGTTGAAAGCTCCAGGTTAGCGGTCTGACGGGCATAATCCTGATTTTTTTGAGCGTTTGCATTTCCTTTTATCTTAAGAGGAAGTTTGATGGAAGAAAAATCTATCTGAGCGGAATCTTCTTTGCTTAGGCTTTCATCTTCTGAATTATATCTGTAGTTTTCTTTAATGGAAAAAAGAGAGAAGAGTGGACTTTTTGATTCAATTTTATGGCCTGCCTTGTAAAAATCCAGACCTTTTGCAGAAATATCTGTTTCCAGGGCAATATCTGCAATTGTTATACCTGCGGCTCCATCAGATTTTACTGAAAGACCATTTTGATTGAAGCTTTGAAGGGAGCCTACTTTAATAAAGGCATCTTTTACAATTGCTTTTTCGCCAAATGTAACAAGCTCTCCGCTTTTATATTCGCCCGCAAGATAATTTTGAGCTGAATAATTAATGTCATTGCCTGAATAAATAAGATTATCAAGATAAAAATCAGCTGAAGAATAAAATTTATCTCCACTTATAAGGTCAATCACAAGCTTTTGCCTGCTTGGTATTACGCTTTTGTCAATAAAAAGACTGTAATTTGCCTGATCCATTTCAATAGAATCTAAATAAAGTTTTTCATTAAGCAAATCTACACTAAGAGTATGATATAGAAGGCTGGAAGAAAGAAGGTCTGAGTAATCATTAATTGTAATTTTAAGGGCAAGGTCTCCGTCCTGATCTGCACTTATAGAATCGGCGTCAAGAATAAAAGTTAATGCTTCATCTTCACTTTGACTGCTACTTTCTTCACTCTGAATTTCTTTTATGGCAAAATTAAAATCAATTGATTTGTAAAGAGAAAAATCTGCTGCTGTAAAATAAGAAACTGCTGTAATTTTTGTGTCATTTAAATCCTGAGCTTCTTCTGTAGTGGACCAGGAGATTCTGGAAGAAAAATCCTTTGTACTTCTTGCAATGCTTGCAGTATTAACTGATATATTTTGATCCTGGCTGGTATATATTGCCTGAGTAACAGGTTCATAAGGCCCAATATAGATTTTTCCTTCTAAGTCACTGTTCCCGGTTATAATAAAACGGGCATCATAACGGGAAATTAATCTTGCTCTATCTTTATCCGTCAGTTCAATTTTGACAAGCTGCCATTCCTTACTTGAAAAATCAAAATCATCAATTTCCCAATAAGGCAGATTGGGGTCTTCTCCATTTTTTTGATTTGAAGCTTGAACGCCAAGCTGAAGGTAAAGCTTACAATTAGAAGTATCCTCAAGCTCTGAAAGATCTGCCTGCAAGGCAAATTCAAGCTGGTCTGAATTTTTTAAAAGACTGCCTGCTTCAAGCTTTATATCTACTGCCGCCCATGGAATAAGGTCTGAAGATGAATCTATTTCTGAAAAATCCCAGTTCAGAGGGATTTTGTAACCTGTAATGTCCTGGTCACTAATTCCTGTAAAGGAATTTATGGTGCCGTTTCCTTCTTCTTCAAGCTCAAGAGGAAGGTTCTGGGGAAGAGCTTGAATCTCGTAACCTGAGGAAGATGTCAGATAATAGGTTTGAGCTTCTGTGTCAGCTTGGGCACATACTAAAAGCTGGTTCGTGGCGTTTGCCTTTTGTATAGCTGCAGCGGCCTTTTCTGTAAGAGTGAGCTTTTCGTCCTTGTATTCTATACCTGCAGAAAGGGCAGCAAAGCCCTGCTGTAAAGTTTCCATTGTGGCAATAGTTCCTGCAAAGGTCAGGGGGATTCGGCTGGTTACTGATATGTCCGTTATAAGGTTTGGGGTAATTGCAAAATTGTAGCCGATTCCCGCTGCTATAGCTCCGCTTGAAAAATCGCTGTCTTCTTCCTGCCAGAGAATTGTAATTATATCTGTATCAGAAATTGATGAAGTGATTTCTACGTTTCCGCTGCTTGGGTCGTAAGAGGCAGTTTCTAAATTACCATTTTTATAAACCTGAACAGTACCGGCTACAGCTTTTGTTCCAATAAATAGGCTTGAAAGGCTGGTGTATGAGCGAACTCTGAGCTGCAGGTCACACTCATAAGAAAGATTTAAATAAATTTCCGGAATACTTTCTGCAAAAGGATAGAAGGAATCCAAGTTTTGACTATCGCTTATTGTAGCGTAAAGCTTTTCTTCCTGAAAAAAATCTTCATAGGAAATAATATTTGAAGGGTCATATTCTATGGCAGTAAAACGACTGTTTGTTGCTTGGCTTGATTTGTAAATTACACTTAAATCGGCATCTGATATAAGCCCGCAGTCATAAAGATTTGCTCTCAGGTAAGGAGAAAAACCATAGGAATTTTGAATAACCAGAGCCTTATCTCCGTCAATTTCTGATTCAAGAGAATAAGAATAATCAGAAAGCTGGTATTGTTTACTGGCCTGATTAAAAAGCTCCTGAATTTTACCTGCAAAAGAGCTGGAATCTTCATAAGAACCTGTGGCACTTGTAATTGTGCTTACAGAAGAGGAGCTGGAAAAGGTTAAGAGAATTGTTGGTATACTGCCGTCTGTTTTTTTTCCACTTGCAGCTGCCTCTGAAAAAACAAGGGCGTTTTTATTTAAAATTATTGTATAATCGCTGGCAGAGGCTTTTTTGTAATGCTTTCCATTTTTGTCACTATAGGAGCCTGAACTGTCTTCAATGTAAACATTTTTAATATCGCTTAAAGCATCAAGAGCTTCTTCCGGGAAGGTAAAATAGCGGCCGTAAATGAAGTTTGAAATGTCAATTTTTGTGTCATTAACACTATTCATTCCGTAAAAAACAGCTGATTTTGAGCTTGTTACATCATAGCGAATCAGGGCATCAAAGGAATGTCTGTCATCAGGAGATTTAAAAGCTGCAGAAAGTCCCGGGGCTTGATTTTGACCTCCGCTCACACCAAAGCCAAAATAATTAGCCGAATATAAGCTGTCCATGGTAATATTACGGTTTGAAAGCTTTACAGAGCGGACAAAACCTTCTCCTTTGTATCCCATGGTTAAGGTATTGGTCTTAAAGGAATCTGCAAAGGCTCCGTAAAAATACCAGTGATTATTCAGCATTATATCTGCAGAAAGTTCAACTTCCTGCTTAAAAACAGGGCTGTTTGCAGAAAGGGTAAGAGGAAGGTTTTTAGACCAGCTTGCAAGGGCGCCCCCCGTTACTTCTCCCTGCCAAAAGCCTGTTATTGTAAAATTTACATGATTAGAATCTGAAATGTCCCATTCGAATAGGGAGCCTGAATCTTCTTGTTCCGGAACTTCAAGAGTTTGGGGTAGAGTAGTACCGGCTCCACTTTTAGTCAGGCTTTCTTCTGCCCAAAGAATATTTTTGCTGTTAAAAAAACTTGCTCCCAGCAGTCCTGCCAGAAATAAAGCCTTTAAGGTTCTTGCCTTTTGAATCTTTATATCCGGATTCTTAATTTTCATTTTTAAGATAGCCTGTTCCAGCTTTTGTTTTTTTTCTTCTTTCTTGTCTTCAAATAAAGCCTGCTGCTGGGGGCCTCTTTCTTTGCTTACATTTTCAAAGCCAATACCCAGCAGTCTTATTCCCCGACCTTCACTATACTTTTTAGCCAGTAGTCTTTTTGCAATTTCATAAAGGCTGTCTATTGTTGAAATAGGACTATCCTGGCTTTCCTGAACCGTAAAGGTTGAAAAATCGTTATAGCGCAGCTTTATCATTACTGTTTTCGAAATTGCTTTTTCTTTTAAGAGTCGAAACATAACCCCCTGAGCCATTTCTAAAAGCTGGGTTTCTGCAGTATAGGAATCTGTAATATCCTCTAAAAAGGTTCTTTCTGCACTTATAGAATGACTTTTTGCTTTTTTGTTAAAGGATTCCTTTTCTATTCCCCGAACTGCATCGTATAAAAAGCTTGCCATGTTTTTACCAAACATAAATTCAAGATTTTCATAAGGAAGATTATAAATGTCTCTTGTAGAAAATATTGCCTTTTTGTGTAATAGCTCCAGACTTTTGCTTCCCAGCCCCCAAACCTTGTCTAAAGGAAGATTCAGCATAAAGCTTTCTTCTTCTCCGTGGCGAATCATATAAAAACCATCGGGCTTTGAAAGTCCAGATGCAATTTTAGCCAGGTATTTTGTTGGAGCAAGACCAATAGAAACAGTAAGTCCGCTTTGCTCATAAACATCTTTTTTTAATTTACGGGCAGTTTCTTCCGGAGGACCAAAAAGCTTTTCTGTCCCTGTTAAATCAACAAAGGCTTCATCAATAGACATTTGCTCAACATCAGGTGAATAGTTCTTAAAAATATTCATAATCTGATAGGAAAGCTCGGAATAACGCTTCATTCTGCCGTGAACAAATATTCCATTAGGACAAAGTCTGTAGGCCATAGAAGTTGGCATTGCAGAATGAACTCCATACTTTCTTGCTTCATAAGATGCTGTTGAGACGACACTTCTTTTTTCGTCAGGCAAGCCCCCGACAATAAGAGGCTTACCTCTGTATTCCGGATGATCCAGCATTTCTACAGAGGCAAAAAAAGCGTCTAAGTCTACATGCAGGTACCAGTGTTTTAATTCACTCATTCTTCAGCCTCCAGCTCAATTACTCTGGAAACCATGCAGTAGCTATTTTCTTTATCGCTCTTAAAAAATCCAGTAACTGTAAGGGAAGAAGGCCTCTTATCCGTTCCATAAGTGAAGGTCAGTTCATGAGGAGGATTGGAAGGCAGCTTAAAGTAACCTGTAGTTGAAGAAACTGCTATGTAGTCGTTATCTGTATATAAAAGAGGAGAATGAGCAGAAGAATGAAGCCTTACATCACACTGAAGCAGTTCTCCTTCAATATTTATCTTTATAGTCCTAATAATGTCATCAAAAATCTGGTTATCTTCATAATCAACCTTAATTACTTGATTATTATTTGCTTTTTCAAAAATAATTTTTTCCTGAGGATTTGCTTTGTCTATTCTTTTTGCACCACTGGAAGCAATTATTGGAAGAAAAATAAGTAAAATTACAAAGAAAGAGGTATGGGCAATAAAGAAAGTAAGTTTTTTATTTGCATTTCTTGAAATTGAAGTGAGTATTCTAAAATAAATTAAGGCAAGAGGATAAAGGAGACATGCCATATAAAAAGGCATTGTATTACTTGTAAGAAGAAAAAGTCTTAATTCATTTATATTTGCATTAGATAATAATGAAGTTATATAAGGAATAAAGGTTAAAATCATCAAAAAGAAAATAGCTATATGCAGGGCGTTCTTTTTAATAATAAAAGCCAGAATGGAAAGAAGACAAATAAATAAAAATATAGGGAAAAGAGAAACATCTACAAGAATAAAGAGGGATTGATTTGCAAAGCAGGAAAAAATAAGCAGATAGTCAATGGATTTTTCTCCAAATTTTGTATTAAGAAGCAGGGTAATGGTGTAAAAGGCTGCGCAAATAAAAATTGTTATTACGAACTGAAAGCAGAATAAATACATGATTTTTTTTGCTTCGCTTTCCGGATGTAAAAATAAATTAAAAAAGAGTCTTCCCATAAAAAAGGAAATTACAATCAGAAAATATGTAACGGGAATTGAATACCAGATGTGCTTTATGGCATGCCAGGTATTTCTTTTTTGCCTGATATTAACAAAAACTAAAAGAAAAATGAAAAATAACCAGATAAAGATAATCAAAATAATGATTTTTATAGTTGTACTTTCTCTAAGGCGGAAGTAATTATTAAAGGCCTTAATCATTAAAAAGTGATGGTCCCATTCTCTATTTGTAAGTTGAGAGAAAGCTGTCAGCATATATTGTATGGAATTGATTAAGTTTTCTTTTTTTACACTATTTGTAAAGCTTAGTTTTATACAGGGAACCTCTCTTTCTAAGAATATAGAAAGATTTCTGTCGTAGAAGAAATTATAGCTATAGAGCTGGCTTACATAATAATTTGGAACTTCTTTTCCTAAGCCCGAATGTAAAAAAGCATTACAGGCCATTTGGGTCAGGTAGGAAGGGGTAATTATTTTTCTGCTTGAAGAAATGATTTTTGTATTATTTGCTTCCAGGTCGCAGATTATTACCGTGTTATCATGGTTGGAATTAAGACTTTGCGCGTAAATTTCGCTTCCGTAAACCATGCCTTCTTTATGTATGATTTGTCTTTCTCCATAGGCAAAAAGAAGCTTGATGTTGTAATTTATTTCTGATTTATTGATATAGGAAATCAACTCCTTTATTATGTCCATGTGCTTTTCTGCATCTTCCTGGAAAAAGACCAGACTTAAATCGGGAGCATTTTCTGTTTCTGAGTTAAAGCTTACTTTTATATTATAAGGGAAGGCGTTGAGTCCGTTTAGAATAAGGCTTTGTGCTTCTGGATTTACTTTTTCATTTTTTAGTTGAGTGAAAATGGAATCACAAAGACTTATCTGGCTATAGGCCTGAGCTATAAAAAGAAAAAATAGTAATGTAGTCAATGCTTTCCTGATTTTCATCAGTATATAGTTTAAATTTTTGTTGTTTACATTGCAAGTCCTATCGTGTATAATGTAATGAATATGGGATCATCTGATAAAAAGTTCATTTTGGAACTTCCGCTTAAGGTCGTACTTACAGAAGACGGAGCTTCCAATTTCATTAGCCATAATAAAAAGCTTCTAAGATTCCGATTAGCAGATAATGTAGAAGAATATGGAATATCACTAGATAAATTTTCTCCTCAGTCCATCCAAAGTATGATTCTTCTTGATTATATTTCCAAAATTGAGATCTCCATGTCGGAATTTGTTTCATCTCGTCAGGAAGTAATGGACCTTTCTAAGGTTATTGTATATTCATTGCTTTATAAGCAGTTTGACCGTGATGTTTATACCGCACTTATTCAGTGCGAATGTGTAAGAAAGCATAACCGTGCAAATCCTTCTCACCTTATTGATGAAAGAACAAAAATGACTGAAAAACAGTTGCGTTCCATTCTTCAGAATAAGGAAAATATGATTCAGACAACCCGCAAACAGATTCTTGAGCCTATCTGGCAGTCTGTTATGCAGAATAAAGAATATTCATCAGAAGAAAAAAACATCTTCCTTTTGATGTCAGAAAAGTTCCTCAATCGTCTGGGACTTATGAACTGGTACATAATTACTTTATTCGCTAAGAATGAGGGTGCTAATGAAATGTATGTTGCAATCAGAAATCTTCTGAGCTCATACATGGACAAATCAAAGGTAGCTGAATACATTTCCGTAATGGTTATGGAGCTTGCCCTTAATAATGAAAATACAAATATCCGCAAGGAAGCTAGAAATATGTATCATGGTATCGATGATATTGATGCCCTGATTTTTGATCCTGAAATCCGTGCAAAAATTGTACAGGAACTGCAGCGTAAGCATGAACTGGTATTCCTTTCATGGAAGCTTGGTGGTGGTTCTTCTTCAATCGGTAAACAGGGACGTCTTTCAATTACCCTTTATAACAAGGATGATGAGTTCCAGGAAATGAAGGAAAATATTGAATCAGCAAAGTCTTCAAATACGAATAAAAAGTCGCTTATCGACTTCTATCGTGAGCTTCCAGAGGGGCAGGAAGGTACAGATTTAGGCTTGTATTATCTTTCTTATCTTGATGATGCTTGTAAGAAGGTAAATGTTAAGTTTGAATCCCTGGTTAATCAGTTCTCTGCCAGTGACCTTACAGTCATTAATCTGAACTTTAACTTTTAGTATAAGGGTAGCCCTACGAGCAGAAAAATTTTTCTTACAATTATTTCTCTACTTTTTCTCTTCCTTTCTGTGTCTTGTTCTCAGAATCTTCCTGAAATTATTTCAGCAGACTATTCTCTTGTTTTTGAATATGCAAATGAAGAAGAATTCCCTTCTTCAAGATTATGTATCTTTGTAAATTCTCAATCAGATGTAAGAAGATATTCAACTATAAAGGTTTTATCAAAAGAAAGTGGTCTGCTTTGGGAAAGTGGAGATATTCTTGAGCTTCAGGATGGAGAAAGCCAGTGGGCTGGAAACGTAAATCTTGTTCCTCCTGAAAAAGAAATAATCCCTTCAGGGCTTTATGAAATTACTTTTATAAATGCTGATGAAGAGGAAGCCGCTATTGAATGTACTATAAAATATGATTCAAGCTATTATGAATGTCTTTCTGCTGATATACCTGAAAAAATGAAAGTCAACGGCATTCGAAAGATTGCCATTTATGATGAAAACGGAACTATGCTTTTTTTTGGAAATAGAAATAGTGAATTAAGCACAGTTCGTGGAATATGGAATAACTACAGAGAAGCAAAGGTCTTCCAGGATATCTGGTGTACAAAGGATAATTCAATTATGTGCATTTTACCTGAAGAAGAAGTTTCTCTGGATTAAATAAGGATTATAAATTGAATAGTCAAGCTTCAGAACCATTGCCCCCCGATTATAAAAGAGAGGTAAAAACTTATGTACTTCGTATTGGAAGAATGACCGCTGCCCAGGAGCGTGCCTATGCGGAGCTTTCTCCTTCCTGGTGTATTCCTTTTGAAGATAAAAAACTTAATTTTGTAGATGTTTTTGGTAACACAAATCCAATTATTGTTGAAATTGGCTTTGGAATGGGAGACGCAACTGTAAATATGGCAGCTGCAAATCCTGATATTAATTATCTTGGAATTGAAGTTCATCGTCCGGGAGTAGGAAAGGTTCTTTCCGAAATTAAACGCCGGGATTTGAAAAATCTTTACATAATAGAGCATGATGCCCTGGAAGTTCTGGAAACTATGATTGGTGATAACTCTGTAAATGGTTTTCATATCTTTTTCCCTGATCCATGGCCTAAAAAACGACATCATAAGCGTAGAATGATTCAGCGGCCACGTACAAACCTTTTTGCCCAGAAGCTTACAAGTGGTGGTTATCTTTATTTTGTTACAGACTGGCTTGAATATGCTGAATTTGCCCTTGAAGAATTAAATGCGACAGAGCATCTTAAAAATAAATATGATGGATTTGCTGAGCCTCAGAGCTGGAGATACCAGACAAAATTTGAAAGAAAGGGACTTTCTGCTGACCGTAAAATAACCGAGCTTTTCTTTGAAAAGGAATAGGGCATGACTGATAGAATTACTGAACTGCAGGAGCTTATAACAAGGTATCAGAAATCCTATTATGATGGTGAAGGTGAAATCTCTGATGCTGAATTTGATAAGCTCTGGGATGAATTAAAGCTTTTAGATCCTGATAATCCAATTTTACATAAGGTTGGAGCAGATTCCGGTAATTTTGCCAAAATCAGGCATATAATGCCAATGGGCAGTCAGGAAAAGGCTGCTAATCCTGAGCAGTTTCTTGCCTGGGCTGCAAAGCATAATTATGAAGAATATCTGGTTGAATATAAACTTGATGGAGCTTCTCTAGAGCTTCAATATGAAGGCGGATATTTAAAAAGGGCGGTAACTCGTGGTGATGGAACTATTGGTGATGATATTACCGCCAATGCCCGTAAAATGCAGGGAGTCGCTCCTGCAATATTTAAACAGGGAGAATTAATTCCTTTTACCGGCGGTATTCGCGGTGAAGTCATTATGACTCATCAGGTTCATAAAAGCTATTTTCCAGATAAGGCTAACTGCCGTAATGCTGCAAACGGCCTTATGAAAAGAAAGGACGGGCAGGGCAGCGAATACCTTACTCTTATTGTTTATGATGCACTTTCTACAGATGGGAAATCCTTTTTTACTAATGAAGAAGAAAAGATAAAATGGCTGATGGATTGCGGCTTTAAGGTTGTAAAGCTTGTAATCTGTAAGTCTCCTGACCGGGTAATTGCCTATAGAGCTAAGGTCATGGAAGAGCGTAAAAATCTTGAATATGATATAGACGGCCTTGTAATAAAAGAAAGAACAATCAATCTGGAAGATGCCAGTAGAGCAAGACCAGACCATCAGATTGCTTTTAAATTCAGTCTGGAAGAAGCAGTTTCAACACTCCGTAAAGTAGAATGGAGTATAAATGGAGCAACCTACACACCTGTAGCAATTTTTGACGAAGTTGAATTAAATGGTACCAAGGTTCAGCGGGCAAGTCTTGCTAATCCGGATACTATGAGAAAGTTAGGGGTAAGAATTGGAAGCCATGTTGTGGTTGTAAAACGTGGTGAAATCATACCAAAAATAGAAAGCGTAGTAGAAGAAAAAGATTTACAGACAAGTCAGATAGAATATCCCTGCAAATGTGAAGCTTGTGGAAGTCAGCTGGTAGATGAAGGCAGCCGACTTTACTGTCCAAATAAAAATTGTTCAAAAAGAATCCTTCATCAGCTTTTAAAATATCAGCAGATTGTAGATATTCGTGATTTGGGAGAAACCCTTATTACTTCTCTTTTTAATGATAAGAGACTACAGTCAATTTCTGATATATATTCGCTTCAAATTGAAGATTTAGTGCCTTATTTTTTGAATGAAGAGAGCATGGAAGCTGATAAAAAGTCTTTGGGAGCAGAAAAAGTCTACAATTCTATACAGTCTCACAGACGTATGAAGCTGGCAACCTTTCTTGCAGCCTTTGATATTGAAGGAATTGGAGAAGCTTCGGCTCAAAAGCTTGTTGATGCCGGCTATAACAATCTGGATAAATTATTGGAAGCTCATGCGGATCAGATAAGTTCTGTTTATGGTTTTGCTGATATTATGGCAAAAATTGTAGTTGAAGGACTTAGCGAAAATGCAGAAGAAATGAAAAATCTGATAGAAAGTGGAGTTATTATTCTTGAAAGTGAGGGCGGTGGCCTTTTAGCCGGAAAATCCTTCTGTTTTACAGGAGAACTTCATTCTATGAAGCGTGCTGATGCTGAACAGCTGGTAAAACAAAATGGTGGCTCTATAAAGTCTTCTGTTACAAAGGATTTGTCTTATCTGGTTACAAATGATAAGGAAAGTGGTTCTTCAAAAAATGTAAAGGCTGCAAAGCTTGCTATTCCGGTTATAAATGAAGAAGAATTTCTTGCCCTTTTGGAGAGCTGATGAAAAAAGAAGGAAATCTATTTAGTCAATTTATAATTCCTTTTATTGTACTACTTTTTATTTCATGTATTCTTTTTAATTGTTTTATCTGCTTAAAAACTTACACCTCTGCAGCAAGGTTAAACTGCCTTCAGTCTAGTCACGAAATAATGCGCATAAAAATATATGGTTCTTCATATTCTTCCTCTGCCGAAGGAAATACAGTGAGTGCCAGCATTTCCATTATAGATTCAAATGGTAATGAGATTTCTGCAATTGAACGCTCCTGGTCCGGCTCTTATCTGGGGGCTAGTTTTGCAAAAATTTCTTTGTATGGCAAAAACTTTATTTTTCCTATGAATATTTATGGAAAAAAGAGGATTGCAGATAATTCAATTTCTTCGTCCAGAGGAACAAAGCTTGAAAAATACTATAATGATGACCGACAATGCATGCTTTTAGGTCATGGCTCTTCTTATCAGGAAAGAAAAAGCCTTTATTGGATTTCTGTTTTTGCTACAAAAAAATACCCTATAGCCCAATTTTCAATGGTAGATTATATTAACCTTGATTTATCGGGCTGCAAAAGCGAAGTCTACTATTCAGTAATCTGCGACGAAAATGGAAATATTTCGGTACTTGAACTATAACTAGAGAAAATTGAGTAAGCGGCAAAATTACTCGTTTTCAAAGGTAAAGTTGGTCAGGAAGAATTCAGGGCAGACGGCACTTCCATTCAAACGGATTTCCCAATGCAGGTGAGGGCCTGTCGCAAGTCCTGTTGAACCGCTTTTTCCAATAAGTTCTCCCTGTTTAACCATGTCGCCTTCTTTTACCTTCATTTCACTTAGATGATAATAAAGACTATAAAGACCAGGTAAATGTTCTATAACAATAGACCAGCCTGTAGTGATTCTGTTTTCTGCCATAACAACACGGCCTTCTGCACAGGAACGAACTTCTGTTCCTTCAGGAACGCCGTAGTCGTTACCATAGTGCAGGCTGGTACTTGTTTTACCTGAAGCATACTGGTAAATTCTGCGGTCCCCGCACCAGGCTGTGTAACGCTGAGATTCGGTTGGAGTGGTAAAACGCTTAAGACTGTATATGTCAGAAGGCATAGTTGTAAAAAGAATATTATTTAATTTTTCAATTTGTGCCATGCGTTCAGGACTATTATCAGCTCTTATTTGAGAATTCTTTTCATCTAAAACAAGGGTTTCTTTATTGAAGTTTCTCATTTTAAAATAGGAAGGAAGAATGAATTCTTTTACTTCATCATCCGGGCTTGTAAAAATAATTTTCAGAGAATAATTACCTTCTGTAAGCCAGAGAGAAACCGGAATACCACAGAGCATTTCATTTGAAGTTCCCTTTTTAGACTTAGAAAGACTATAGAAGGGGGCTGCTTCTATTACTTTTTTATCCTGAAGCAGCTGAAGCGTTGCTTTTCTTTCAAGTTCGCTTTTTGCTTTTTTATGATTTTTAGGGGCAGTAATCAGCATACGGGCGAATACTGCATCACCCGGGGTAATTACATCATTATAGGTAACATTTATATTATAGTTTTCAGACTGATATTTTGAAGTTGCTGCAAAGGCAAGCAAGGTATTTGCTAAAATTAAAACAGATATAATTAGTTTTTTCATAAATAACCTCTTTATTTGGGCTCAAATGGAATGCAATCTTTGATGATTATTTGATTAGTAATCATACCATTAAAATAATTTTTCCCCATTGCATAAAGTATATCATATTTTTGACCTATGGAAATATCTTTACGCAATCTTTCTGCCTGTGACCAGTACATTGCAGGGATTTTATATTTTCCGGCATCAAAGGTAAGCTTCAGGTGCTGGGGTTCCTTTTTTCCGACTACCTGAGCATCACAGATGCTAAAGGCTGAGGTCATAAAAACAAGCTCCGGATTTGAATTACCAAAGGGTTCCATTAGATCTATAAGCTTAAAGGCCTCTGGAGTAAGGTAGTTCGGCGGGATTTCAGCATCTACTTCTACATTAAGCTGTTCTTCTTCCAGAACAAGTTCCATTGCAAGCTTGTGAGCAAGGGCAATAAATTCTTCTGATTTATTTTTTTCAAAGCTAAAACCTGCTGCAAAATCGTGACCACCGTAATTTATAAAGAAATTTCCGAAACGGGACAAAAATTCTGTTGCTATAATACCTCTGCAGCTTCTCATGGAACCTACACAAATATTATCATTATAGGTAACGGCAATTGCTGGAAGGTTATTATCCTGCATAAGTCTTGCTGCAAGAATTCCTGTAACTCCCTTGTTGATAGACTCATCTAAAACAAGGCAAAGCTTTCCACCATGCTCCTTAATACTGTCAGAAGCCTTGTCCTGAATTTTAAAAAGGGCATTAGTTACAAGATTTTTTCTGTCTTCATTCAAATTAAAAATATCATCTGCCAGTTTTTCTCTTTCTTTAGGGTCCTTAGAAATAAGAAGCTGCAGAGATAAATTAGACTTACCCATGCGGCCCGCAGCGTTAAGTGCCGGTATTACAGTCCAGGATAAATCAGTTGAAGTTAATATTTCACGGTTTAGTTTAAGCTTTGTAAAAAGTTCTGCAAGTCCTGTACGGGGACCCGTCTTTTTTATAGATGAAACTGCATTTTTTACAAAAATACGGTTTTCATTTTGCATAGGCATAATATCAGCCAGGGCTGCAAGGCCAACCAGCTGTAAATCAGCCTCTTCATATTTTTTTAATTCGGGATGTTTGTTAAGGTTGATTTTTTTGCTATAGCTTACATAAAGATTATAAAGACTCTGGATTATTGAATTTTCTTCAGCATTATACTTTGCCATAAGGGATAGGGACTGTAAGTCTGCTGCATTTTTGTTTTTAAGGGCCGGCATAACTCTTGAAGCCTGCTCCCTAAAATCAATAAGATTAAATTCAATTCCGCTTCCAAAAAGCTCTTTTAAGGTTGCCAGACTTTCTCTGGAATCCCAGACATAAATAAGTTGTCCCTGTAAAAAGTAGGGGAGCTTTAAATCATAAATTGAAGTTTGACCTGGAATTACCTTTTCGTGAAGCTCTTTTATTTTTACCTGATTTTTAATTTTCAGACAGTCAATGTCATAGTTTTCATCATTTTGTGTAATTTGAAGAATTGAAATTTCTGCATTATAAAAGTCTGTTTCTGCAAATCTAAGGGCTGAAACAAGTTTGAAGGCAACAGCGGCCCCGGAAATATGCTGAAAAGGATAACCTGAATCTTCTATTTTTGGATCTAGAATTATAATTGCCTCAGGCAGAACCTCCGGCGGATTATGATGATCTGTTACTATTACTTCAATTCCAAGATCATTTGCATGACTTATTTCATTGATATTTGAAATTCCACAGTCTACAGTAATAATAAGGCTTCCATCCTGAGCCGCAAAATCATCAACGGCCTGAATAGAAAGTCCATAGGCATCGTCTGCAAGGGGCAACCTCCACTGAACGTCAATTCCCATTCTAACTAACTGCTCATAAAGGATAGCTGTAGAAGTAATTCCGTCAACATCGCTGTCTCCAAAAATCAGAACCTTTTCGCCTTCTTCCTTAGCCTGAATAATTCTTTCTACGGCATCTTCCATTTCAAAAAAAGAAAAGGCCGGATGCTGAAATCTTATATCGCTTTCCAGGTAATATAGAATGTCACTTCCCTGAGTAATTCCTCTTCTTACAAGTACAGAGGCTTCTAATTGTGTTAAGTTATATTTTTTGCAAAGTGGTTCAATTTCCTTTAGAGTGACGCTTTTTTTATGCCAATTATTCAATTTTATATCCTTTGGAAGCTCTATATTGGAAGGAATTTATAATATTCCCATTCCGCTTTCTATAGAGTTTATTTTCTGTTCGATATTGTTTTCAATCAGAAAGAAAATTATTTGCTTTATCTGTTCAAATTCTTCTTTAGTGATTTGCAGTTTTCGTGCATCTGCTGGAGATAGAACTGATAAAGCTGCAAGATATTGTAATGCAGAATTGTTTAAGGAAAAAGTACCTTGACCACATTCTGAACAGATAAAATTGTTTTCATTAACATTATAATATGATTTGCCTTCATTCGCAAATTTTGAGTCTAAAAAAGATTTGCCGCACATTCCGCAGCAGGCCGCTGGCGGCTGGACTCCCATAACTTCCAGAAATCTCCATAAAAATCTTATAAGTCCAAGACGGCTTTGTTCTTCGTTACAAAGCTCCATTCCGTCAAAGAAGCCCCCGATTAAATGAAAGCAGTGAGAAGGGGAACCGGCTGCCCTTGTTTTTATGGCTAATTCAGCAGCTAGAGAAGCGGCATAAAACTTAAAAAGATTTTGACTGAAGCTGATGTGATATTTTTTTACTTCGAAATCAGTAATTTTAATTTGATTTTTTTCAGGATTTGTATAAAGCCAGACTTTTCCCCGGTTCCATTGACTGACCAGAGAGCGAAGTCTGCTTTTTGGGCCTCCGTACAAGGTTGCGTAAACAAGTCCATCCTCCGGTGTAAGCAAGGTAATACTTGTGTTATTTTCACCGGAAGAACGGAGCGAAAGAACTATTGCATCGGAGGACTTTGAACGGTTCATATCCCCTTATTTGGACTGACCGTAATAAGCATTTGGTCCATGCTTTCGCATATAATGCTTATTAACAATATAGTCAGGAAGAGGATTTGCCTGAGGATTTATTGCAAGAGTATTCAAAGCCATTTTGCAGATTTCTTCCAAAACAGTTCCATTGTAAACTGCCTTGTCTGCACTTTTTCCCCAGGCAAAAGGTCCGTGTCCACCGCACAAAACCATATTTACTTCTGAAGGATTAAGTCCAAGTTCAGCAAAATGCTTTACAATAAGAAGTCCGGTTTCTTTTTCGTAATCACTTTCTACAGCTTCCTTTGAAAGGTAAGGAGTGCAGGGAATTGATTTTTGAATATGATCTGCATGGGTTGTTCCAAAAAGAGGAACAGACTTTACAGCCTGAGCCCAGCTTACAGCATAAGTTGAATGAGTGTGAATAATTCCTCCAACTTCTGCCTTCTGATTCATTGCGAATTCCTTGTAAAGAACTGCATGAGTTGGAGTATCTGAAGAAGGATTTAAGCTTCCATCTACTTTTTTTCCATCCAAATCAATAATTACCATTGATTCAGGAGTAAGCTCTGGATAAGGAACTCCAGATGGTTTTATAGCGAAAACTCCCTTGTCCTTATCAAAGGCTGAAACATTTCCCCAGGTATAAAGGGCAAGATGATTTTCCGGTATTTTCATATTGGCTTCGTAAGCCTGATTTCTTAAACTTTCGTATGTCATTTTTTTTTCCTCTAATTCTTAAGTATTATAGATTTTCTACAGCAGCCTTTTCAACTGCAAGACCCTTCATATAGCTTTCAAACCAGATATTAAAGGATTCTACCAGTTCAGCTGCAGGTTCTTCTGTAGTCTTCTTGCAGCTTGCAAAGACCTTTGTATTTAAGAAGTTTGCAAGAGGCTCTTTCTTTTCTTCTGAAGAGTAGGCTGCAAGTAAGGCCATTCCCCAAGGACCACCTTCACCGGCGGTTTCCATAGCAGATACCTTTGTTTTAATTCCTGCGGCCATATATTTAAGTCCAGCCTGAGTCTTAAAATAACCACCGGCACCAGTCATGCTCTTTACAGGAACCTTTTCTTCATCATAAAGAATGTTCATACCTGCTCTAAGAGCACCCAATGAAGCGAACATTTGAACGCGCATAAAGTTTGCAATTGTGAAGTTGGCATTTTCAGCGCGTACAAAAAGTGGGCGGCCAGAGGTAAAGCCTGTAATAGTTTCTCCTGAAAGATAATTGTAGGCCAAAAGTCCGCCGCAGTCCTTATCAGCTTCAAGGCTCTTCATAATAAGCTTGTCATAGTATTCTCCAATGCTTACCTTTCCGCCAAGCCCAAGACTTTCAACAACCTCTTTGAAAAGATTAATCCAGTAGTTGTGTTCGCCTGTACAGTTATTTGCATGAACCATGGCAACAGGAAGTCCGTCCGGAGTTGTTACAATATCAATAATTCCTGGATAACACTTCTGTAAATCCTTTTTAAGAACAACCATACTGAAAATAGAAGTTCCAGCAGAAATATTTCCTGTTTCAGCTTCTACAGAGTTTGTTGCAGCCATACCGGTTCCGGCATCTCCTTCCGGAGGACAGAATGGAATACCTTCAGCAAGGTCTCCTGTAGGGTCCAGGAAGGCAGCTCCTTCTTTTGTAAGGCAGCCAGCCTGGTCTCCGGCAAGCAGAACCTTAGGGAAAACTTCTTCTGCCTTAATTCCAAGAGCCTTTACGGCAGGAATTGCATCAAACTTTTCGCAGAAGGCTTTTTTGTAGTTTGCAGTAGATCCATTTAATTCAACAGGGAACATACCTGAAGCATCTCCAACTCCAATTACCTTCTGTCCTGTAAGTTTCCAGTGAATATAAGCTGCCAGAGTATATACCTTGGAAATCTTAGAAATATGTTCTTCTTTGTTCAAAATTGCC
Source organism: Treponema sp. (assembly GCA_024683675.1). Lineage (GTDB taxonomy): Bacteria > Spirochaetota > Spirochaetia > Treponematales > Treponemataceae > Treponema_D. Next base: position 48,029 of record JAIKYB010000074.1, read on the forward strand.
TGATAAAGATGGCTTGCAGACCAGCGTTCTGGAACAGGGAAGCCGAACATATCAGAAAGTTCTTTTGAAGCCTGGGCTGTAATTGTATTTCTCCAGGTTCTGAAAGGAACCAGAAGATTATCATCCTTATCAAAGGCAAGATAACCGTGCATCATGGCACTGATACCGGCAGCCTTAAAGCTTTTTAAGGTAAGACCGTATTTTTCCTTTACGTCCTTTTTTAAGTCTGCATAGCAGGTCTGTAAGCCTTCGTGAATCTGAGAAATAGGGTAGGTCCAGATTCCATTATCCAGGCTGTTTTCCCAGGTGTAAGAACCACCTGCTATTGGTTCATATTTATCATTTATAAGAACTGCCTTGATTCTTGTAGAACCGAATTCAATTCCCAATACAGCTTTTCCGCTTTCAATTAAATCTTTATTTTCCATAGTTAGTTAATCCTTTTACTATATTATAAAACTCTTTGCGTTTTTATGCTACTAAAATATTTGATATTCTCCCATTATTTTTGATATTGTACCTTATTTTCTAAATATCAAAGCTGGACAGTCTCCTTATGTCTGATAAAGTAAAGGTATAAAGAGATTTTATCTTGCTTTACCTTGAGCATTTTAGAAGCAGCTTCTCTATAACACTCCTGCTGAGCTCTGTAATATTCTGCTTTAATTTCTTTATCTGATTTGTAGTCTACGATTGTGTAACTTTTATCAGGATTTTCATAAATTAAGTCTATGGAACCTGTATAAATAGTTCCTTTTAAGAACATTCTGAAAGCCCATTCTGCTCTTATAAAACGACCGGCAGCTTTTGCCTCCATTGCTTCCTTTCCTTTTGGAGATTGGGCAAATTCTTCAACATATTTAATGCAGACCGCTTTATTTTCTTCAATTTCCTTATCACTTAAATCCTTAAAAAGAGCTTTTGCAGGCTGGTATTCCTTTGGATTAAGACCATTTATAAAGGCTTCCATATAGGAGTGAACAAGAGTACCAAAATCAGCAGCAGAAAAATGACTGTTTTCCAGGTAGTCCTCTGCTTTTTCGTATTTTTCACCGCCTTCTATGTCTTCTTTATCTGCTTCCTTTTCAAGTGCACTAGGCGATGACCGAGGAACCGCCTTATTTTCAATCAAAATTTCCCTGGCCCCCGCATAAGCTTCCCGCAAGTGCACAAGTGCCTCCTTTCGTAAAGAATCCAAATCCTCCTCTTCTTTACTAAGACAGCTGTAATCCATAATAGGAAGCTTTTCTAAATCATAGCCCAAACCTTCTTTGTAAAAACTTTCATCTTCGCTGGAAAAAGCCTGAGGATAATCATTTTCAATCATCTTTTCAAAGAGCCTTAGATTTGTAGCTGTGTTTTCCTTTTTTTCTGCCTTATAGCTTCCAACAACCCAAACATCAGAAATTGCTCTGGTAATTCCGACATAAATCAGGCGGCGGAATTCTGCAACTTCCTTTTTCTTAGAAAACTCATCTTCAAGTAACTGGAAATAATTTTTTTCTCCCTTTTCTGTTTTTATAGTTACTCCATATTTTTCATCAAAAATTATACTGTTTTTATTGCCCTTAAAGCCGGCATTAAAACAACCGTAAAGAAAAACATGCTTAAACTGAAGGCCCTTACTCTTATGAATTGTCATTATTCTTACGGCTGACTCTCTTTCCAGAGGATAATCTGCGGAGCTGGCATCTAAATCAGCATCCTCTTTACTTAAAGAATGCTTAATTATTTCCAGCTGATCAATAAACCAGGCAATGCTTTTTCCCTGACTGTCTGCCTGTCTTGCAAGCTCAAAGAGCAGGTCAAAATGCTCTGCACAAAGGTTTGTTTCTGCAGTCAGCATGGTTTCGTATTTATAGCCCTTTTCCTGCCATAAAATACTGAGGGTTTCTGTAAGCTGTCTTTGTAAAACCAAAGGCGCTTCCCTGCGGAAAAAGCCCTGGTCTGCCATGCAGTCTTCATCTAAAAGATTAATATTATCTGCCAGCAGCTCTTCTACTTTTGCAAGAGAAAGTCCGCAGAAAGGGGAAGTTAAATAGCTGGCAAGTGCATTTTTATCATTAGGATAAACACATAGTCTTAAGAAGTTATAAAAATCGTTTATAAGTCCTTCTTCAAAAAGATTACTTGCCTGATCAAGAACATAAGGAATATTAAAAAGACTAAGGTATCTTGTAATTAAGCGTCGGTCTGTTCTTGATTTATCAAGAATTGCAAAGTTATCCCAATTTTGCTCTTCTTTTCCCAGCTCATAAATCTTTTTAGCAATAAAATAGGCTGCCTCTTCCTTTTTAGGAAGTAGTTCAAGCTCATTTTCCTTGGCCCATTCTTCTTTTTCCTGATATGCTTCTTCATCTAAAATTGCCAGATGAATAGGCACATTTTCCTTATTCAATTCAGGCAGCTCAATTCCATTTTTAAGGGCTTCCTTTTTGTAATAAGCCTCGTAAAAAATCTCTCTGTCAGTTTTTTCAGACAGAGGAAGAAAAATTCCTTCTCCGTTTTTAAAAATCAGGTTAAAGGCTTCTACCAGCTCCTTATCTGAACGGTAGTTATAAGTCATAGGAATCAGTTCATTTTCCCCATCCTTTGTAAGCTCGTTAAATACACTTACATCTGCCCCTCGGAAGCGGTAAATAGACTGTTTTTCATCTCCTACAAAGAAAAGCTTACCGGGACTTCTTTTATCCTCTATGATTTTTCCATCCTTTCTTATTATTATTTGTGAAATTAGAGGATTTTCTATGCTGTCTTCAATTACACATTTGCCCTTATCTTCAAATTCCCCGGGCTTTAAGGCAAGAATATAAAGTAAATCACGATTTCGTCCGTTGTTGTCCTGGAATTCGTCTATCATGATTTTTTTATAGGCATTTTTTTCCTGATTTCTTATATCTTCCTGTTCCTTCAGGATCTTTAAAGCCATGGCTGTTACATCTGTAAAGGAAAGCTGACCTGAAAGTCTTTTACTTTCGTTTACCTTTTCCATAAAATCATCAAAAAGCTCCATTTGAGCTCTGATTTCAGGATACTGACTGATATAAGAAAGCATTGCATTTGCAGTTTTTATCTGATCATCCCTCATGCTTGTAATTAAAGGCCTGATTTTTTGGATATAACCACTTTTGAATTTTGGAAGCTTCATAAAAGTGTTTATAAAGGCCTTTACCATCTGGATAGCTTTTTGCAATTTTTCAGAATTTGAATGAATATCTTGGTCACTGATGCATTCCATATCCTTTAGGGAATAAAAGGCATTTATAGCATCGCGAAGTGCATTTACGTAAGGGGCCTTAGATAAATCGTCCTTGGCGGGGTTGTCATTTAGAGCAGCTTCTACTGTGGAAATTGCCCTACTAAGAAGAGAGTCACCCAGAAAGTAAAGGTTCCAGTCTTCTGATAGCTTACTGATTTGCAGATTAAACTTTTCTATAAAGAATCCCTTAGGACTTGCCAGATTAGTATAGGAATCTATTGTCATTGCGAGGATTTCTTCTGCATAATTTTGAAGGCCGCCTGCTTTTGCAAAGGCTTTTACAGCCGGGTGATTTAAGTTTCCGAGCAGATAGGAAAAAGCCTGCTGACGGATATTGTGCTTCCCGTCTGCGGAACCTGTAGAAAAGTCTGGCTTTATGCCGTAGCGGTTTGCGCATTGACGCACAATGGAAGCTGAGTAGGAGTCCAGGGTTTGAATATGGGCATTGGCAAAGTCTTTAAGGGCCTCCTGGGCCAGAGTTTTTTCTTTTTCGCCCAGAGAAGCCTGGCTGAAAAATTTGAGTGTCTGGTAAATGCGCTGATACATTTCTGCAGCCGCTTTATTTGTAAAGGTCAGGGTAAGGATTTGGTCTGCCTTTGCCTGTCCTGTAAGAACAAGCCAGGCAAAGCGAGTCGCAAGAACCTGAGTTTTTCCAGAACCGGCACCTGCCGCTATTACTGCATTATTTTCTGCTCTTAAGGCCTGGAGCTGAGCTGTATCAAGAGGTTTTTCTAAAAGCTCCAGAAAAGAATCATTCCTAATATTACTCATTGTCTATGCTCCTTATTTCTTTTCCTGCAAGTCTGTAGCTGCTTCTGCAGATTGTCTTAAAGTTACAGGCAGCACAATCTTTGTATTTTGAAACATTTAGTTTATCCTTCCTCTTTTTTGAAGTATGAGGTTCAAAGGCCTGTCTGTCTTCCCGGATTACGGTGGAAGCAAAAAGCTCTGCGTAGTTTATGGTCTCTGAAATTGAATCGGAAAAGTTTTCTAATGTATCATTTGTAAATTCATCAGTTACGCAGCACTTGTCTCTATCTGATATAGAATAAAAATAACCGGCTTTAATATTTTCTATATTGTCCTTTCCCATAAGGGTGTAATAAACCGCCATTTGAAAATCCTTTAGTATAGAATCTTCATCGGGAATAAGGTCTTTCTTTGCTGGTATTGAAGATTTACTGTTTTTATAATCAATAATTATATAGTCTTCATCCGGGCTGATAATAAGACAATCTATAACTCCCAGATATGTAAAATTCTTTAGACCAAGGCTTTTTACTTCTTCCAGAGCGGCAACAGAACAGTTTCCAATTCCATTTATTTTGTTTCTCTCTCCCTTTGCGCTATAGCTTTCTCCGTAAGGAAGCAGCAATGTTTTAAGGAAGGAATAAATAACGTCAGCAATGGCTTCTTTTTGCGAAAGCAGGGTTTCTATAACTAAAGGACTATCGCGGAAATCAGATGGAGCTTTTATAGCCTTTTCTGTAATTGAAATAAGATTTTCCCTGATTTCCTGACTGCAGTCTCCCTTTAATGCTGCCATAAAAGAATCTTTTTCCTTATCATAATATGGAAGTATGGCTTCTTTATATTGCTCCATAAAAAGTTCCATTATTTTATGATTAAGGTTTCCCATATCAAAGTTTTGCATAAGACTTGTATCAAGAGTGTCATCTTTTAAAGACAGAACTGCTTTTAAAAGCCATTTGCGTGGACAAGGAAAAAAGCGTTCCAGATCTGAACGAGGACTGATAATTGCTTTACCCTGAAGTTCTTCAGGAAGCCTTCCGGCCTTCTTTTCCATAGTGTGATATTTAATAGCTTCTAAGAGCTTAGGGCTAAGTTTTTCATCATCCTTTTCATCTGTTTTTAAGCAGAAGCTTTCCCAGTTTGCAAAAGAAGCTTTTTGTAAACTGGTATATTGCTTAAAGTTATTCTTTCCTTTAAGAATTAAATCTCTTTCAGAAAGGACAAAATCATCATAAGTATTGCTATCATCTATAATTTCTAGAGAACTATGAGGAATTGCAAAGCCGTTAAAGCTTTCTTCTGCACTTGAAAAAACTATATGGTCAGCATCCTTAGCATAAAGCTTTATAAAGGCATCTGCAGCCGGAACACTCTTATCTTCTTCCAATAGCTTAAGCTTAGATCTTTTAGTTGTATTTAGAAAGCTGAGTCTCTTATAAGCAATATCAAGATTATCCTGTGAAGCATCTATTACAAACTGATATTTTATACTTGCAGCTGCAGAAAGCTTATAAGGATAGATAGAAATACCAAAGGCCTTGTTCTGTTTGGTATAAGTCTTTTTATCCAGCTCCTGTAAATAAAAATCATAAGGAGAATTAATTTGCAGCTGGCAATCCTTATAGCTTTCTTCTATTTGTATAAGGTTACCAAGCTCCTTTATACAACGGCTTAATATGTTATTAGCATCTTCTGAAAAGTCTTTATCTTCCTTAAGAAAGGCTGTCTTAAATTCCATCCAGCAGTTACGGATATGAATAAAGGCTTGTCCGAATTCCTGGGGCTGAAAGAAATTATTAACCAGGTATTTGAGCTTTTGATAAAATTCCTTGAGTTCTGTGTAACGTTTTAGCTGGCTTTCGGGGTCACTTTTTCCAGCTTTGCCGGCTTTTTCAGCTTTTTCAAAATAGGAGATTTTTGAATTTAGAGCTGAAAGCCAGATGTCTTTACCGCCTTCTGCAGAGCTAAGACATCTCATGCGGCTGCCTTCTGCTATAAGGTCAAACTTTGTAGATATAATAGAATCCTTCCAGGGCAGGTAGTCATCCAAAAGCAGGGCTCTTAAAGAATCATAACTAAAGGAGGAAGTATAACAGTCGGAAATCTCGTGAAATATTTTACCGGCACAATTTTTTGTAAGGCTTTCGCCAGCGCGGATAACAAAGGGTATTCCGTAAAGACTAAGCTCCCTTTTAAGATAGGGCCTGTAAATATCAAGCTTTGGAATACTTAAAGCTATTTGACTCCAGTCTGCCTTACCGGAAGTAACCAGTTCCCTTATACGCAAAATTGTTTTTCTTAGTTCACTGCGGGAATCAGGGTATAAATATGCTTTAGGAGAAGGAAGCTTAGAAGGCAGAGTGAAAATAGTAACATTATCAGCCTGGGATAAAAGCTCCTTATAATCAGAAAAGTCCTCCAATAATTCCGGATAAAAAATATAGATTTTTCTATTGCTATCAGACAGGGCTTTAGCATCAATCCAGGCAGGTTCAAAAAGCTTGTTATTTTCAAGGAAGTCCTTGTATTCATCATAAAGCTTTTTATAGTCTTTATCTTCAGCGTCAAGCTCCCCATAATCAGGGTTTTCTTCAAGTCTTTTTTGCCAGAAATGCAGGGAAGGAAGGCTTTTACATAACCAGTCTGCAAAGTTATCTGCATTTTTTGCATATTGGTCCTGCGGATTTATAATGCTCTGAAAGCGCTCTTCTACGGGCTTATGGGCATTTTTTGTTATTATATCACTTATAAAGAATTTTCTTAAAACAGAAGGAACAGCTGAATAGCCCTCTTTCGCCGCTCCCAAATATTGAGATTTAAACTTATCCCAGGCAGTAAAATATTCAAAAGGAAGTGCTTCTATGCCCGATTCTTCCGGATGCAAAAGTAAATAGTCAATCCAGGAATTCATTACGACATCTGTAGAAAATACAAACAAGGCTTTTTCTTCAAGCTGCTGGTAAAGGGCCTTAGCTATTTCAGAAGGTGATAATTCTTTTATATTCATGTTTAATATTATAAGTTACTTATATTGATTTTTCTATAAATTTACTCTGGTAAAATTTTTCTGCTGATATTAGAATGCAGATATGGATATAGCACATTTACAGTTAGTGCAGAATGCTATGGATTCTGCCGTAAAGGCAAATAAAATTGCCGGATTAAACCTTATGGTTTTTAAAGATGATTGTCAGCTTGGTTATTGGCAGTCTGGTTTTGCAGATGTTGAGGCAAAACGTCCTTTTACAAAAGATACAATCTGCAGAATGTTTTCAATGACAAAAACCATTACTTCTGTTGCTTCTATGATTTTACTGGAAGAGGGTAAAATAGATCTTCATGAAGAAGTTTACCGTTATATTCCTGCCTTCAAAAATCTTAAGATTTCTACTGGTAAGGGCCGCGATAGTGAAATAAGAAATGCCTCTCGTCCACTTTTAATTCAGGATCTGCTGAATATGACAAGCGGCTATACTTACGGGGCCTGGTGGGATGGCGCTCCAGCTGGAGAACATCTTACTTCTGATTTAATTAATGAGCTGAATAAGGATATTACTGGTGCTAATAGAATTACTACCAGAGAAGTTGCAGACCGTCTTGCAGAAATTCCTGTCAGCTTTGAACCGGGAACTGCTTATGCCTATGGACTTTCAGCTGATATTATGGGGGCACTTATAGAAGTTGTAACTGGAATGAAATACAGCGACTTCCTTAAAAAGCGTATCTTAAATCCTCTTGGAATGACTGATACTGATTTTTATGTGCCTGCAGAAAAACAGGCACGTCTTGCTAAAGCATATTCTTCTGTTGAAGATGAAAATGGTCGTCACCTGGAATTATTTACGGGGCCTAATCTTGGTATTTCTAATGATATGTCCAGAGCGCCTGCCTTTGAAAGTGGTGGCGCCGGCCTTTGCAGTACCGTAGAAGATTATATGAAGTTTACCTCTATGCTTACAAATGGTGGCCAGTTAAACGGAAAGAGAATCCTTCATAAAAAGACTCTAGACTTCCTTGCAAATTCAAGACTTCGTGCAGACCTGCAGGAAAGCTTTAATCGTAATATGGAGCATCTTTCTGGTTATACCTATTGTAATTTTATGCGGGTTGCATTTGAACCAGGCCACTGTAAGGCAATGACCGAGCTTGGAGAAATGGGCTGGGACGGCTGGCTTGGACCATACCTTTCTGTAGATATGAAAAACGGCTTGTCTATTGTAATGACCATGCAAATGACCAATGCAGGAACTACAGATACTACCCGTAAGATAAAGAACATCATTTACTCATCATTGACATAGTTTTATCTTATTGTTAAAATACTCTATTATCTTTGGGGATTATTTTGGGGGTAGAAATGGTTTTTCCATTGGAACAATTGGTTGAATATAACGGAAACATCTACGAAATCACAGTGGCTGCAAGCCTTCGTGCATATCAGATGGCTAAAATTAATGACCCGGAAATTGAAGCAAATCATGATAAGGTTGTTTGTGCAGCTGCAAAACAGCTCTTTACCAATAAGGTAACATATCGTATTGAACACAAGGACTAATAAAACTCCTGTAGTGGTGATTTTTGCACCAACTGCTTCCGGTAAGACTGCCCTGACGAAAGAATTATTCTCTCCAAGCGGCAGTCATTTTATTTTAAAGGGCGAAATAATAAGTGCAGATTCACAGCAGGTTTACAAGGGTATGGATATTGGAACTGCAAAGCCGGATGCCGATTTTTGTTCTTTAATTCCACATCATCTTATAGATTTACTCACTCCTTTTGAGCAATGGAACGTTTCAGATTTTCTTGATGCCGCCGATGCCGCCTGTAAGGATATTTATTCAAGGGGCAGGCTGCCTGTTATTGCAGGTGGAACTGGTTTTTACATAAGAAGCTTTTTATATGGAGTTCCTCCAACCCCGGAATCTGATTCAGAATTAAGAGAAAGCCTGAAAGAAAGAATTGCAAAGGAAGGAAATCTTGTTCTTTATAAAGAATTGCAGGCTCTGGATCCAGAAAGTGCTGCAAAAATACATCCTAACGATGCTTACAGAATCTGTCGTGCTCTGGAAGTTTATAAGCTTTCCGGAAAAAAACGTTCTTCTTATCAAATATCTCAGCATTTAAGAGAGTTTTATGATTTTCTTTTTATAGTTCTTGAGCCTTCAAGAGAACTTTTATATGAAAGAATCCGTCAGAGGGTAGATTTAATGTTTCAAATGGGACTGGAAGAGGAAGTTCGCTCCCTTATAGAGCAGGGCTGTAATGCGGATACTCCCGCTATGAAGGCAATAGGTTATAGTGAATGGTTTAATAAAAATCCTCAGTCTTCAGATGATTTTTTAAGAGAAGCTGAGCTTGTAAAAGAAGAAATTAAACATCACAGTTGTAAATATGCAAAAAAGCAGTACACCTATATCAGAGATATTCCCGGAAGTCTGAGAATCGATTATAGCGGAAGTGATGCAGATATGGAGCAAATAGCGGCTCTAATTTCCCAGAAATTTAAGGGATATGAAGACTTTGTGTATTGACATTTTTTTTCACTTCTGTGATAATACAAACACTTTATAAAGTAGGAGTGCCATCGTGCCTTGTGGAAAGAAAAGAAAGCGCCAGAAGATGGCGACACATAAGCGAAAGAAGATGCTTAGACGTAATCGACATAAGAGCTAGTAGTTTTTAGGTCGAAAATTGTGTCACATAGACCGCCACGTGGCGACAAATAGTCGCCGCCTGCGGTCTTTTTTTTTAGTAGGGGATACTTCCCCTTGTACGAGGTTTATTATTTTACTTTCAAAAATACACAGTCCGAAAGATATAAAGAATCTCAATCATAAAGAATTATCTCAGCTTGCAACAGAAATCCGCAGAACAATTATCGAAGTTGTTGGAAAAAATGGCGGACATCTTGCCAGTAATCTGGGGGTAGTTGAACTAACAATTGCTCTTCACAGAGTATTTAACAGTCCTGAAGATGCCATAATCTGGGATGTAAGTCATCAGTGCTATGCCCATAAACTTCTGACCGGCCGTTATGAGGAGTTTAAAACTCTGCGCCAGAAAAACGGATTATCAGGCTTTACAAATAAATCAGAAAGCGTACATGACTTTTTTATAAACGGGCATTCTTCAACCTCAATCTCTTCCGCCCTGGGCCTTCTTGCTGCCCGCGAATTAAATGGAGACAAGGGCAAGGTAATTGCAGTTATTGGAGACGGAGCCCTTACCGGTGGAATGGCCTTTGAAGCTCTTTCTCATGCAGGTCAGCTTTCAAAAAATCTAATTGTTATCTTAAATGATAACCAGATGTCTATAGACCATAATACAGGTTCCGTATCCCGTTATTTGAGCCGTCTTACAACAACAGCCCGCTATCAGTCTTTCCGTTACAAGGTTGATAAAGCAATTGATAAGATTCCATACTTGGGCCGCCATCTGGAAAAATTTATTTTCCGTTTTAAGCGTTCATTAAAGGGGCTTTTCCTTACAAACAATCTTTTCGTTGACCTTGGTTTTGAATATGTTGGTCCTCTTGATGGTCATAACGAAACTTCTCTTGAAGCCGTGCTTAAAAAGGTAAGCCGCCTGCACAGACCTGTTGTTGTTCATGTGGTGACAAAAAAGGGAAAGGGCTATAGTCCTGCAGAAGATAATCCGGAATTATTCCATGGAATTGGTCCCTTCCAGATAAGTGACGGTACTGTAGAAAAATTTGATACTCTCAGCTTTACAGAAGCCTTTAGCAATATAATTTGTGATTATGCTGAAAATAATAAAGACATAGTTGCTATTACGGCTGCAATGGCTAAGGGAACAGGTCTCAGTCATTTTTCCCATACATATCCGGACCGTTTTTTTGATGTAGGAATTGCAGAAGAGCATGCCGTTACCTTTGCGGGAGGTCTTGCCCGTGGTGGTAAGGTTCCTGTTGTTTGTATTTATTCTACCTTTATTCAGCGTTCTGTAGACCAGATGATTCATGATATCACTTTGCAAAAGGCTCATGCCGTCTTTATGATTGACAGGGCCGGTGCTGTTCCTGGGGACGGAGCAACCCATCAGGGAATTTATGATATAGCACTCTTTAGGGCAGTCCCTGAACTTGAAATTTTAAGTGTTGTCAGTGCAAATGACCTGCGCCTCTGCTTTGAATGGGCTGTTGAAAAGGGAACTGCTGTAATGATAAGGTATCCAAAGCTTTCCTGTCCAACTGAGCTTCCTCAATTTTCTTCGCCAATTGAATTTGGCCGGGGAATATTTGTTCCTTGCTCTGAATATGTAATTGGAAATATTAGTGAAGAAGAATTGGAAAAACGTCAGCACAAGATTCTTGTTGTTTGTACCGGCGGCATCTATTCAGAGGTTCAAAAGGCTGTAAGAGCAGTTCTTTTGGATAATGGTTATGCAGACCTTTATATTTTGCGTTTTATAAAGCCATTCGACGAAAGCTATTTTATTGAGCTGGCTAAGAAATACTACGGAATTGTCTTTGTAGAAGATGGCATAATTGACGGGGGAGTTGGAGAATACCTGAACCAGCTGGCCCTTAAAAATGGAATTACAAATACCCGTCTTATGGGCTTTGAAGACCGTTTTTACAGTCATGGCAGCCGCGAAGATGTTCTAAACGAAGCCCGTCTTTCTGTAAATGATATTCGGGAGTCAATTCGTAAATGTGCCAAATAGACTTTTCAAAATTTTCTCTAAAAAGTTCACGTCCAGCCCTTTTAATGGGAATTGTTAATGCAACACCAGATTCTTTTTATGAAAAAAGTCGGGGTGGGCAGCAAAGAGCCTTTCAGCTTATAGAAGAAGGAGCTGATATTCTTGATATTGGTGGTGAATCAACCAGACCTGGTTATACAGAGGTTGATGCAGAAGAAGAAATCAAGCGCATCCTGCCTGTAATAGAAGCTGTAAGAAAGGAATTTTCACCAGAACAAATAAGAATTTCTGTAGATACCAGAAAAGCTTCTGTTTTTAAGGCAGCCTATGAAGCTGGAGCAGATATTCTAAATGATGTTTCTGCCCTTAGCGATGACGAAACAATAACAGAGCTTGCTGCAAAGCTTCAGGTTCCGGTAGTTTTAATGCACCAGGGGCCGGGAAGAGCCGAAGAAATAGCAGCTTTCTTTAAAAGCCGAAGTCGGGAAGTGCAGCTTCAAGGAATAAAAGCTGAAGATATTATTGTAGACCCTGGAATAGGCTTTGGAAAAAGTAATGAAGAGTGTATTGATATCATAAAAAAGACAGAAGTTCTTTGTAAAAGTGAATATCCTCTTTTAATGGCACTTTCCAGAAAGCGCTGTATTGGTCAAATGACAGGACGGGATGCTGAAAACAGGCTTTTCGGAACTCTTGCAGCTGATATGATTTCAGTTCAAAAGGGTGCAAAAATTATCAGAGTACATGATCTTTCTGCCGCAATTGATACATTAAATGTGATGAAATATCTTCAATAATGTTGTATAATATAAAAATATGATAGGCATTGATAGACTTTTATACATTTATGATTTTATACGTCCTGTACTGGACATAGCAATTCTTGCCTTTCTGATTTATAAAGCTTACGATTTTATTTCAAGAACCAATGGCGTTCAGCTTATTAAGGCTATTGCAATAGTTGCCGGAGCCTACGCCATTGCAGCCTTTTTAAAGCTAAATACAATTCTCTGGCTTCTAAATATTATTGCACCAGGAATTGTAATTGGACTTGCTCTTGTTTTCCAACCAGAAATCAGAAAGCTTTTTCTTAGAATCGGACAAAATAACTGGTTTGCTTTTGGTAACCGTTCTAAACATACTTATGTAGATGCAGTTTTAATTGCAGCCGATATGCTTTCCAAGCAAAAAAGAGGAATGCTGGCAGTTTTTATGCGTCATACCAAGCTTGATAACATTATGCAGACTGGAACAATCTTAAATGCAGATCTTTCTTCAAGTCTTCTAATGACAATTTTTGGTAAGGATACCTCTTTACATGATGGTGCCTGCTTTATTCAGGGTGGTAAGCTGATTGCCGCAGGCTGCTTCCTTCCAACCAGTGAAAATTATTCAATTAAAAAGACCTTTGGTACAAGACACCGTGCAGCACTTGGCCTTTCTGAAGTTTCAGATGCTGTAGTTCTTGTTGTTTCGGAAGAAACCGGGGCTCTTAGTCTTGCCTATGATTCAAAACTAAATTATGATCTTTCACTTTCTGAAGTTCGTAAGGTTTTGGAAAATCTGCTTGAAATTACACCAGAAGAAAAAGTTTTGGAGGATACAGTTGACGAGCACCAAACGTTTAATTGAGAAGCTGCAGGATAATCTGGTTGCAAAGATTGTCAGTCTGGGAATTGCAATCCTCCTCTATCTTTTTTATCATGCCTCACAAATAGACAAAAAAACAATAGTTGTTCCTCTTAAAATCGTCGAAGACGGAATTGTTATGCATGTTGGCTCAGTTCCCAATAACATTTCTCTTGTAATCCGTACTAATGACACAATTATGAATATGATTAATCCTTCTGATTTTGAAGGGGTAGTAGATATTTCCTATATTACAGAGCCTGGTACTTATAAGCTTCCGGTTCATATTAACCTTTCTTCAAAGTTGATGGAGCTTGATCCTCTTGAAGTAATCTTAAAGGATGAAGAAATCAAAATCTCTGTAGATAAAAGAATTACAAAATATGTTCCATTAGTTCCTTCAATTGTAGGAGAAGTTGCTCATGGTTATACAATTAATCAGGTAACAATCAGTCCTTCTACTGTCGAAATTGCAGGTCCGGAAAGTATTCTTAATGGAATAGAAGGAATCCCAACTACAAGAATTATGGTTTCAAATGCCGAAAATAATTTTAGTGTTGAAACCTCCTGTCAGGAACAGACTAAGCTAGTTTCAATTTTAGAGGATGGACCATTTACAGCAACCGTAAGTCTTGATACTCAGCTTATGGAAAGGGAATTTACAAATATTAAAATTGATGTATTATCCCTACCAGAAGCACTTACACTAACTTCAGAGCTTCCTTCTTTAAATCTTGTGCTTTCCGGCGATGTTCCAATTCTTGAAAATTATACACTTAAAGGTAGAGTTGCCTATATAAATCTTAAAGATATAAGTGAAGCAGGAACTTATGAGCTTCCTGTTAAGATAAGTCTACCTTCTTCCTTACAGGTAATTTCTCAGACTCCGGAAAGCATAACCCTTTCATTGGAAAATGTAGAAGAGACTACAGAAAATATCGAAAATCAAGAAAATCCGGAAAATCAGGAAGTCTCTGCAGAAGAAAGTGAGGTAGAATGATTTTTGGAATAGGGACTGATATAGTTCAGGTAAATCGCATGGAAAAGTGGATTGAAAAAGCTGATATGATAGAAAGATTTTTTAATCCGGCAGAAAAAAAGGATAGGGGAAGTAAGTCTCTACTTTGTCAGCATTATGCAGCCCGTTTTGCCGCCAAGGAGGCTTTTTCAAAGGCTCTGGGCACAGGGATTACAGGCTTTTCCTTGCAGGATGTTTATATAACAAATGATGAAAGCGGTAAGCCTTTTCTAAATGTAAAGGATTCTGCTGCCGATGTATTAAAAGAACGTTGCGGAGAATGTAAGCTTCATGTTTCTTTAAGTCATGAAAAAGAATACGCAACTGCAATTGTAATAATCGAGGGGTAAATATGGCCACAAAAGCAAAACCAGAAAAGAAAATCGGAATTACCTATTGGTCAAAGGAAAAGATGATTTGTCCAGTCTGTAAAAAGCTTTTCCCACGTGAAATTATGCGTAGTGGTAATGGACGAATGATTGCAGGTGGACTTACACCAGAACTGCACCGAATCTTTGAACCTTCTGCAAAATATGGACGTATTTATCCGCTTATTTATGAAATTGGCTGCTGTCCTCATTGTTATACAGCTTTTTTCTGGAATGACTTTACAGTAAAAATTCCACAGGAAGATAATGACAGGCTTTTTACACATTCACAGCAGCGCAAAAGTGCCTGTGAAAAAATCTTCCCATATTTTAATCTGAAAAAAGAACGTACTCTTTTTGATGGTTGTGCCATGTATTATCTGGCACTTATGACTTATGATGATGTAAATGAAGAATTTATTCCAACTCTTAAAAAAGCTATAATTTCTTTAAGACTTGCCTGGCTCACAAATGATCTTCATCACCGTTGTGCCGACCACAATTATGACCTGGTTTCAAAGATGTTTTATAATAAGGCTCTATTTTTCTACCAGCAGGCTGTTTATAATGAAACAGACCGTAAGGAAAAGAGCTCTTCCCTTAACAATATGGGCCCTGATATTGATAAAAATTACGGCTGGGATGGGGTAATCTATCTTTGTGGACTTCTGGAATATAAATATGGTCAGCAGGAGGATATTCAACTTCGACTGAAAAAGCTTAATGAATCTAAAACTGCCATTGCAAGAATCTTTGGTTTAGGAAAATCTTCAAAAAGTAAACCGGGACCTCTTTTGGAGCATGCCCGCGAGCTTTATGATAACCTTTCTAAGCTTGTTAAAGACGACGAATTCTAATGAGAAATATTCTTCTTACAATTTCTTATGACGGTAGTGACTTTTGTGGCTGGCAGCGACAGGATGATGTGGATGGGGGACAAGCCTTTCGTACCGTTCAGGGAGAAGTTGAAAAAGCTCTCTTTAAGCTTCATAAAAAAGAAACTCCACTTTATGGTTCAGGCCGCACTGATAGTGGTGTTCATGCACTTGGACAGGCTGCTAATTTTTATTCACCTGTAGATTCAATGCCAGCGGAAAATTATATCCGTGCTCTAAATGCCTTTTTACCTGCAGATGTCCGAATTACAGCCGCATGCGAGGTTCCTGAAGATTTTTCTGCCCGTAAAAATGCAACCAGCCGTGTATATCGTTATTTTATTTCCTTTGGAGATTCTGTTCCTGCCAATAATTTCCGATATTCCTGGTATGTAAAAAACTATCAGCCGGATATAGAGAGATTAAATCAGCTTTCTGCCTGTTTGAGAGGGGAATTGGACTGTTCTTCCTTCTGCGCTAGTGGAGACCAGAGCCTTTCCATGAATCGTTATATAGATGATGCACATTTTTTTATTCAAAAAGACATTTGGGGAAAGGAGCTTTTAGTTTTTCAGATAGAAGCTAATGCCTTTTTATGGAAAATGGTACGCACCCTTACTGGGACAATTGTAAATCTAGATAAAAGCAAGGCTCTTTCTGATGCTCTGGAAAAAATATTAAAAGCAAAGGACCGTAATCAGGCAGGTGTAACAGCCCCTCCAACAGGTTTGTTTTTATATGAAATTAAGTTTGACGGTATCCGTCGCCATGAATAGTTGCATGGAACTTGCATGAAAAGTGCATAGACCACTTGATTAACTACTTGCATAAATACTTTCATGAATAATTATAATAAGGATACAGGATCTACATCATATTCAATATAAACATTTTGATTATGGCTATATTCAAATAGGAGCTTTCTGGCCATAGCCTGTAAAGGAATAATTGAACCAGCCTTTAATAAAATCTGGAAGCGCCAGCTGGAATTAATTCTTTCTATAGGACATTCTGCAGGTCCAATAATTTCAACCCCTCGGCCTGCTGCCTGAGCCAGTAAACCAGCTGCCTCCTCTGCGCTTTCTTCTGCAAGCTTTTTATCATAGCTTCTAAAAACAAAACGTAAGAGCCTGCAAAATGGCGGGAAATTCAGCATTTTTCTTTGTG
>JAIKYB010000097.1 GCA_024683675.1 Treponema sp.
TATGTATCCAAAGGCAAAAGATGGAAAGAAGCAGCTGATTTCTGTAATTAAGCGTGACAGCTGGGACATTCCTCCTGTATTTGGTGAACTTATCCGTCGTGGTGCAGATTTGGAATCTATCTACAATACTTTCAATATGGGGATTGGTTTTGTTCTTGCAGTTTCTGCAAAAGAAGCTGATGCTGTTCTTGAAATGTTCAATGAAAATGCTTCTAAATATCATAAGGATTATTGTCCTGATATGAAGGCTTATAAGATTGGACGCGTAGAATACGCTAAGGGCGAAGTAAAGGGTCAGAAGGATTCTGTTCTTTTTGAAGATTAGTTTTTGACTTATAAAAAAAGGCTGCCTGTGTAATCGGGCAGCCTTTTTTTTGCTGAAGAGTTTATTTTAAGAAAACAAACTCTTCCAGCTCGCAGATGCTTCTTCCGTCAAAGAAGTTACTCATCCAGTCGTTTTCCGGTTTTGCAAGTTCTGCTCTAAAATAGAGGGCATGGCGGCCGCATACATTTTCTACTCTTGCCCGGTAGTCACCGTCTCCCAGTCCAATTTCAAGCGAGCCAATTTCCTTGCCTCCCTTTTCTTCTGTTGGAGCGTCAATTAAAATGTGAAGCTTTCCTCTGCAACCCATTCCCTTTATCTTGGCTACAAATTCCATTGTTTTTGTAGAATAGTCCTGTCCGAAGTCAAAATACTTGTAACCGATAAGGCAATTATCTTTTATGTTGGATATGACTCTGCAAAAAACGCTCTTTTCTGCAACAAAGCAGCCGCCGGTAAGCACGCAGGCAATTTCTGCCTTTACTGCCTGGTAGGGAGAAAGGGCTTCTTCAAAGCCAAGGGAAGTCATTTCTACAGGTGGAATTGTTCCATCCGGAAGAATCGTGATTTTTTCAACACAGGCCCTGCGGGATGTAATGGTATTGTTTGTCATGCGGTGGTAGAAAACATACCACTGGCCATTGATTTTGCAGACAGAACCATGATTGTTACCAGCAGGATAATCGACTCCATTGTCTATGATGTAGCCCTTGTAGGTAAAGGGGCCTGTTGGTGAATCTGACATTGCATAGGCAAGTCGGCTTCCCTTACGAGGAGAATAAATCAAATAATATTTCCCATTTATTTTTCGTGGAGAGCTTGCTTCAAAGAAACGCTCTTCAACAGGCACTTCTTCGCGGTCGTCTATAACATGCTGCTTTAAGCTTCCCGGAATAACCTTGTACATGCTTTTTCCGTCAAGTTCATTCATGTTTGAACCTTCAAAGCCGTAATAAGCATAAACTCGGCCGTCATCATCAACAAGAACCCCAATGTCGTTGTAAATGCCTTCGTCACCGGCATCTTCTTTCTTGTATTCATAGGTTGAAAGCAGCTTAAAGGGGCCTTCCGGCTTATCGCTGACACTTACGCAGCCCTTTGAGCCCAAAATATAAGTGAAAAGATAATATTTTCCGTCTTTTTCAACAACATCTGGGGCGTAAAGCTCTTTGTCTGTATGACTTACGCTTGATTCATGGTCTGTGTCAGGTCTGGTCTGGAAGCTGTGTCCATGACAAACCCAGTGATTCAGATCATTTAAAGGAGCACTCCAAACTTTTAATTTGTAGTCACAAAAATCTGTACAACCATAACGGTCGTGAGAACCATAAAGATATACTCTGTCGCCGAATTGTCTCGGCTCGCCATCGGGAATGTATTCCCATAAAGGTAAAATTGGATTAGCCATGATTTAGAGTATATGTGACTAATAGAAGAAAAGTCAATCAAGCAATTCTCTTAATTTTATATGGATTTTTTTTGCTGCTAGTGAATTTTTAATTAAAAGACTGTATATTTTCTCTATGGATAATAAAGAAAAATTAAAGACTGCTGTTTTAGTAAGTGGTGGTGGAACAAATCTTCAGGCTCTGATTGATTATCAGCTGGAGCAGGGGGAGTCTTGTCCTTATGAAATTGTTTGTGTTATATCTGATTCAAAAAAAGCCTTTGCACTGGAAAGGGCTGCAAAAGCAGGCATTCCTTCTGCAATATGTTCGCCTTATGCCGTAATGGGCGAAGCAAATGCCAAGGCTGCAGACCGGGATACAAAAAGACTTGCCGTTTCTAACGCCATGCTTGCAGCCTGCCAGAAATATGGAGCTCAGGCTATTGTAGAGGCTGGTTGTCTTACAGTTCTTACAGGGGAAATTCTAAAAGTTTACGAAAACATGATAATAAATCTGCATCCGGCTCTGTTGCCAAAATTTGGTGGAGTTGGAATGTTCGGACACCATGTTCACGAGGCTGTAATTGCAGCCGGCGAAAAGGAAAGCGGCTGTACAATTCACATTGCCGACGGTGGCTGCGATACAGGACGAATCCTTATTCAGAAAAAGGTGCCTGTTATGCCAGATGATACTCCAGACTCTCTTTATGCCCGCATAGCTCCAAAGGAGCACGAAGCCATAGTAGAAGGGCTTTGTATGCTGGCAAAGGGACTTTAGTTAGGTAGTTCAGAATAATATTTTTCCAAAAGTGGGCGAGCAGCAAGGTAGTATTTTTCCAGAGCCTTATCAAACTGCTTGCCCATTCCTTCCAGAATAATCTTATTAGCTTCTTCAAAGCTCATTTTTTCTTTATAAACACGCTTACTTACAAGAGCATCATAAACATCCGCAATGGCCATAATTCGGGCTTCAAGAGGAATTTCTTCTCCCTTTAATCCACATGGATATCCGGAACCGTCCCAGCGTTCATGGTGGTAATGAGCTACATTTTCTGCAATTGTTCTGAATTTTGCATCATCAGTTTCTTTAAGAATTTCATGAATAATTTTAGCACCTTCGGCAGCATGAATCTTCATCTTTTCAAACTCTTCAGGAGTATAACGAGCCGGTTTTCTTAGAATTGCGTCATCTACAGCAATTTTACCCAGGTCGTGCATAGGGGCTGCCTTAATTATATTCTTGCAGAATTCCTTTGAAATATTAAATTCATTCTTTTTCATAATTTCAGTAATGAGGATATGAACCCCCTCACTAGTTCTTTTGATGTGACCACCAGTAGAGTTGTCCCGGCTTTCAATCATAGTTGCTATACTCAAAATCAGGTTGTCGTGCATATGGACAATGTGTTCTGTTTTTTGTGCAACTTCATCCTGCAGCTTGATGTTAAAGTTTTCCATCAATTTGATGTATTTTTGGTCCTGAGTATCGTCCTGAATAAAGAGCATAAAACCACGGCGGTATTTTCCGGTATAAAGATAATCAATATTTATCTTATAAACCTTATTGCCGTGCTTTTTAAAGAACTGATTTTTCGAATTATCCTTAATGAATTTTTCAATTTTATAAACAATTTCCTTGTTCAAAACAGGATTTTTAGAGACATTGTCATCAATTCTGATAGCTTTAAGCTCAGAAAATATTTTTTTAGAAAGGTCGTTGGAACCAAGATAATTAAATTTCTTATCTAAATTAATAAAGCCAATTTCTTCATTCAGGGCTATGGTTTCAATTACGGTGTCTGTAACGTCATAAAGATGCAGGCGGGCTGCAATTAAAAGAATAAAAAATTCGTCAACGACATATCCAAGTGGAGTTAAATCAATATCCAACTTAAAGAATTTTACCCCAAAGAAAAGAATGATTGTAGATATTTCACCCAAAAGCAGAATTCTTATTGTTCTGGTAGAAACTGCTCTCTTTTTTTTCAGACTGTAAATAATAACGGCACAGGAAATAATTACATAAATTACAATCATTATGTAATAAATTGTGTGACATATTCCGTATTCCTTTACAAGGTGAAGCTTTCCATCTATTAAAGTTCCCTGAATGTCCCTGTAAAAAATCTTTTTTTTACCAATAGTTAAAACTGGCAGGAAAATTGCTGTTGTTATACAAAGAAGGGTAAAACGAAGGGGCTTCTTTAGTCTTAAATCGCACATATTAAAAATAGCGAACATTATAAAGAGAAGAAGATAACTTCCTCCAATGTAAGTAATCTTTATGGCAATTAAAACCTCTGGAATGGTGGTAGATTTAGCCTCCAGAAGATAGCCTAAATTTGCTATTGGGATAAAACAAAAAAGCAGCGAGAGGAATAAATCATAATGCTTGTGCCAAACGACAGCGTAAGCACCTACGAATAAAAGAGATAATGCAAAAAGAATTGTATAATAAGTAACCATTTTTTCTATAGTTGTATATTATAAGATAGAAAATTACACTTGTAAATTTAAATTGATATAAAAGAAGTAGATTTACAGGCCTGTCCTTTGTTAAAATATAAGTATGAAAACCTTAGTGAATACAAGTCTTTGCTATATAGAAAAGGATGGCTGCTACCTTATGCTGCACCGCACAAAAAAGGAGCATGATTACAATAAAGACAAGTGGATAGGCATTGGCGGCAAGTTTGAAAACGGAGAGTCTCCCGAAGATTGTGTGATTCGTGAAGTGCAGGAAGAAACGGGTCTTACTATTGCCCCCGAAGCACTGGAATATTGTGGTATTGTTACCTTTGTGGATGTGTCTGAAGCAGAAAAAGGCGGACAACCTAAAAATCGCTTTCGCGATTTTTTTAACGGTTTCCGATTTAACACCGGCCGCCAGCGGACTTACACATACACAGAGTTTATGCATATTTTCCGTGCTCGTAACTTTTCGGGCTCTCTTCTTACAGATTGCGATGAAGGAGTTCTTGAATGGGTTCCAATTTCAAAGTTAAAAGAGCTTCCCCACTGGCAGGCTGACGAAATCTTTTACGATTTCCTGGCAGAAAATCGTCCTTTCTTTTCGCTAAAGGCAATCTATAAAAACAATAAGCTTATAGAAACTTACCTGGGTGGGCAGAAGTATAATCATTTTGCATAATTATTTTATTTTAAGCTAAAACTTTCCGGCAAAAGCTGCCCCAGAGTAAAGTTTTTCTTTTCGCCTTTGCCGTTCACAAGGATAATCTTAAAGTCGCGGTCGCAGAACTCGCTTAAAACCTGGCGGCAAACTCCGCAAGGCGGACAGAAGTCTTCTATTACGGGCTTCCCGTCAGCGTCCTCCGGACCGCCCGCAATGGCAATTGCTTCAAATTCGCGGGCACCCTCGCTCACGGCCTTAAAAACGGCCGTTCGTTCGGCGCAGTTGCTTGGTCCGTAAGCGGCATTTTCCACATTACAGCCAGTCCAGACCTTGCCATTTTTGTCTAAAAGGGCCGCTCCCACGTGAAAGTGAGAATAAGGTACATAAGACATTTTAGTCATATCAATTGCGGTTTTTACAAGTTCATCATAATTCATGCTTTTATTTTATCATATTTTTGTTTTATTTCAGCAAAAAAGGTGTTATCCTCTAAAAAGGAGCGTATAAATGTCAAATGATCTTCAGGTAAATCAGGCTATCAGCCTTACAAATCAGCTTATAACTTGTCTGGATGACGCAGAACGTCAGCTTTCCTCTGCCCGCAATTGGGGCTTTTTAGATGTTCTTGGCGGTGGATTTATTGTAGACCTTATTAAACATTCAAAATTGAACAATGCAAAGGGCTCTATGGATCAGGTAAACTATCTTATGAAGGAACTGCAGAGAGTTCTTGGTTCAATTTCAATTCCCGGGGACTACCGCATGGAAGTTGGCGGAATTGCTACTTTTGCAGATTTCTTTTTTGACAGTGGAATTGTAGATGTTTATATGACTGCAAAAATTATGAGCAGCTTAAGTGAAGTCCGACGCCTTAAAGATAAGTGTTATGATTTAAAGCATCGGCTTTCACAACTGTAGTAAGGAATTAAAGTGTAGCAAGCTGCTTATTATAAACTCCCTTAAAGCCAATAAGACAGGTTGTAAGGGAAGCGGCTTCTGCAATTACAAAGGCCCACCAGATGTTGTTTATGTTTCCTGTGAGTGACAAAAGCCATGCCGCAGGAAGCAGAACGATAATCTGTCGTACAAAAGAAGTTACCATACTAAAAAAGCCACGTCCCAGGGCCTGGAAAACCGAAATAAAGGTTATAGAAAGAGCGGCGATAGGGAAGTGGATAGCGATAATTCTAAGAGCTGGAATACCGATTCTAAGCATTTCTTCTGAAGCATTGAACATTCCAAGCAGAAGTCCTGGGAATAACTCAAAAATTAAAAGTCCTGCAAGCATAATGATTACAGCAGTAATAGAACAAAGCTTAATTGATTTTGTAATTCTGTCCTTGTGGCGGGCACCGTAGTTGTAGGCAACAATAGGAACAATTCCGTTGTTCAAACCAAAAACCGGCATAAAGATAAAGCTCTGCAGCTTAAAGTAAACTCCGTAAACTGCAATTGCGGTTGTAGAAAATCCTCCCAAAATCATATTGATAAGATATGTCAGGAAGGAGCCGATTGAGCCCAATAAAATAGAAGGCAGGCCAACCTTATAAATATCCCCGATAATGTGCAGGTTAGGGCGGAATTCTTTCAGGCGGAATTTAATTTCCTTGTTGCGGGTAAGATTCAAAATGATTGAAACAATAGTTGCTGCAATCTGGCCAATTACTGTAGCCCAGGCGGCACCTGCAATTCCCAATTTAGGACAGCCTAAAAGTCCAAAAATCATAATAGGGTCTAAAATACAGTTTGTGATTGCACCTGTTAGCTGAGAAATCATAGAAAGAACTGTTCGTCCTGTAGACTGAAGTAAACGTTCAAAGGTGATGGCTCCAAAAAGTCCGAAAGAGACAATCATACAGATGTTCAGATAGCTTACACCAAAGTCAATAATTTCCTGATTGTCAGTCTGGCTTCTAAAATATGGAGCTGGAACTGTAAGGCCTAAAATCATAAAGATAAGGCAGGTAATTATGATTATAAAAATTCCGTTCATTGCAGTGTTATCTACCGCTTCCTGGTCCTTTTGTCCCAGGCGCATAGAAAGAAGGGAATTTATACCAACCCCAGTACCAACTGCAGTTGAAATCATAAGGTTTTGAATTGGAAAGGCAAGTGAAACTGCTGTAAGTGCGTTTTCTGAAATCTGGGCCACGAAGATGCTGTCCACAATGTTGTAAAGGGCCTGCACTAGCATTGAAATCATCATTGGCAGGGAGATTTGAATAAGAAGCTTCCCTACGGGTAAAACACCCATCTTATTTTCTGTAGTATCCATAATGCGCTGATTTTATCAGAAATCTATAGAGTGGGGAATAGGGGCTATATAAGAGCTCTGCCGGCAAAAAAAATCCCCAGGCCTCCTAAAGTGGGATTCGTCCTGGGGACCTGGTAAATCAGTTTTTTTTAATTATTTAAGCTGATTGATTTTGTCTGTAAGTAATTTTGCGGCTTTTGCGTGAGTTTTTTCACTTGGGTGCCAGTCTGCTGCAATGCCGTCGCTCATACTCTGGTTTGCAAATCTTAAAGTTGTAATCTTCTGATCTCCGCTTTCTGCAGTGTATCTGCTTACGGCATCTTCTATTGCAGGGAAAAGTTCTCCTCCCATAATTCCAAGGGTACAAATAAGCTGAGCATTTGGATTTTTTTCTCTGATTTGTTTTAAGAAAGCTACATACTCTTTTGTAAAGGTTTCAACCTTCTTTGCATCGTTCTTTGTCCAGGAATTATCATTTGTTCCAAGGTTTATAACTACAAAATCTGGTGTAAAGGCAGAAAAATCCCAGTCCAAAGACTGAGGCTTCTTATTAGCAAAGGTGTTTCCATAAGAAAAGCCTACTTTTTCATAAATCTTTGGTAGCACAGAGTCACTGTTTCTGTTTCCGCTTGAATAACCGGAAGCAACACCCCAGCCACTTACGCTTACCATAGAATAATCAGCATCCAAAGCAGCGGCAGATTTATAAGCATAAGTCTTAGAATTATCTTCTGTTGCAGTTGCAAAGTGGTGATTTCTATCCAAATCGTCTACGCCATAGCCGCAGGTTATAGAATCTCCGACAAATTCAATTTTCAGGGCCTTCTTCGCAGCCGGGGAAATCTTTCCGTCTTCATCAAGGCTGATTTTCTTTATTCCAGCCAGAGAGTTTGCACTTTCAGAAAGCTTTACAATTCTAACCTCGCCTTCAACTAGCTGAGAGCCGTCAAAAACGGTAAAGGTCTGCTCCTTTTTCAGTAAAAGCTGATCCAGCTTGCGTTCTCCGTTTACAAAAACTGCAACTCTGGCTGCATTCCCGTTATCCTTTCTCATTGGAGTTCCGCTGTCGCCTTCAAAGGTCACGTCCAGACGCTTTGCACTTATATTAAAAGCAGCGCCACTTCCGGAAAAGAAGGTCCAGAGAGTGTCCTTTTCTGAATATGTTCGGCCCAGCAGCTTTACATTGCTTTCATTTAATGTCAGGTCTTTACTTGCAGCAGTAGTTTCTGCAATAGCAGGACTGCAGGCTGTAAGAATTAAGATTGCCGCAAAAAGGGCCTTAATCATCTTTTTCATTTGTTTCTCCTTCTATAAAAACTTATACTGTCATAATCTGCTGAATTGCGGCATGCTCTGTTGCTGCCTGGGAATCATCTGCAGTGCGGAATGGAGCAAGAGGAAGTCCTGTTTTTGCAAAAACAGTTACAGGCCCATAATTGTACCAGGCATAGCGGGCAAACTTTGGCTCAGAAACCTTGCTGCTGTGTAAAACAATCTTGTTCTGAGAGCCTTCTGTGCCGCCAAAGGCAAAGGTTGCCGGATAGTAAATGCCATCCGGGCCGGCAATTTCAAATCCGGTAAAGTCTTTTGGAACTTCATTGCCCTGTCTCTTTTCCATGTCCTTATATTCTTTAAGCTCTTTTTCATCATCCTTTAGAACAAATCCGGCTTCTGCATGACTAAAGGACAAAATCATCTTATCATCCTGAATTAAAACTTCTTTTAACATAGGAGAAAGTGATTCTTCAGGTTTTTCAAGTCCATAAACATTTGCCATGGCATTCTTTTCAAGACGCTCGCCGGCAATCAGCTTTGCTTTTGGATGAATATCATTAAACTGGCCTAAATCAAGGGCACAGGTCATCCAGGCATTCTTTACCGAATCATGAACCTTCTGCTGAGCTTCGCGGATAAAACACCAGTGCTTAAAATCCTTGTCGTATTCATAACGGTGTTCTGGCAGCTGGATATAAACAAAAGGAAGAGAATCGTCATGCCAGTCTGTTCGCCAGTTTTCTATCATATTTGTAAAAAGCTTGCGGTACATGTTTGGCTTGTGGTCATCGCTTTCACCCTGATACCAGATTACGCCCTTTAAGGTATAAGGCATAACTCTCTGCAGCATACATTCATAAAGACCTGTAGGACGATAAGGATTCTTGCAGGATTTTGGTCCTGGCCAAGGACATTTTCCCAGCTGATTTTCTACTTCTGCCCAGGTAATTCCGGGAACGGTTTCATAAAGCTTGGCACATTTAGCCTGCCATTCATTATTTTCTACTTCGTAGGCATCATATTCAGCACACTGCTCTTCAATGCTTTTGCCGGCAGTTGCTTCTTCTTGTTCTGTAAGGTAAGAGCGGAGCTCCTCGTCATTTTCAAGATATTCCTTGCGCATCCAGGCAGAGGCCGAGGTCCCTCCCCAGTTACATCCAATCACGCCAACAGTTACCCCTAAGTCAATAGCAAGCTGGCGGGCAAAGAAGTATCCCACAGCCGACCATGATTTTTTCCATTCAGAATCCCAGGTCTGCCAGCAGGTATTTTTTTCTGCCTCAAAGAACTTTTCGTCCTTCCAGGCAATTTTATTTGTGTAATAGAAGCGAACGTCTTTTCCACCGTTTTCTCCCTTTGTATCAGCCAGCTCAGCAGGACCTTCACTACAATTCTGAAGTTCAAATTCCATGTTACTCTGTCCACCGGCAAGCCAAACTTCGCCAATTGCAATATCAGACAGTGTAATTTTTTCTGAATCATTACCAGGCTCTTCAAGAGTAAGTTCGCAGTCAAGCTGAGCTTCCTGAGCCGAAAGCTGGATTTCCCAGCGGCCTTTTTCAGCCCTTCCGGTGTTTTTTGCAAGTATATCTCCGCGAAAATCTGTAAGAATAAGTCGAAGCTTTGTTCCATCTTCAGCATAACCAAAAACTGTTATAATTTTATTTCTTTGAAGTACACAGTGATTTGAAAAAACTGCCGCAAAAGAAAATTTAGCCATAAAATTCTCCTAATTTTAAGTTAATTTCTATTATAAAGTTAACTGCGAGGAATGTCCTGTAAAGTGGACTCATAAAATTGTATTATTTGATTTATTTTTCTTTTCAGTTGTGAAAAAGTGCTTTATATTTAAAGATACGGTTTATATATATGCAATATAGAAAAAATAGAAAAGGCGAACCAATTTCTCTTTTAGCTTTTGGCTGCATGCGATTTACAAAAAAGAATGGACGCATAGATTTAGACAAGGCTGAAGCCGAGATTATGGCAGCTTATAATGCAGGTGTAAATTATTTTGATACAGCTTATATTTACACAGGTAGTGAAGCAGCCATTGGTGAAATATTTGAAAGAAATGGTATTCGCGAAAAAATTAATATTGCAACTAAACTACCTCAATATTTGATTACAAGCAGTGCCTCTATAGACAAGACCTTTGCAGAAGAGCTTTCACGCCTTCGTACAACTTACGTAGATTATTATTTGATGCACCACCTTACAGATTATTCTCAGTGGGAAAAGCTTAAGGCAATTGGAATTGAAGACTGGATTGCTAAGAAAAAGGCTTGCGGAGAAATTAGAAATATCGGATTTTCATTCCACGGTACAACAGAAATGTTTACAAAAATTCTAAATGATTTTGATTGGGATTTTTGTATGATTCAGTATAACTATCTGGATGAACTTTCCCAGGCCGGAGTAAGCGGATTAAAGGCCGCAGCCGCAAAGGGAATTCCTGTTATGATTATGGAACCTCTTCGTGGTGGTAAGCTTGTAAACCTTTTACCAGAGACTGCAAAAAAGATGATTGCCGCTAATCCAAAGGGCTGGACTCCTGCAGAATGGGGCTTCCGCTGGCTTTACAATCAGCCTGAAGTTACCGCTGTTCTTTCTGGTATGAACAGTATTGAAATGGTAGAAGAAAACTGTCGAATTGCAGACACTGCTCCTGCCGGACATTTTACTCAGGAAGATTTTGATTTTATAGAAAAAATTAAAAGCGAAATAAAACGTACCGAAAAGGTTGGCTGTACTGCCTGCCGTTACTGCGTTCCATGTCCTAAAGGAATTGATATTCCTGGTATCTTCCACGGCTGGAATCTTATGTATTCCGAAACTAAAATTTCTGGTCGTAAGGATTACTTCCAGGCAACTGTTTTGCGTAAGTCTTCTGCCTTTGCTACTGCCTGTGTGGGCTGTGGAAAATGCGAGGCACATTGTCCTCAGAGTATTAAGATTCGTGATATGCTTAAGATGGCTGATAAAGATTTGCGACCATGGTATTTAAAGCCTGTAATTAACATAGCCAAGGCTTATATGCTTCGTGGCGATAAAAAACAAGACTAGCAAACATTAAAGTTATTTCTTCTACTGCAGGAAGATTTACACGAGCTGCAGAAGGAGAAGCTGCTGCAGATGGTGAAAACCAGACTTATCCAGATGTATCGGCAGTTGAGTACAGTCAAATTGCAACTGAAGATGCAGCTTCAAACCCACTTGTAACCCAGTTCCAGGAGTAAGCTTTAGGCTAAGTTCCAAGTGACTGCCAGGGCCTACTTTTCTTCCCAGGAAACCTGGACACTGCGTTCCTCCTTGTGAGGAATGCGCTGGTAGGTAAGGCAGTCAGCCCTGTGAATTGAAACACCTTTAGTTCGTGTAACATACCCGGCAATTATGTCCGGGTATGTTGGTTTACAGCACTGTGCAATGTTATAAAGCACATTGCGTTCCCCCTGAACCAAAACCTTTCTTTGAATATGAGTCTGTGCTTCAGGAGAATTTCTGTCGCCGTTCTTAGGTCTTTTTCTGCGTTTTCCCGTCTGAGTTCCCGGAGTCCAAACTTCAGCTGAAGAGTTGCCTGCTCCTCCCTCACTTGTAGTTGTCGTACCCGTTCCTGTATTCTGAAGTGAAAACTTTTCACTAAAGGTAGGGTCATTTTTAATCAGCCAGGAGTGAATCCTCTGATGAGCCTTGCTCGTTTTTACCAGCTTCAACTGGTTTTCAGTTGGATGAGCCTGAGGATTTGTAATTACTTCTATTATTTGGGTATTTTCCAGAGCCTTAGAAAGAGGAATAATCTTTCCGTTTGCCTTTGCCGCAATTATTTTTTCTCCAATAGAAGAGTGAATTGCATAAGCAAAATCAATTGCAGTTGCTCCCATAGGAAGTTTTTTTACATCACCCTTTGGAGTAAAAACATAAATCTCATCTCCCAAAAGATCATTTTTAAGAGTTTCAAAATTGTCACCTTCTACAAGGCCCTGTTTAAACTGCTGCAGCTTATTGTAAATGGCAAGCTTGTCTTCTTCTACAAGATCTCTAGAGCTTCCCTTTTTGTAAAGCCAGTGGGAAGCAATTCCATGCTCGGCCATGTTATGCATTTCGTGGGTACGGATTTGAATTTCAAGAGGCTTGCCGTCGCACATAACTGTAGTGTGCAGAGACTGGTAGCCGTTGGCCTTAGGCATGGCAATATAATCTTTAAAGCGTCCGTCCAGAGGCTTCCAAAGACCATGCACAATTCCTACAAGAGTATAGCACTGTGCCGGAGAATCACACAAAATACGGAGGGCCAGTAAATCAAAAAGCTCTCCGGCCTCCTTGTTTCGCTTTCTCATCTTCTGGTAAATTGAATAAAAATGCTTGGCCCGGCTTTGAATCTCGACTCTAATCCCCATTTTTTCAGCAGATTTATAAATAGAATTTACCGCCTTTTCCAGATAGTTAGAGCGCTCATCCTTTTTCTGGGCAACAATAGCCTTAATCTGCAAAAATACCTGAGGATTTTTATATTTCAGGCTTAAGTCTTCAAACTCATTTTTTTCAGCCTGCATTCCAAGTCTGTCAGCCAGCGGGGCCCAGATTTCAATTACAGAATTTGCAATTTCGTGCTGTTCTTCCTTTGTGAAGTTTTTAATATTCCTGATTCTGTCCAGACGGTCTGCAAGGGTAATCAAAATAATGCGGGCGTCATCACACATAGCAAAAAGCATATTGCGGATTGCGTCAGACTGATTCAGTGTCTTTGTATTTATAGGAAGATTTAGAATTTTATTTGTAGTTACAATGATTTTACTTACGTTCTTTCCAAAGCTTTCTTCCAGCATTTGGGGAGTCACGTCAAAATCATGGATAGAATGAAGGAGAGCACAGATAATTGTATCAGAGTCCAGCCTGCTTTCTGCAAGAATATTTGCAACTCTAAGGGGATGCAGATAGTAGGGCTTACCACAGTTTCTAAGCTTGCCATCGGCCTTTGTTACAAGAAGCTGCCATGCCTCTGTTATTTTAGCCTTCTCCTGAGCAGAAAAATAATCATGAAGCTGGAAGAACTCAGAAATCAGTTCAGAAGGATTAAAAATGTCAGATTTGAAAATAACATCCTTGCTCATGTCTCTATCCTTAAATATAATAATAAAATAACAAAAATTTCACTTTTATTATAGTAATCTTTTTTAGTATTATTTGTTATAGAAGTAAAATATTGGGTGAACAATTGTGAAACGACTTTCTTTTTATTTATTTTTCCTACTGATTTCTACAGCCATGTTTGCATCCGAAGTTGAAGTAGAAAAATCGGAAATTAGAAAAATAACTGTTGATGATGCCGTTATTCTTGCGGCTGATAATAATGTATCTTTAAAACGCCAGAGACTTTCTTTGGAATTACTTGAAAAAAAGAATGCCTACTCCTGGAATGGAATCAGTCCTTCTGTAAGTCTTTCTGGTTCTTATAGTGACGGTTTTATATCAGGCACTTTTTCTGATGGTTCTTATACTGATTTATCAGATAGCCTTGGTTCTGGAAACTGGAGTCTTGGAGCTTCAGTCAGGCTTTCTCTTTCACCTTCTCTTTATACAACAATAAAAAATGCCCGTCTTAATTATGAAAGTGGAATCGTTTCTTATGAAGAAGCAGTTCGTTCTGTAGAAGTAAGTGTCCGTAAGCTTTTTTATGGCCTTATTTATACAAAAGAAAGCATTGCCCTTAAAGAACGTAATATGGAAACTTCAAAAATCCGTTATGAAAATAATCGTGATAAGTTTTCCCGGGGCCAGCTTTCAGAATTAGATTTACTTCAGTCCCAGTACAATTACGAAAGTCAGAAGCCTTCTTTGGAATCTGCTATTATTTCTTATGAAAATGATTTAGCAACCTTTAAGCAAACTCTTGGACTTTCTCAGAATGAAGAAATCGAACTGGTAGGAAGTCTTAGTGATTTTGTTCCTCCGGATGATTTAGTAGCCTCTGTAAGTGTAGAAGATCTTCCTGCAGTTAAAAAATTGGAAGCTTCAATAGAAGCTCAGAAAAACTCTCTGGCCGCAACCCGCTTTTCTGCCTGGGGGCCTAGCATTACAGCTTCCTATTCCTATAATGTAGGTGGCAAAGCAGAAGCAGACGCTGTTGCTGCAGGAAAAGATAGCCTTTCTTTAAGTGTAGGAATCCCTCTGGATGGTTACCTGCCCTGGTCTTCCGGCTCTTTAAGTATAGAAGCTCAGAAAGCAAGTCTTAAAGACCTGGAGCTTCAGTTGGAAAATACAAAAACTGCGTCCGAACTTGAAATAAAAAACAGTATAAAAAAGATATATCAGGCAAAGTCTCAAATGGCTATGCTTGAACAGAATGTTGATATTGCTCAAAGAACTTATGATATGACACAGCGTGCCTATAATGTAGGTTCCAAGGATTTACTCACTTTGCAGAATGCGTCAGATTCACTTATGAGTGCCCGTTTGACCCAACAGCAGCAGCTCTACAGTCTTATCTGTTCTATCTTAGATTTAGAAAATACACTGGGAATTCCGTTCGGTTCGCTCGGAAATTCAGAAGAAGGGGAATAAAATGAAAAAGAAATACATCACCATGATAACTGTTGCTGCAATTATTGGAGCTCTTTTACTTTCCATTTTTGCAATTAATATGTCTAAAAAGAAAAAGGCAGCTGGCATGGGTATGCCTGGCGGTTGGGGTGCTTTCGGCGGCTTTGGAGCTGCACAGGAAACTTCAGTTCGCACAATGGAGCTTAAAAACTCAGTTCTCACAGATTTTGTAATTACCAATGGTGAAATTGAAACACAAACTTCAATAGAAGTTTTCCCTTCAATCGGTGGAAAGGTTGTAGAAATGAAGGTTTCCCTTGGGTCTCCTGTAAAACAGGGAGATATTATTGCCTATATCGACCCTTCAGAACCAGGAAGCTATTACGCAAAGAGTCCTGTAACAGCCCCAATTTCCGGAAGTATTATTTCTTCTCCTGTAAAGGCCGGACAAAAGGTAAGTGTAAGCTCTGTAATCACAAAGATTGGTGATATTTCAAATCTTCAGGTAACAGCAAAGGTTCCGGAACGCTATGTTGCAGATTTACGTATTGGACAGAGGGCAGAAATCCTCCTTCAGGCTTATGGGGAGGAAAAGTTTTATGCAAAGGTTGTCCGCATTTCTCCTGTAGTTGATTCAGCAACCAGAACCAAAGAAATCATCCTCAATTTTGAAGAAAGTTATGAAAAGGTAAATGCCGGAATGTTTGCAAAAATCAAGCTTTATACAAATGATTATGAAGGCTATCCTATAGTTCCTCAGGATTCTCTTGTAAACAATAATGACAAATATTACCTCTTCGTAGTAAAAGAAGATAACACTGTAGAAAAACGTCTTGTTACTCTTGGAAAAAATGTAGACGGCTATTATCAGATTTTGGATGGAGTTTCAGAGGGCGAAAGAGTCGTTATTGAAGGTATGCTTACTTTGTTTGAAGGAGCCAAGGTACGTGATGTTGATGCTCCGGCGCCTCTTCCTGCAGAAGGTGAGGGAGCAAAAACTGATGCTCCAAAATGGGAGGCCCGCTAATGAGTGTCTCCAGAAAAACAATGGAGCACCCGGTATTAATCCTCATAGTCTTTGCTTTACTGGGAATGCTCGGAATCTTTACCTTCAGCAAGGTTGCAATAGCACTTTTTCCTGAAACAGAAAATCCTTATTTAATGATTATGACCACTTACACAAATGCCGGGCCTGAGGCGGTAGAAAAATCCGTAACCAAGGTAATAGAAAGTGCAGTTGTAAGTGTAAACGGCCTTAAAAGTCTTTCTTCAACTTCAAACGAAGGCTCCTCAACTGTAAGTCTTGAATTTAACTACGGAACCGACCTGGACGAGGTGGTAAATGACCTTAGAGACAAGCTTTCGCGGGTTACAAGGGCTCTTCCAGATGCGGCCAGTACCCCTTCTATTTTCCGCTTTTCCGGTTCCTCTTCTTCTATAATGCGCATTCTTGTTCGCGGAAACCGTTCTGTAGATGACATAAAGCAAATTGCGGAAAGCCAGATTGTTGATATTCTTGAGCAGGCAGAAGGCGTGGGCGAGGCTAGTGTAAACGGAGGTCGTACTGCCCAGGTTAATGTTCAGTTGGACCAGAATCGCATGGCTGCTTATGGTTATACAATTCCTACGGTTGTAAGTGCCCTTTCTAAACAGAACCTTGAGCTTGGTGGTGGAAAGGTTCAGGATGGTCACAAAAATTATATTGTCCGCACTGTTGGTGAATATACTAGTATAGATGAAATAAATGACACAGTTATTTCTACAATAAATGGCTACAATGTAAAACTTCGTGATATTGGAACTGCAAGTCTTGGTTTTGCCGAAACCTCTAGTGAATCCTTTATCAATGGAGAAAAGGGCGTTTATGTTGGTATTACAAAGCAGAGTGATGCAAATACCGTTACCGTTGCCAATAATGTTTACAAGAAAATAGATCAGCTTAAAACAATGCTGCCGTCAGATATTACAATGGAAATTATTTCTGATGATACAGATGCCATCCGCGAGACAATCAATACTCTGATTCAATCCGCCTGGCAGGGACTTGTACTTGCTGTAATCATTCTCTTTGTATTTCTGCAGAACTTTAAGTCTACAATCATCATTTCTATTTCTATTCCACTTTCTATTATCATTACGCTTTTTGCAATGAATACCTTTGGAATCACCTTAAATATGATGACCCTTACCGGACTTATTCTTGGTGTTGGTATGATTGTAGATGCCTCTATCGTTATGATTGATAATATTTACTCCTACCGTCAGCGTGGTGCCCGTCCAAAAGTTGCTGCAATTTTAGGTAGCCAGGAAATGATGATGTCAGTTATTTCCGGAAACCTTACAACAATCTGTGTATTTGTGCCTTTCCTTTTCTTTATTGCTGATTTAGGAATGATGGGACAGATGTTTAAAGGAATCATTTTTACAATTGTAATTTCTCTGGTTTCTTCCCTGATGGTAGCAATCTTCCTTGTTCCTGTTTTAGCCGGAAAATTCCTGCCTCTTTCTAACCGAAGTGAAAAGCCTGTAACAAACAGAGTCTTAAAGGTGATTTACGGGGCTTTCCAGAAGGTGATTGATGGGCTGGGAAAACTATATGCAAAGCTCCTTAAGCTTTCTTTGAATAACAGGCTTGTAACTATAGTTGCCGCTCTTTCAGTTTTGATTTTAGCCTTTGCTTTGATTCCAACTATGAAAATCAACATGATGCCAGCTGGTAATGATGATTCTGTTACCCTTAATGTAACAATGCCTGTCGGAACTCCTTTTGAAGAAACAAAAGAAGTTTGTATGGCCTTTGAAGAAATTGTAAAGGAAGAAGTGAAGGGAGCTAAAAATGTCACAGTTTCTATTGGTGGCGGTCGTAACTCCGGAACTAATAAGGGCTCAATTCAGATTACACTTCCAGAAACTGAAAAGCAGATAGATTCTGCAGCTGACATTCAGGCTAAGCTTCGTAAGCACTTTGGTGAATATCCTGGAGCAAACTTAAGCTTCCGTGCCGGTTGGCGTGGTCAGATGATGGGAAGTGATATTGATATAATCCTCCGTTCTGATGATTTGGAGGCTATGCTTGATACTGCAGACCAGATTGCAGAGGTAATAAATAATAACCATGAATGTGGAGAAGCTTCTATCAGCATGGATCGAGGACTTCCTCAGGTAGAGGTTGTGATTGACCGTCAGCGTGCCTACGATTTTGGTGTAGATATTACAACAGTTGCCCGGGAAATTAACTATGCTATCAACGGAACTACAGCCTGCGTTTACCGCAATAATGGTAAAGACTATAACGTAGTTGTTTCTTACCGCCCTGAAGACCGCAAGAAGATAGAAGACCTTGAGTCTATTTATGTTCGCGGTTCCAGCGGAATGGTTTCTGTTGCAAACTTTGCAAGTCTAAAGAAAGGGTTGGGCCCTGTTTCAATCAGCCGTGAAAATCAGACTCGTATCCTGCATGTTTCTGCAAGTATTATTACAGAAACAAATGCCAATATAGTAGAAGACCAGATTAAGGAAGGAATTGCTTCTGCCTTTGTTATCCCGGACAGCGTAACTGTTACCTATGAAGGTTCCTGGGGCGATACAATGAATCAGATGAAGTTCTATCTTAAGATTATTGCAATGGCAGTTCTGCTTGTATTTGGCGTTATGGCTGCTACTTACGAAAGCTTTAAGGCTCCATTAATCAACCTTGCAACAATGCCATTCCTTATTATAGGTGTAATCTTCCTTTATAAAATTACCGGTCAGGCTATTTCTATTATGTCTATGGTCGGAATTATTATGCTGGTTGGAATTGTTGTAAATAACGGTATCATTCTTGTAGACTATACAAATCTGCTTGTAGGACGAGGAGTTCCTCTTATGCAAGCCTGCTACGAAGCCGGAAAGAGCCGTTTCCGTCCTGTTTTAATGACAACTCTTACTACAATTCTTGGTATGCTGCCAATGTGTTTCGCAACCAGTGGCCAGGCCATGATGGTACAGCCAATTGCCATGGCAGTTGTTGGAGGTCTTATTTCCAGTACCTTTGTAACCTTGCTTATCATTCCTGTTTTGTATTCTCTGGTTATGAAGAAGCGTGAAAGTGGAAAAAAGGCCGAATTACCTGCAGCTCAGGAGGCTGAATGATGATTGAATATCGTGCAGAAATTATTTCAAACCAGTCTGTAATGGATGATGTAACCGAGCTTCTGGAGGCAGAAATCCCGGACTTTGAATATACCATGATTCCGGAGTGCCACGGAAAAGGTCTTAATACCAAAAAACTTGGTGATACAATTTGGCCTGAAATGAACTTTGTCCTTTTTTCTTATGTTTCTCTGGAAGAAGCAAAAAAGATTAAAGAAATTATTTCAAGGCTTTGTCAGCGTTTCCCAAAGGAAGGTATCAGTCTTTTCTTTACAAAGGTAGAAGAAATATAATTATCTTATTCTTCTAGCAGGTCATTTCTACAAGCCTCAGCTGGCCTTCCAGATCCTTGTGAATACGGCTCGTGAAGCCGTATTTTTTTGCCAGATTGGCGCTGTCCTGGGCATTGTATTCTCCGGTTTCCATAAAAATTGTGCCGTGTGGGGCAAGGTGTTCCTTTGCCTGGGGAATAAGATTCCTGATTATTTCCATTCCATCATTACTTGAACTGTGTTCTCCGGTAATTGTTACGTCTCCGTCAAGGGCAAGTCTTGGTTCCGAGCGGCCGTCCTGTAAAAGCTGGTCTGTAAGCTGACGGGGAACATAGGGAGGGTTCGTAAGAATCAGGTCAAATTTCGCAGGTATTGTCTCAAATAGATTTGTGCGCACAAAGGCAAGCCTTGATTTTACAAGAGGGCTGGCTTTTCCAAAAAGTCCTTCTGCATTTTTTCTTGCAATATCCAGTGCTGCTTCCGAAATATCTGCCAGCGTGAATTTTGGCAGGCGGTCCTGGGGGATATTGTAATCTTCCAAAAGGCTTTTCATTACGCTTAAGGCAATACAGCCACTTCCGGTGCACATATCACAAATAGTAAGCAGACTGTTTTTCTTCTTTTCTATTATTTGGGCAATTAAATCTGTTGCTCTTTCAACTAATATTTCGGTGTCCGGTTTGGGGATAAGTACATCCGGGCTTACAATAAAGTTGTAGCCGTAAAATTCCTTTTGTCCTGTTATGTATGCTATTGGAAGCCCCTGGGCCCGGCGCTCTAGAGCCTCTTGCAGCCAGACTTCTTTTTCCCGGGGGATTTCAAAATCCCTCTTCATAAGTAAATCTGTTTTAGTGAAGCCCAGAATATAAGACAGCAAAACCTCTAAATCCAGCTGGGGGCTGGGAGAAGAGGCTATTTTTTTGATTGCTGTATTTTTAAAGTTTTGGATTGTCAAGGATTTAATTAAAGGTCAGCTTTTAACTGTTCTTCCTTTGCGTATACATTCAATGCGTCGAGCATATCATCCATATCACCCATCATAAAGGATGGAAGATTATGCTGGCTGTAGTTAATGCGGTGGTCTGTTACGCGGTCCTGAGGGAAGTTGTAAGTTCTGATTTTTTCAGAGCGGTCACCGTTTCCTACCATGCTCTTGCGGGCAGAAGAACGTTCTGCATCAAGCTTGCTCTGTTCAAGGTCAAAGAGTCGGGCACGCAAAACCTGCCAGGCCTTTTCCTTATTTTTAATCTGAGATTTCTGATCCTGCTGAATTACAACAATTCCTGTAGGAATATGAGTAAGACGTACTGCTGAGTCGGTTGTGTTTACACACTGTCCACCAGGACCGCCGGCGCGCATTACATCTACACGTACATCATTAGGATTAATTTTTACATCGGCTTCTTCTGCTTCCGGCAATACGGCTACAGTTGCTGTTGAAGTCTGAAGGCGTCCCTGGCTTTCTGTCTGAGGAACACGCTGAACACGGTGAACTCCAGATTCCCAGCGAAGTGTTCCGTATACAAATTTTCCACTGATAGAGGTAACAATCTTGTTAAAACCGCCAACTTCAGTTTCCTGAGCTTCCATGGTTTCAGTTTTCCAGCCCTTTCGGTCGGCAAGGTGGCAGTACATTTCCCAAAGATCGCGTACAAAAAGCGAAGCTTCATCTCCACCTGCTGCCGAACGAATTTCCAGAATAATATTCTTTTCATCAAGAGGATCAGGAGGGACAAGCTTTAATTTAATATCTTCTTCAAGCTTTGGCTGCTTTTCTTCAAGTTCCTTAAGTTCTTCGCGAGCCATTTCCTTCATTTCTACATCATCTTCAGCAGTAATCATTTCTTTGGCATCTTTAATACCCTGGAGTACCTTCTTGTACTCATCATAAAGGGCACAAACTTCTGTCAGATAGCCGTGCTCGCGCATTGTGTCCTTGTATTTTTTCGCATCCTTTACAAGATTCGGATCCATTACCAGCTCATTCAATTCCTTGAGCCGATTTTCACATTCATCAAGCTTTTTGATTAAATCCATAGTGGCGCTATTCTACCAAAAAATCACGGCTTTGGGTAGGTGGGGGAGTCCTGCTTGTGAAAGATTAAACTGATTGTGTAGTTTCCTGCTTTATGCAGACCCCACTAATATTCCACCTTCAAAGAATCAACTCCATAGGTTTCCTTGAAGAGTTTTTCATCGGCAGGGGAGCGGATGAGCATTACTT
>JAIKYB010000102.1 GCA_024683675.1 Treponema sp.
CGCTGCCTACAAGGTTCTAGATGCAACAGGTCTTGCCCGTGTAGACTTCTTTATTGATAAGGACACAAAGGCTGTTTACCTGAACGAAATTAACACAATGCCTGGTTTCACAACAATCAGCATGTTCCCAAAACTCTGCGATGCAGCCGGCCTTCACTTCGAAGACTTAATTGAACTTCTGATTACAGAAGCAATGAAGCGCTACAAATCAAAACAGAGCCTCTCTACTTCCAGATAAATAAAACTTTAGCGTATCATTTATAAAATGTGCCTAAGAAAAATGATACGCTTCCGCTGCGGTGGGTTAGAACTGCTAGCTGAGTGCTAGTGGTATCTGACTCGCAAAAGCTCGCAGCACTCAGACGCAGTTCTACCCCACCTCCGCTTGCGCGTATCATTTTTTAGTTCTTTTTTTTTCTATTAAACTCTATCAAAGTTTTATTTATCTTGCCCATCCCTACAAAATAGCACTTTTTGCACCAGTTACGGCGCCCCTATTCCTTCACCAAGGTTCAATTAGAATAGCAAGCCATAACTATTTTTAGTCTATTTATATTTAATATGCGCGAGCGGAAGGTGTGAAAAAAGTGCTTCTGAGCGCTGCGAGCCATAGGCGAGTCAAATACCTTTAGCGCTCAGCCTGCACTTTTTGCACACCTGCAGCGGAAGCATATTAAATATTGCCTAAGTAAATTACCAGTTACGGCGCCCCTATTCTCATTGACAGTGACTTTCCAGTATGTTAAAATTATTCATTAAAATTTATAAAAATTAAAGGTTGGTTTTTCATTATGAAAAAAAATACTGCTTATACTATTGGCTCATTAATCATTCTTTTGATTTGTGCCTTCTGTTTCGTTGCTCTTCCTGCATTCACAGGTTCTGGATCTCAGCAACCAGATTCTCTTGTTTTCGGAAAATATAACGGCAAAGAAATTAAATACGAACAGGGATCAG
This sequence comes from Treponema sp., assembly GCA_024683675.1. Taxonomy (GTDB): domain Bacteria; phylum Spirochaetota; class Spirochaetia; order Treponematales; family Treponemataceae; genus Treponema_D. The sequence goes on from JAIKYB010000102.1 coordinate 958, forward strand.
ACTTCTATAACTTCGTTTCACAGTACGGACAGATGTTCCAGAGCCAGGGTCGTCAGATTGATTCTTCAAGCTACTATTATATTTTCAATTATGCCTTCAACTCTACAGTTTCTAAGTATGCTTACACAGATGCTGTTGAAAATAGTGGATATGAAGTTCCAAAGGCAGCTGTAAATCGCCAGATGCTTCCATACTTCTATGATGAAACTGGAAAATATTCTTCTAAGCTTTACAAGCAGACTCCAGAAGCTACAGTTGCAGAAATCCGCCGCGGTGTTGAAGATTCTCTTACAACATCCCGCTATTATGATGACAATTTTGGTTCAGATACAGACCAGCTCGGCTCAACAGCTCTTTATGGTATTAAAGAAGCTTCTGCTGAAGTTGACTTCCTTAAGGACTACAACAAGACAAAACGCGGCTTTAATATGGTAGCCTTCGCACTTTCTGATTATCCAGAAGAAGAAAAGCTTGCTTTTGCAAAAGAAAATGCAGCAAAGTTCACTAAGTACGATCTTTCAGTAATCACAGTTTCAGATAAATCAACTGCAGAAACAGTTTCAAAGAGACTTGCTAATAATGAAATTACATTTACAGATGCTGTTACAGAATATTCTTCAAAGAATTACAGTAACACAGAAGGAAAGGTTACTAGCTCTTATCAGTATCAGGTTGAAAACATCATCGTAAATAAAGATGACCTTGCAGTAATTGCTGACCTTGCAGTAGATGCAATCAGCCCTGCTATTGAAACAATTTCCGGATACTCTATTTTCAAGACAGACTCTGCCCCTGCAGTAGCTGACTTCGAAAATGAAGAAGTAAAAAAGACAATTTCTTCATATATCACAAACTACGAAAAAACACTCATTGAAGACTACTTCAAGGCAAAGGCTACAGACTTCACAAATGAAGCACTTAAATCTGACTTCGACAGCGCTTGTACAGCACTCGGTCTTACAAAGCAGGAAATTGCTCCATTCCCATTAAACTTCGGAAGCGTAGATATCTCTTCTTCAATTGACACTTCTGTAAAGGGACTTTCATATGCAGATTCAAATGAAAACTTCCTGAAGACAGCCTTCAGCCTTAAGCTTAATGATTATTCAGAACCACTTGTATTAAATGATAACATCATCGTACTTCAGTACACAACTTCTGAAACAGCTGCTGAAGAAGGTCCTTATGCAGATTCAAATCTTAAATCTTATGATGAGAATGCTGCACAGGATTTCATCCTTGCTAGTGATAAGTTGGAAAATAACTTTACATCAGTTTATTTCAACAATTTCATGAACAACTAACATTTGGATAATATGATTAATCAAAAGCCCTGTATCGTTGAAACGACTCAGGGCTTTTCTCTTTCTTATAAGAATCACCTCCTCTATTCAAAATACAATCCAGCAAAAAATATAATCAAAAAGATAGAAGATTTATCCCTGCTTCCAGGCTCTGTAATTTTGTGTCTTTCCCCGGCCTTGAATTACGGAATAAAAGAACTCCTTGCAAAGCTTCCAGAAGACTGTATTTTACTTTTATGCGAAGCAGACAAAGATCTCTTTGCTTTTTCTCAGGACTTTAGAAAGTCAAGTCCGGAATTCCAGCTTCCAGAGGACAAGAGACTGCAGCTCTTTGATCCAGAACAATTAGCAGACTTACCACTCTGGCTTTACAAGGAAAATCACCAGGGAAAATACCGCAGACTTATTCCTATAGACTTTTCTGCTGGAACAAGCTTTCACCCTGATTTTTATAAGTCTCTTTCAGAAGCTGCAACAAAATCAATAATGACCTTCTGGAAGAATCGTGTCACACTGACCAAATTTGGCCGCAAATACTGCAGAAATTTCTTTAGAAACCTGCAAAGTCTGAAAGACACTAAACCAATTGAAGTTTATTTTAAGCAGATTTCAAGTCCTATAATCTGTTTTGGAGCAGGAGAAAGCACTGATTATTTTTTTGAAGATAATCCTCACTTTATAAATAATAAGGATAAGTTCTTTATTTTATGCGCTGACACGGCTTTAGCGGCACTTACAGAGCGGGGAATATGTCCGGATGGTATTTTTCTTGAAGAAGCTCAATCTGTCATTCTAAAAAGCTTTATAGGAAACAGTAAAAACCCAGAGCTTCATATTTTTGCAGGACTTTCTTCTATTCCAAACCTCTCTCATATTTATCCTAAAAATCAGCTGTCTTATTTTTTCACCGAATTCACCCAGGCAGCTTTTATTGACCGTGCAGAAAAAGAAGGAATACTTCCAATTAAAAATCCCGCTTTTGGTTCAGTGGGACTTACCATGGTTTATTATGCTTTACGCTTCCGTTCATCAGAAAATATTCCTGTATATTTCACTGGCCTTGATTTTTCTTACAGTGCAGGCCGAACTCATACAAGGGCAAGCCCTCATTTTGTAAATAAATTACTTCAGAAAAACAAAATAACTTCAGAATATGATTTTTATTCTTCTTTCAATCAAAATGCCTTAAAATTTACTGATAAATCAGGGAAAAGCTTTTACACCAGTCAGATTCTTTCTTCTTACAGTCAGTTTTTTGCTCAATATTTTTATCAGACAAAAAATCTTTTTGATGCAGGCAAAAGTGGTATTCCTATGGGGTTCTCCACTGCAGTAATAACTTACCCGGAAGCTGTCAAAGCCTTTTCAATTCCGGATACATACTTTTCTAATGACAAAATTGACGCATTTATAAATAAGGAAAGAGAAGCTTTAATTGAATTACGAGAACTTTTGTCAAAAAAGCAGGATTTAACACAAGAGGAATTAAAGGAAAAGATAACAAGGCTTGCAGAAGGCAGGGAATATCTTTTCCTCCACTACCCTGATGGCCTCTGCTTCAAATATGAGCAATCCTTTCTCAATAGGGTGCGCACGGAAATTGATTTCTTTTTGAAGTGTTTGTAGGCACCGGCCGCCAGCGGCCTTACTCAGATTGTCAAGCTAAAAAATGCTCTCGCATTTTTTTTAACGCTTTCCGATTAAACACCGGCCGCCAGCGGCCTTACTCAGATGGACAAGCTAAAAAATGCTGCCGCATTTTTTTTAACGCTTTCCAATTAAACACCGGCCGCCAGCGGCCTTACACATTACTCAGCATCGTTTTCTTTCAGGACTGCAAGGAAGGCGCTTTGTGGGAGTTCTACATCGCCAATCATTTTCATGCGCTTTTTACCTTCCTTTTGTTTTTCAAGAAGCTTTCGTTTACGTGTAATGTCACCACCATAACATTTGGCAAGAACGTCCTTTCGCACAGGATTAACAGTTTCGCGTGCAATAATCTGGCTTCCAATTGCACCCTGAATTGCCACCTTAAACTGCTGACGAGAAATCTCATTCTTTAGACGTTCACAAACCTTGCGTGCGCGAACTACAGCATTTTCCTTAAAAGTCAGCAGGGAAAGTGCATCAACAATTTTTCCGTTCAAAAGTATATCAACTTTAACTAGCTCAGTAGGACGGTAACCAATTACTTCATAATCAAAGGATGCATAACCACGGCTATAACTCTTTAAGCGGTCATAAAAATCAAAGAGAACTTCAGAAAGTGGCATTTCGTAGGTAAGTTCAACTCGTTTTTCATCCAGATACTGCATATTTGTCTGAACGCCCCTTTTTTCTGTACACAAAGCCATAATTGACCCCAAATATTCAGCAGGAGTGATTACAGAAGCTTTTATGTAAGGCTCTTCAGAATCCTTGATGCGACCCTGTGGATATTCAGACGGATTATCTATATAAGTTTCCTCTCCACTTGTAAGATGAAGCTTGTAGCGAACAGATGGAGCTGTAAAAATAACTGCCTGGTCAAAATCGCGTTCCAGACGTTCCTGAATAATTTCCAGGTGCAGAAGCCCCAGGAAGCCACAACGGAAACCGTTTCCTAAAGCAAGAGAATTATCCTTTTCATAAATAAGACTGGCATCATTAAGCTTAAGCTTTTCCATGCTAGTCTTTAGCTCTTCATAATCATTAGAATCCATTGGATAAATAGAAGAATAAACAACAGGCTTTACTTCCTTAAATCCAGGAAGAGGCTGGTCAATCGGATCATTAGCAAGAGTAATTGTATCACCCACCTTTACATCACTAACTGTTTTTACACCAGAAATAATGTATCCTACATCACCTGCTTCAAGAACTCCTGTTTCTTCATAATTGATTTTGAAAATTCCAATCTGTTCAACCTTGTAATCAGCCTTACTGGCCATCATGCGAATTATGTCACCGGTTTTAATTCGGCCTTCCATAACACGAACATGAACAATTACACCACGATAAGCATCATAATGGCAGTCAAAAATAAGAGCTGCCGCCTTTCCGTTTGGGTCACCTGTAGGAGCAGGAAACTTTGTAACGATAGCTTCCATCAGCTCATCAATGCCTTCTCCGGTTTTTGCAGAAACACACATAGCATCGGCAGAATCAAGACCAAGCTCTTTATCTATCTGATTTTTACAGGATTGAATATCAGCAGAAGCAAGGTCTATTTTGTTAATTACAGGAACCATAGTCAAATCATGCTCTAATGCCATATACATATTTGAAACAGTCTGACTTTCTACCCCCTGAGTAGCATCAATCAAAAGAAGAGCACCTTCACAGGAAGCAATGGCGCGGGAAACCTCATAAGAAAAGTCAACATGACCTGGAGTATCTACAAAGTTCAACTCATAATCGTGACCATCTTTTGCATGATATGGAATAGTTACGGCCTGACTCTTGATTGTAATTCCACGCTCACGTTCAATATCCATATTATCAAGAATCTGATTAACCATTTTACGGTCATCAATAATTTTTGCCTTCTGAATCAAACGGTCTGACAAAGTTGATTTTCCGTGGTCAATGTGAGCAACAATACAAAAGTTTCTCTTATATTTCATTTCTGTCATAGCTTTTTCCTACCTGTTTTTCTCTATGTTAAAAATAATAAGGGCTGTCTAAAGGTGTCGCTAACATCATAGTTATATCAAGGAAACCTTTTTTACGCCTCTTTGTATAAACTGAAACATAAAGATATTGATTTTCATTATCAAAATATACATCTTTTACAGTCAAATGGTCATTGCTGGAAAAATTCATTTCATCAGCAGTGGTTCCCGGAAGAACAGACTCTATTGTAAAGGAATTCTTATTCAATGTCGATGAAGAAACCATTTTCATACCAAAAAATGGCACAAAAGAATTCGCAAAAAAATCATGCTTATAAATTTCATTTACAGGTTCCTTTGGCCTTTTTTCCAGATAAAGATATTTTTCACAAGGATTTCCCTGAGCATCTAAACAAGTGCATTTTAATAAGCTTTCAATTCCCTGCCCCAGCATGAAAAACTGAAAATCTTCCAGACAATTTATAGGAGTCCCAGATATTGAAGTTATTACATCTCCGGTTCTAAAGCCGGAAATAAAGGCCGAACCTCCAGGCATAACATATTGAATTTCAAGCCCTACCTTTTCGCGACCATTTCTTTTGGTGCGACCATAAGCCGCAATCCAGGGATGAATTATTTCTCCCTGAGTATAAAGCAGGGGAAGTTCCTGCCTTAGATATTCAACAGGAATTGCAAAGTTTAAGCCCTGATATCTGAGCATACCGGCAAAAACGATAGCCTGCACATCCATATTGGCATCAATTAAAGGACCACCCGAATTACCTGAATTTATAGCAGCATCAACCTGAATAACATTTCCCAAAGAAAGTAATTTTCTGTCTGTTGCAGAAATAATTCCCGAAGTAAGAGTTCCTTCAAGTCCCAAAGGAGTTCCTATAGCCGAAACCTTATTCCCAATCTTAAGTTCCCTGCTGCTTCCAAGCTTCATTACATACTTTGGTTCAATTTCAGCCTTAAGAAGTGCAAGATCCAGACTTTCATCATAACCAATTACTTTTGCAGGAATCTTTGTGTCAGGATCATCTAAGAGTTTTATATATAGTCTTGAATAACCTTCATACTTAGGATTAACCATAGAGTCGATTACATGATGATTTGTAACCAGATAACCTCTTTCATCAATAAAAAAGCCGGAGCCTATAATTATATCAGCATAACCAGCCCCATTTTGAACCTTAACTCCACGATCTACCCAAATTGTTACACTGGCCTCCATACAGTCATTTAAAGACTTAGGATTTTTCTGATTAGAATTATTTGAAAGAGCCGGAATATCATCAGAAAGCAGAGCAGCAATTTCATTTTCATTGTAAGAAGCAGATTTTTTACCAGCCGCTTCTAAAGAATGATAATAGTTACTTGCCTTAAAATAATCCTTTTCTTCTATGGCAAGGCCAATCTGTAAGTCAATTCTTTCTACACATTTTTGAATTACATCTTCATCCTTTAAAAGTAAGGCACGCCAGAGAGCTCTAACAGGCTCTGTATCTAGCATTTCTGTAATTCTTTTAATTTCATTTTTTACCAGGTCCTTGTCACTATAATCAAAGGGCTCTTCAATAGACTTTGGTTGCTTAAGAGACTGGCAGGAAGTAAAAATAAGACTTAAGCCCAAAAGTGATATAATAATTTTTTTATATGAGTGCATAATTATTCTTCCACAAGATAAGATTCTGGGAGTATTCGGGCAAAGATTTTTCCTGCAATTTTAATAACTGAAAAACGACAATCTTCATAATCTGAAATTGAAACCCTGCCCTGCTCAGAAATACTTTCTGCCAGGCTTATTGCTTCATTTTCTAAGTCTTCAGGACCTTCCTCTGCAATCCAATAGAAGCAATCTGAGCTGCCCGCATAAATTATTTCTTCATTTTCAGAAATTGTGAGTTTTACAGGAATTCCATCAATAAAATTGATAGTTACAGGCTCTTCCTGGAAAAAAGTATAAGCTTCTTCTAAAGCATCTCCGGCTTTACATGGAGCTTTCACATAAGAAAAGTCTTCAATACCATCATCATCATTATCCCATATGCAGGCTTTTCCATCATATTCGTAAAAAATCTCTGTATACTCATAAAAGGTATTGGCATTTCTATCTATTTGAATCTTCTTCAGATAAATATTTGAAGAAAGAGCATTTTTTCCAAATATAGCTTCAATTTCTGACTTACATTTATCAAAGTCAAAACCATCAGCTAAGTCCTCAGGAATTGCTGCATACTCTTCTGTAGTTTCAAAATTGCCATCATTATCAGAATCTACATGACGAACAAAAGGCAAGCCCAAAGAAAAATCTGCATAAGCATAAGGATAATCATTTTCATAGAAGTTAGCAAAGTAGAGTTTTCCATTTTCAGAAGCGTAAGCTACATAACTTCCCTCTCTTTCACTATTGGAAAGTTCAACTCCAGAAGCAATATCAACAATATCAGAGGCATCAGGTATTTTTATTTCAGGCATAACATGAGGCTCAAAGAAATCAATGCCAGTATCTGAAAAAATAGGGTCAACTATAAATTCAAAAGGGGCATGATTATAATCTTCATGAAGGAAGGTAAAGACTCTATCCTCTTCCTGATAATTTATTTTTGAAACCTCCGGATAAGCGGCATAGCTGATATCTATAGCATACGGTGGATATGAAATGAAAACAGGTGCACCAAAATCGCACTGAGCCTCAACTTCATTAAAGCCATCAAGATTGGCATCATATAAGATTTCTGAAGGACGTCCATTTTCATATTTAATTATCATTTCATTCTGCAAATCAAGATTTACATCCACAGTAAGACTTCCAGAGAAATTATTAAGATATGAAGCCAACTGCAATTTTACGTCATCTTCTCTAAGGCTTAAAGCAAAATCCTGTAAAACTTCCAAAGGATAAGTATCTCCTACAGAAGAAAAGAATAAATCGTAAGCCTGACTATCTGTGTAAATACCATTTCTTAGCCCCGCAATTGCCATTACAGGATGACTTCTGGTATTTTTTGAATCAATAGCCTGCAGCAAACGAACTTTTTCTTTTTCATCAGCAAAAAAAGTTGCCAGGATTTCAATTTCGTTATCCAAATCTTTATAATCAGGAAGCTTTGCTATATAAGCTCTGGCAATTGTTCCAACAGTTTCGCTTACCTCATAATGCAAACCGCTTCTAAAGGCTTCTGCCATAAAAGCATATTCAAACATAAAGAATAAGGTTGGAAAACGAGAATCATTTGGATAAATTCTGCGGGCTGTATTTACTTTTAGGCGGGCATTTGTAACTGATTTTTCTGTGCCCAATCTGTAATAATTCTTGACGCGGATAAATTCGGCATCTGCAGAAAGGATAAAGGGTTCAGAATCCAAAAGATTTAAAGAAGCCTCATAATCTCCAGTATCACAAAGTAAATCTGCATAAAGGATTCTAGCTCCATTCAGCGAATAGCCCAACCAGTTATTTTTCTTGAAGGCATCACTAATTATTTCTAAAACTTCTTTTTTTGATTTTCCTAAATTGATTGAAGAGGCAGCTTTTACATAAATTAAATCAGAAACAGAATCATCATAAGAAAGACCAAGCTGAGCCTGACTATAAGCATTATCCCAGTCACCACCAAGCAGGCAGTTTTCTGCAAGCTTCAGGCAGCGTAAGGCTGTATTTCTGTTTGCAGCAGATGCTGACTGCTGGGCAAAAATAAAAGTATTAAGAAGAAGAGTTATAGAAAGAATCAAAAGTAATTTTTTCATTTTATTTTACAATCCAATCCTTATAGCCTAGGAAAGAAGCAAAAAGGGCCTTTATTTTATCCCCCTTTCCTACTTCAGTAATAAGAGGAATCAAAGGCCTGTCTTCTGCACTAACCTTCCAGTCAGCAAAAACATCGGCAAGGTTTTTCATTTTCCCGTCTGCAGTTAAAACCTCATCACCTATGCAGAAGTTACGCAGACAAAATGGAAAGTCAGGAGAAAATCCTGTTTGCTGTCCATTAAAGGAAAGCTGTTCCCCAACGGTAAGACTTCCAAATGGAAAGTCGTATATTCCCTTTTCTTCTATTATAGCAAAAAAAACTAAATCCGTATGGATTTTCTTTGCTTTTTTTACAAAAAGTCTGTCTTTTTTTACGGAAAATTCTATTGTAGAAAAGCTCTTTGTAAAATCTTTTCCAGAGCTATTGTTATATGCAAGCAAAAAATCCTTTAAGAAAGAATAAGAAAGTCTGCACTCAAGTCCCAGCATATTAGCCATTTTCAAAAGAGAGCGGAACTTAATTCCATCTGAAAGTGAATCAAAATCAGAAAGTAAAATAGAAAGCTCTCCCTTTTCCTTTTGACTTTCATCAATTGAAAGCTTTTCCACCTCTGCTTCTATAAGCTGAGAATCTAAAGAGGCCTTTTCAGCACCGGCAAGAAGTCCATTTTTCCAGCTGGGAAAATTCTGATTCAAAAGAGGCACTAAAAGTTGTCTGATTCTATTTCTTAAATATGCTGTATCCGAATTAGTAGAATCAATTCTCCAGGAAATTCCTCTTTCCTTAAGATAGTCTTCAATTTCAGAACGTTCAATTCCCAGCATGGGCCTTACATACAAGGCCCTCTTCCCCCGAATTCCAACTCCAGCTTCAAGCCAGCTTCCCTGCAGAAAGCGCATTAAGAGAGTTTCAAGCTGGTCATTTTTATTATGAGCAAGGCACAGAATGCTTAAAGAATATTTTTCAGCAAAGGCCTCGAAAGCTTTATAACGCAAATAACGGGCAGCCTCTTCTATACCGCCACCTCTTTCTGCTGTAAGTCGTGTAACTTCTCCATGCCCCAATTCGACCAGTTGGCATTCAACATCATAGCCTTCAGCCTTTAGTGACCTGCAGCATTCAATAACATAGTTTGCATCAGCAGAACTTTCTTCATCAGGCCGAATAAAATGATTTACTGTAATGATTTTTAGAGGAAGCTTATAACAGCGGGTGATTTCTGAAAGAGCATAGAGTAATGAAATGGAGTCGGCACCACCAGATACCGCAGCCCCAATTACAGCATCAGGAGTCTTTTGTAATTGCAGAATATTTATTCCGCAGTCTTGGAGTCCACTTAAAATACGTCTTTCAAAATCCCTTAGCTTTGCTTCCATAGAAAATCCTTAAGAAACATAAAAAAAGGCTGCCTAAAAAGACAGCCTTTCTGCAAAAATCAAGAGCTATTAGCGAGCTGGAGATACAGTTACCAATGGCAACTCTGCATCTGTAAGAACTTCAACTTTCTTAGAAACTTCCAAGTCCTTAACACGAAGAGCTTCACTTACGTTGATACCAGAAATATCAGCAGAGATTGTTTCTGGAAGATCAGCAATAGATGCCTTAATCTTAATTTCGTTATTGCGTTCTTTCTTGAAACCACCCTTAAGAACACCAGCTGGAGTTCCTGTGTAGTGGATCTTAATTTTCATAACGAGTTTTTCATCTGCATCTGGTGCAAAGAAATCTGCATGAAGAACTTTGTCATTGCGGATGTTGTATTCTACGTCCTTAATCAATGCAAGGCATTCTTTTCCATCAACCTTAAGAGTGATAGAAGTTGTTGGAGTGATTGTTCTCCAAATCTTGTTGAATTCTACTTCGCTTACTTCAATAGAAGTTGCTTCACCCTTTGAGTTGTATACAACGGCAGGGATACGTCCTTCTTTGCGAAGATTTTTAGCAGCTGTTTTACCAGTAGCTGTGCGCACTTTAGCGTCAAGTGTCTGCTTACTCATTTTCTTAAAGCTCCTTATATCCTTAGATAAAAATGTTCAGTTATATTATCAGATTTTGAGGACTTATTCAATGCCCCCACATGCAAGTTGCCCCCACATGCAAGTTGCCCTCACATGCAAGTTGCATGTGAGGCAAGTCTACCTCTTTATCTGAACCATAGCGGCATACTTACCGCCAAGTTTTACAAGCTCATCATGATTTCCGCTTTCAATAATTTCTCCGTGGTCAACATAGAAGATTACATCTGCATTGCGGATTGTAGAAAGACGGTGAGCAATAATAAAGCTTGTACGTCCCTTCAAAAGCTGACCTAAGCCCTGCTGCAAAGCCTTTTCTGTATGAGTATCAACAGAAGAAGTGGCTTCATCCAAAATCAGGATTCTAGGATCGCTTAAAAGAACTCTGGCAAAAGAAATAAGCTGCTTTTGTCCCTGACTCAAACCACCGCCATTGGCAGAAAGCTGAGTATTGTAACCATCCGGGAAGGCAGAAATAAAGTCGTGAGCCTGAACTGTCTTTGCAGCTGCAATACATTCTTCATCACTGGCATCAAGTCTACCATAACGGATATTTTCCATAATAGAACCGCTAAAGAGGAAGGAATCCTGAAGCATTACACCAACCTGCTTGCGGATAGATTTAATCTGTAAATCCTGAATATCAAGACCATCTATTAAAATCTGTCCCTGATCCGGATTATAAAAGCGGGTCAAAAGATTAACTATTGTAGTTTTACCAGCTCCGGTTGGTCCTACAATGGCAACAGTCATACCAGGAGTGATTACAAAGTTTACATCCTTAAGAACCGGATTTCCCTCTTCATA
>JAIKYB010000201.1 GCA_024683675.1 Treponema sp.
AGTGACGGATTAGCAATCCGTTGTATTACCGCTCTACCACGCTTCCATTTATGCGGAGCGAGAGGGATTCGAACCCCCGGACCCGTGAAGATCAACGGTTTTCAAGACCGCCCCAGTACGACCGCTTTGGTATCGCTCCAATAAGTAGTGTTACTTTATAGGTTTTATCGGTTTATGTCAATAGAAGAAAGAAAAAGATTTTAAAAAAAATCGAAAATCTTCTATAATTAAGTTATAGGAACTTGACTTTATAGGCTAGCGTTTTTAAATTAAATGTAAGAGGTTTTATATGAAAAGATGGTATTTATACTTGGGTGCACTGCTTGCTCTTATCGGACTTTTGATTGTGATTTTCCCAGCCTTCTGGATTAAAGTAGTTGTAATTCTTTTGGGATTGTCTATGATTGCCTATGGAATCTACAGCCTTAAAGTTACCAAGGCTCTTTTTGATGATTCTCACTTTACAACCACTATCATGGTAAAAAGCATTGTAGGTATTGTGATTGGCTTGCTTTCCGTAATTTTCCCTCTGGCTTTCAGTGGAACTGTCTGGACCTTTATGATCTGGACTTTAATCATCACCCTGATTCTTTCGGCCATCGCAGGCTTCTATACCGCAGCCCTTTTAAAAGACACCGGCATAGACCGCAAAAACTACTTCCTTGAAAACCTCTTCCTCCTGATTGCAGCCGTAGTTCTGATTCTCATTTCTCCAAAACAGCTTGGAATCGCCATAGTCCGCATAATCGGCATCGCCGTCATTGTAATAGGCGCCGCCCTAATCATTGTAGACTTAACTTCCAAAAAAGAAGTAATAGTAGCCACAGCCGACGACACCCCCATCACCGACCCCGATCCTGCTACCGACCCTTCAACTTCATCAGAAGATGATTAAATAAAAAAAACGGGTGTGCTTTTTTGTTAAAAAAGGGAGAGACAAAAATAGAAGTCTCCGCGCATAAAAAAAAGAAGAGTAACTAAAAAAAACGCGCAGGGAAAATTTCTCCTAAAAAAAGAGCTGCTAAGCTTCACAATAAAAAACGTAAACCAAAAAATATTTTACGCGAGCGGGCGCTTTTCAAAAACTGCTCTGAGCGTTCGCGAGCCGAAGGCGAGTCGGATACCACTTACGCTCAGCCGCAGAATTTTGAAAAGTGCTCGCGGAAGTAAAATATTTTTTATTAGGCCTCCTTTTTTTTCCATTCAACCTTTACAGCTTTTTTTTGTGCAACCTCCCCAGAAGCGTTTTTTTTGATATGCTCATTTGTTCATTATGCATCCTATGCCTTCTATTTTTGTCTCGCCGACTCATCGTTGAAATCAATACAATTTTACAGTAAAATCAAATTCACATTTATTAAATTAAGAGGTTAATATGGCTCATTGTATAATTCCCGCCGCAGAAGAAATTCTAGATAAAGAATACCCAGTTTTAGACAAAGGCTTTGTCCGCCTTGTAGATTATTTTGGAGGAGACCAGCGTATTGTTCAGTCTGCCCGTGTTTCCTACGGAGAAGGTACAAAGACAGTGAGTCAGGATGGTGCCCTTATTGATTATCTTTTACGCCATCAGCACACATCTCCTTTTGAGCAGGTTGTAATGACCTTCCACTTAAAGATGCCGATTTTTGTTGCCCGCCAGTGGGTTCGTCACCGTATGGGACGTATGAACGAGGTTTCTGGCCGCTATTCAATCATGAAGGATGAATTCTATGTACCTGCAGAAGACAAGGTTTCTCCACAGAGTACAGATAACAAGCAGGGCCGTTCAAACGAAGCTTTTGATAAAGAAACTGCTGATAAAATAATCAATCAGCTGGAAGAAGGTCAGAAGGCTGCCTATGAAAATTACAGTCAATTGATTGACGCAGGTCTTGCCCGTGAGGTTGCCAGAATCAATCTTCCTCTTTCTCTTTATACAGAATTCTACTGGGAAATGGATTTGCATAATCTCTTCCACTTCCTTAAGCTCCGCCTGGATTCTCATGCTCAGTATGAAATCCGCGTTTATGCAGAAGTTATTCTTGAAATGTGCCGCAAGGTTGCTCCTATGGCTACAGAGTCCTTCATTAACCATATGAATCATGGAGTAAACTTCAGCGGAGAAGAAATGGAAGCTCTTCGCGCACTTTTGGACGGAAAAGAAAATCCTCTTGAAGGAAAGAAAAAAGACCGCTTCGAAGAAAAAATCAGAAGTGGAGTTCAGCTCTAACTTATTGGTGATTCTATGAGACGTTTTTTGATTTTCCTTGCCGCTTTTGTTTCTCTTATTTTTATGACTGCTCTTACGGGCTGTTCTGAAAAAATTATGGGTTATTCTGTTCTTCTCTGGAATAATCCCCAGGAAAATCTTGCGAGCGGACAGGTTCTGCCGGTTTATATCAAATCAAATATTTCTCATGTTTATATTGTTGGAAAAGAGGATGGTCAGAAAATTGAAATTCCTCTCTGGCAGATGACAGAGCCGGTTAAAAAGAGCAAGATTAATCAATTTGCTAAAAAATATCAGGAACATGCTGCTACCTTTGCTTCCGTAAAAACTGACGGACTTCCTTGCCGTGCAGAGGCTGTAAATACTTCTAAGCAGGTTTATCGTCTTAGAAAGGGTGAGGTAATTAAGATTCTTTATAAGGGGACTGGTCAGGCTCCTATGACTGGCGGTAAGCCTTTGGAAGGGGACTGGTATAAAATCCTTACAGAGGACGGAACTCAGGGCTGGTGCTTTTCTTACAACCTGCATCTTTATGAAGCTGACATCAATGGAAAACAGATTGGCGGCGAAGTTATTGTTGTTGAAGAAGAAAAAGATAACCGCTGGGAAGTAATTGCTAACGGTGTCTGGTATCCGGAAGAATTTAAGACTCTTATAGAAAGCGGAAATATTGACCTTACAAAGCTTCATCCTTCTTACCGTTTTGATTTGGATTTGAAGGGCGGAAAGGTTACCTTGAATACCAGCGAAATCCACCAGTCATGGACCTTTGAAGGCTATGCTAAAACTGATGACCGTGAATACTCTTTGAAGAATATTCCTCTTAAGATTATTTACAGAAATGCTGAATATATTGTTCTTCGTTATACAGATGAAAGTGGTAAGCCTCAGGATTTGAACTTTGTAACTCTGTCTGATAATCTTACCGAAATTGTTAATTCTGAACGTCAGAGAAGAAGTGATTCTTACAAGAAGATTGTTGCCCGTGGTCCAAAGTTTAAGGCTTCAAGCTACGGTACTCTTACCTTTAATGAAGACGGAACCTTCCACTGGACCGGCTATAAGCTTCTGGTTCCTACTGTAATTAGTGCAAGTGCAAAAACAGACGGAACTGCTGCTATAAAATACTCTCTTACTAAGAGCTTAATGTCTACTTATGATGGCGTTGTTACCTTCAAATTTGAAGGGGCTTCAGAAGAAGTAAACTTCCTTTATAAGCTGGAAGACGGTGCTTTAAGACTGGAAGATGCTTCTACTGCACGCTTCAAAGGAAATCAGCTGATTGAACGCGGTGCAGAACACATAATTATTTACTTCAAGAAATAAATTATCAGGAAAATTAATGGCTTTTGTACAGTTTTCTCAGGTCTCTCTTGCTTTTGGAGACCGCGACATCCTTAAAAATGTGACAATCAACCTGCAGAC
>JAIKYB010000202.1 GCA_024683675.1 Treponema sp.
TTTGTACGCATAACCCGATTACTTAGGGCCGGATACATTACATCACTCATAAGGGTAGATTTACCAGAACCACTAACGCCGGTTATACAGGTAAAGGTTCCAAGAGGAATCTGAATGCTTACGTTTTTCAAATTATGCTCAGTTACACCATTTACCTTAATAAAGTTTCCGTTTCCCTGGCGGCGGCTGGATGGAATATCCATACGAAGAGTGCCGGCAAGATACTGCCCCGTAAGACTTTCCTTTACCTTTGCAACCTCCTCTGGTTTTCCGGCAGCTACAACACGACCACCATTTACACCAGCTCCAGGCCCAATATCAATCAGATAGTCAGCAGTACGCAAAGTCTGCTCATCATGTTCAACAACAATTACAGAATTTCCGTTATCACGCAGGCTAAGTAAAGTGTCTATAAGCTTCTGATTATCACGCTGATGAAGTCCAATAGAAGGCTCATCAAGAATATACATAACACCACAAAGGGCTGAACCAATCTGAGTTGCAAGACGGATACGCTGGGCTTCTCCACCACTTAAGGTTTCAGCAGCTCTTTCCATAGTAAGGTAATCAAGTCCTACATCACGAAGGAAGCGCAGACGAGCACGGATTTCCTTCATAACCTGGGCAGCAATCTTTTCTTCATTTTCTGTCAGCTCCAGCTTATCAAAAAATTCTATGGAATCTGCAACAGAAAGACAGCAAAGCTCCCAAATGTTCTTACCACCAACAGTTACTCCAAGGGCTTCGGGACGCAGACGCTGGCCATTACAGCAGGAACAGTGGCCTATCCTCATAAACTTACTTTCTATATTAGTTCTCTGAGCATCACCCCAGGCTTCTGCATAACGGCGCTTCATTTCATTTAAAACTCCAGGCCAAGGGCGGTTATATTCACTATAACCTTCTCCACTCTGCTTTTTATAAACCCAATGAATTTTTCGCTCAGGGTCACCTTCCCAAAGATATTCGAACTGCTCTGAAGTCAGGCGGCTGATTGGTGTGTCCAGAGTAAAGCCTTCAGCTTCTGCAACCGCCTGGAACATAGAATGATTCCATTCACTTTCTGGATTAAAAAATGGAAATGCCCTTTCATTAAAGGAAAGAGAACGGTCTGGAAGGATTTTATTAAAATCCCACTCCATCTTTTCACCAAGACCAGTACATTCAGGACAGGCTCCAAAGGGGTTGTTAAAACTGAAGAGGCGTGGCTGTAAATCCGGAATAGAAATACCGCAGTCCGGGCAGGCATTTTTCTGGCTGAAGAAAACCTCTTCATCCTTATCGCCTACGCGGCGGGTTACAACTACAATACCGTTTGCATTTTTCAAGGCAATTTCAATAGAATCAGCAAGACGACTTCTTATTTCATCACTTTTAATTATGCGGTCTACAACTATTTCAATAGTATGCTTCTTCTGTTTATCCAGTTTAATAGAATCTTCAAGCTCAGCCATTACTCCATCAATACGGGCACGTACAAAGCCGGAAGCCTTAGCGTCATCTATAATTTTCTGATGTTCACCCTTTTTACCACGGATAACCGGGGCCAGAATCTGCATTTTAGTTCCATCTTCCCAAGCCATTACAGCGTCAATAATCTGGTCAACAGACTGCTCACGGATTTCACGACCACAATTAGGACAGTGGGCATGACCACATCTGGCATAAAGAAGACGATAAAAATCATAAATTTCTGTGATTGTTCCTACTGTAGAACGAGGATTCTTATTTGTAGATTTCTGTTCAATAGAGATAGCAGGTGAAAGCCCTTCAATTAAATCAACATCTGGCTTATCCATGCGGCCAAGAAACTGACGGGCATAGCTGGAAAGACTTTCCATATAGCGGCGCTGACCTTCTGCAAAAAGAGTGTCAAAAGCGAGCGAAGATTTTCCTGAGCCAGAAAGCCCGGAAATAACAACCAGCTTATTACGAGGAAAGGACACATCTATATTCTTTAAGTTGTGTTCCCTAGCTCCACGAATTACAATCATGTCGTCTTTCATATCATTACAGTATAGCAGAATGATAAGACTTTTGAAAGATAAGTGAAAATGAGAGTTTTATTAAAAAAAACAGGGGCTTATGAAGTGAAAACTACCTCATAAGCCCCTGCCTCTTAAGCTTACTTAATTTTATTAGTTAGCCTTAATAGAATTCTTTACAATAACATCATGTGCCGAACCTTCACGAATAGATGCAGGTGAAAGTAAGGTAATTTTTGCATCGCGCTGAAGATCTGGGATAGAAAGAACACCGCAGTTACACATTGTATGAATAATCTTACTAATAGTTGTCTGAACGTTATCATGGAGAGAACCGGCATAAGGTACGTAAGAATCTACACCCTCTTCAAAAGCCATTCCCTTCTTTCCACCAAGGTCATAACGCTGCCAGTTGCGGGCACGGTTTGAACCTTCACCCCAATATTCCTTTACATAAGAACCGTTTACAATCAGTTTGTTTGTTGGAGACTCATCAAAGCGGGCAAAATAACGTCCAAGCATTACAAAGTCAGCACCCATTGCAAGAGCAAGAGTTACATGATGATCCTGAACGATACCACCATCAGAACAAATTGGGATATAAATACCAGTTTTTTCATAATAAGCATCACGGGCCTTAGCAACTTCAATTGTTGCAGTAGCCTGACCACGGCCAATACCCTTCTGTTCACGTGTAATACAGATAGAACCGCCACCAATACCAATTTTTACAAAATCTGCACCAGCATCTGCAAGGAAGTTAAAGCCGTCTGCATCAACTACGTTTCCAGCACCTACTTTTGCATTAGGCCACTTAGCATGAATATCCTGTAAAGCTCGGCGCTGCCATTCTGTAAAGCCTTCTGAAGAATCCAGAGTCATTACATCAACTCCAGCCTTCAAGAGAGCTGGAACACGATCCATATAATCACGGGTATTAATTCCTGCTCCTACTATATAACGCTTTTTGCTGTCCAAAAGTTCAAGAGGATGCTCTTCATGACTTGCGGCGTCCTTGCGGAATACCATATAAAGAAGATTTCCCTTTTTATCAACAACTGGAAGCTGATTAACCTTATTTTCCCAAATAATGTCATTAGCCTGATCAAGAGTAATACCTTCATCAGCCATAACCAGAGATTTTAGAGGAGTCATGTAAGCACTAACCTTTTCAGAAAGGTCACAGTGACCAATTCTAAAGTCACGTTCAGTAATAATACCAACAAGCTTTCCGTTAGCCTGTCCATTTTCTGTAACAGCAACAGTAGAATGTCCTGTCTGTTCAATAGCCTCAACTAATTCGCCCAAAGTCTGTTCCGGACGAATATTTGTGTCAGAAGTTACAAAACCTGCCTTGTAAGCTTTTACTCTGGCAACCAT
>JAIKYB010000219.1 GCA_024683675.1 Treponema sp.
CGCCTTCCCTTTGTTGCAAGCATGGCAGGTTTGAAGATTTCTTCTGTGGCCTTTACCGGAAAAGTTTCCCTTCCATAAATAAACTCGACCCCTTCTATTGCCTTATTGATTTCCACTCCGTTCCAGCTTGTAATCACTGTCTGATTCCGGATTCCCTTTTTAAAGGCATCCGCTTCTTCATTTACCATAACCGCAACCACTCTTCCGTCAGAAAGCTTGAACATGGACATTCCGTAATCATTTCCACCAAGCAGAAAAAGTGCCTGCTCCCAGGTATCAAAATCACAATAGTTTGTGCGCACATGTCCGTCATAAAAATAATAGGAATAGGCAACCATGGCGGCAAGAAAAAGCCTTTCATCCTTTGTCTCTTCAGCCTTTTGAATTACAGGCAGAAGCTTTTCTCGCAAAGCACCAATATCAATATTTTTCCAGTCCTTGAGCGAATAGTATTTTTCCATATCCTTGGTCGTAGAGATAAAGGATTTTACATAGCCTTGCCTGCTGTGATTTCGCATTGCAGAATCCCAGACAAACTGATTATAGATTGTGTAAAGTCCACAGAAAATACAGAAGGTCATAACAAGGGGATGAAGGATTTTATTTACGCGGGGCCAGAGAGATGTAAGGGCAGGAAGCAGAGCCGCCACAAGCCCAATATAAAGCCATAGATAATAATAGCGGGTAGACCAGGCATTCCCCTTGATGCTGAAAAAAGCCAGATGAAAAAGCGCCAGCCCAAGCGGAATAAAAGAAAGAATACGCCAGAGCTTAAGACTTTTTCCAGCCTTTAAACTTCTCTTGTAAAAGCAGCGCAGGAAAATCACCAGGCCAATCAGAATCAGTGAGAAAATCCAGATTGAAGGATTGTTTGAAAAAATTCGGTTTACTAATAACAAAAACATTTTGGCTCTCCGACCAAATTCTGTCTAATGCAAGAGAAAAACTAGGCTAGATCCCAAGCCCCTAAGACCTGGAACCTAAAACCTAACACTTTACATCCCGCAAATGGTTCCCGTCATTCATCAGTTCAACAACAGGTACAGAAACCTTTCCCGGACTTCTGTCAAAACGAAGAATTGTGATTCCTGTGTGTGGAATATGCAGGGAAGCGCACAAAAGTGGGAAAGGAATATTCAAGATGTGTGAAAGCAAGGCAGTTGAAGAGCCTCCGTGACTGAAAAGTACGGCTGTGAACTGCTTATCATCCTTGCGGATATTTTTGTAGTAAAGGCCTTCTCTTTTGTAGCCCAGGCTTTCCAGCCATTTATCAGCATTAGCCTGAACTAAATCAATATCAATTGTTGCGGTGTTATCTTTAAAAGCAGGAAAATTACGCCAATCAGGAGACTGCAAATCTACTCCCTCAGCGGCAATCCGGTCTACAGCAATCCATGGACTATAATCTGGATTATACAAATCATCAGCAAGACCGTAACGGATTTCCTTCATAAAATCCAAAATCTGAATATTTTTGATTCCGGAGGCCTGAGAAAAAGGCTGAGCTGTTTGGCGGGCGCGACCCATTGGAGAAGAATAAATCTCTTCTATGCCTTCGTTCAAAAGTCTTTGTGCGGCAATCTCTGCCTGTCTATGACCAAGTTCAGTAAGACAGTCTAATTCATAATTAGGATCACCATGACGAACAAGAATAAGTCGCATTTAATTTCTCCTTTATTATTCTAAGTTATCCCAGGAGTTTGTCACTTACTACGCCACTAGCATTGAACTTTTCGAGCAAATCTTCAACCTTAAGATTTTTCTTTTCTTCGCCGCGAACATCGTAAACAATTTTACCGTCCATCATCATAATAAGACGATTTCCGTATCGAATAGCGTCCTTCATATTGTGAGTAACCATGAAGGTTGTAAGCTTATCATTTTTTACAAATTCTTCTGTGAGCTCCAGAACTTTTTTTGCAGTTTTAGGGTCCAAAGCGGCAGTGTGCTCATCCAAAAGAAGGAGTTTTGGCTTCTGCAAGGTTGCCATAAGCAAGGTTAAAGCCTGACGCTGTCCTCCGGAAAGAAGTCCAACCTTGGCATTCATGCGGTTTTCAAGTCCTAAATCCAAAAGAGCAAGCTTTTCGCGGTACAAAGCTCTTTCGTCATTTTTGATATACCAGGCAAGACCGCGCTTTTTTCCACGGCGCATAGCCATAGCAAGGTTTTCTTCAATCTCCATATTTGCGGCAGTTCCCATCATAGGGTCCTGGAAAACACGTCCAAGGAACTGAGCCCTATAATGTTCAGGCTTTCCGGTAAGATTTTTTCCATCAAGTTCAATAGAACCTGTATCCGTATAATGAACGCCGGCAATAATATTAAGCAGAGTTGATTTTCCGGCTCCGTTTCCACCGATGATAGTAACGAAATCTCCGTCTTCAAGCTCCAGGTCAATTCCGCGGATTGCCTTTTTTTCAGTAACAGTACCAGGATTAAAAGTTTTTGTAATACCTGTAAGTTTTAACATTGTAGACATCTTCTTTTCCTCCTGAATTAGTTATCTGCTGTAGAATGCTTAAAACCGTCATCTGCATGGCGGGTATCTCGCTCGTTAGCAGGCCCCTTATAAGCATTTTTACGACTATTGATTTTTCCTTTGAAAACCGGCACAGAAAGTGCAATTGCAACAACCAGAGCAGTGAGCAGCTTCAAATCAGTTGATTTCAGACCCATTTCAAGAACGATTGCAATAACAATACGGTAAATGATTGAACCGAATACTACAGAAAGCAGAGTCCACCACAAACCAAAGCGGACACCAAAAATCACTTCACCAATAATGATTGAAGCAAGACCAACTACGATAGTACCGGTTCCCATTCCAACATCTGCATAGCCCTGACTCTGTGCAACAAGAGCACCACTCAAGGCAACAAGACCGTTTCCAATCATCAGGCCCACAATCTTTGTTGTGTCTGTATTTACACCAAGAGCTCTGACCATATGTTCATTACTTCCTGTTGCACGAATGGCAGAACCATATTCAGTTCCAAAGAACCAGTACAAAAGAAGAATAATGATTGCGATAATAATAATTCCCAGAATTAAAGATGAAGTAGTTGTAGAGAAGAACTCTTCAACATCCCAAAGTAATGACTCAAAGCCTTCTTCATCATGAATACCCTTAAAAAGAGCAATGATGTGAGCAATTCCCGAAACAAAAAGAGTCATCATTGTATTTAAGCCTAACATAGGCGTATTTGCCTTACCCATGATTCGGATATTGATTGAGTAAAGGGCAATTTGAGTAAGAATCGAAGCAAGAAGGATATTAATTTTTAATTTTGTTGTCATAAAACCTGTAACAGCACCACAGGCAAGACCCATCAAAAAGACAAATAAAAGGGTCAGATAAGGATTCATTCCTTTTACAATTAAGATTGCTGTTATTGCTCCACCAGCGGCAAAGCTTCCATCAACAGTCATATCTGCAACATTAAGGATTCTAAAAGTCAGGTAAACACCTAAAGTCATAATACCCCAGAGAACACCCTGAGAAACAGCACCTGGCAAAGCAGATAAAACTCGTTGTAGAAAATCTAAGACTAACAATTTTTTAAACTCCTGTGTAAGGCCACTGGCGGCCGGATTTTTATCTTATCCATATTAATAAAAATGGCAACAACTAACAAGCAAGTATCTGCATTGTTAGCCGTTGCCATGTATTCTATACGAAAATTAATTATTTCAAAAGGTCTGCAGGAATAGTTACACCAATAGCCTTTGCAGTTTCTTCATTTGCAACAAAGTCACAAGTATCAAGATACTGGATTGGCATAGCAGCCGGCTTCTTTCCCTGAAGGATTTCTACAGCCATCTTTGCAGTCTGTTTTCCAAGCTCATAGTAGTTAATACCGTAAGTAGCAAGACCACCGGCCTTAACCATGCCTTCTTCACCACAAATTACAGGTTTCTTGTTTTCAATAGCAACCTGAGCAACAAGAGGCATACCAGCAGCAATCATGTTGTCTGTTGGAGAGTAGATAACATCAGCCTTCTGGCAAAGAGACTGAGTAACCTGCTGAATTTCGTTTGAGTTAGAAACAGTTGCTTCTACATATTTAAGACCAAGCTTATCGCAAGCTTCTTCAGCAAGCTTTACCTGGAACATAGAGTTCTGTTCGCTTGAGCAGTAAAGCATACCAACAGTTTTTGCTTCTGGGAAAAGCTTTTTTACCAATTCCATCTGAGCAGCACAAGGAGTAAGATCAGAAGTTCCTGTTACGTTAGTTCCTGGCTTAGAGTTAGATTTTACAAGCTTAGCAGATTCTGGATCAGTAACAGAAGAAATTACGATAGGAATCTTTTTAGTAAGATTAGCAACAGCCTGAGCTGCAGGAGTTGCAATAGCAAAAATCAGGTCATCTTTACCGTTTACAAATTTCTGAGCAATAGTTACACAGTTTGCCTGTTCGCCCTGTGCGTTCTGATAGTCAATCTTGATGTTTTCGCCATCAACATATCCGGCTTCTGCAAGGCCATCAACAAAGCCCTTATAGTTAGCGTCCAAAGCTGAATGTTCTACGAGCTGGATAACTCCAATTTTAATTACTTTTTTGTTTTTTGCTGCTGATACAGTAGACAAACAAAGAGCTGCCATAATTACAGCGGCTAATACTTTCTTCATATATTTCCTCCTTTATATGAAATAAACTGATTAATTATAAAAAGGATGAAGTGGCGATTCAATAGAAAAACTTCAAAAATACTTAATTTTTTTTGTAAAATTTAAGAAACTTTGAGGAGGAGTGAGGAGGCATGTGTGTGGTGGGGGGTGGGTGGGTGACCGGAGATTCGATTTACAAATTTAATATATTTAATAAGTGGATGTTGAAAAATCTTCATGTTATAATAAAAAATCAATAAAAAAAGGATTAAAGTATGGCAAAATCAAAATCACCCAAATCAAACACAGCCACAATCGGTTTTGAACAGCAGATTTGGGATGCAGCCTGCGAGCTTTGGGGCCACATTCCCGCCGCAGATTACAGAAAAATCTTTACAGGTCTTATCTTTCTAAAATATATTTCCACAGCCTTTGAAAAAAAATATGCCGAGCTCGTAGCAGAAGGAGACGGCTTTGAAGACGATCCGGATGCCTACGAAGCAGAAAACATCTTCTTCGTTCCGCCAGAAGCCCGCTGGTCAGAAATTGCAAAGGCAGCCCACACACCTGAAATCGGAACAATCTTAGACAAGGCCATGGCCAGCATAGAAGCCGACAACAAAAGCCTTAAGGGAGTTCTTCCAAAAAATTACGCAAGCCCCGAGCTGGACAAACGCGTCCTTGGTAACGTAGTAGACGTATTCACCAACATGGATATGAGCGACACCGAAGCAAGCAAAGACTTACTTGGCCGCACCTACGAATACTGCATAGCCCAGTTT
>JAIKYB010000046.1 GCA_024683675.1 Treponema sp.
GGTTGAAGAGGTGCAGAAGATTCCTTTAAGTATATATGCAAGAATTGCAATTCCACCCCAAATCAGGATTAAAAGTAAAGTTGCTTCTTTGTTATAAAAGGCAGCGATTATTCTAGCTGCACTTAGGTAAGGAAGCATACCAAATAAAACACCAATAATTGCAAGGATTATTGATGAAACAAACTTACTTTTTCTATCCTTTGCAAAGTTCAAAATCTCTGCGACAGGATTAATCTGTTTTTCTTTTTGATTCTTTTCCATGAATCACTCCTTTTTTATATATGTGGATAAAAAGTGGGTAACTTAGTTATCCAAATGTCCAAAATAAAAGCCGGAAGGGTAGGGTAGGGGACCCTTATTACCTTCGGGCTTAATTCAGGGAATTATATTCCCTGAAAAATTGTTTTCCAGCCAGCCGCGAAAAAATCCACAATAGTATGACTGTAAAGCTTTGCTTCCTCTAAAGACATGTCGTGAAGGACGCATTCCAGAATGCAGGAATAGTAGGAATGAACCAGCATATGGAATTCATCAGGTTTTATTTCCTTGACCTTTAATCCCTTTTTCTTCATTACATCCATTAATTTGAAAGAGGTATTAACTTCATTTTTTACCAGTTGATCTAAAAAGTCACTGTAGGGAGTTCCATCCGAACTTTGCAGGAGGAGTTTGAATTCGTCAAAATAAGTATAAATAAAGTCCAGAAACTGAGCTACTGAGTCATAGGAAAGCTCCCACATCTTGCTCAGCTGGTCCTTGTCCATTTCTTCAAAATACATATCAGTCTCTTCATTATAAAGCTGATTAAAGCCTTCCATTACAGGTTGAACCAGAGCAGAAAAGATTTCTTCTTTACTTTTAAAATGCTTGTAGAAAGAGCCCGTGGTAACTCCGGCGGCCCGGGACAGTTCACGCAGATTTGTCCTTTCGTAACCCCTTTCTAAAAAGAGTTTTTTACCGCTTTCGAGAATCTTTTTATGTGTCCTGTCAAATACTTCTCTCATATTGTTAGTTAAGGATAACTTAGTTATCTTTTTATAACAGATTTAATTAGTTTAGACAAGTCCTCGGGAATTATTTAGGAGAATTGTTACCTGCTCTTGATTTTTTTTCATCTAAAATGATAGTATAAACCCGCTCACTCGGAGGGCGTGTTGTTCATTTAGAAATAACAGGCTGGATAAGGTGCGGGCTGGAATGCCTGTTTCTTAGCCAGCCTTTTTTATTTTGCGAGGTTTTAGGATTATGTCAGATTCTACTTTATTTACTGAAGGCAAAATTGCATCCAGGCTCGTTCGGTTTGCAATTCCTGTTTTGGGAGCTCTTTTTTTACAGTCTTTTTATGGCGCAGTAGATTTACTTGTAGTAGGACAGTTTGGGACCGCGGCTGATGTCTCTGCAGTTGCAACAGGAACAATGATGATGCAGACAATCACCTTTATTATAACAGGACTTGCCATGGGAACTACAATTCAGATGGCTCAGGCTATAGGTGCGGGAAGAAAAAAGGATGCTGCTGATATTATTGGAACAAGTATAATCTTTTTTGTACTGCTTGCTCTGGCTGTTACACTGCTTATGATTTTTGTGACTCGACCTTTTGCTGCTCTTATGCAAACTCCAGTAGAAGCTTTTGATAAAACTTTAATCTATGTTCATATCTGTTCTGCCGGAACAATCTTTATTACCGGTTACAATGTACTTGGTTCTGTATTCCGCGGAATGGGAGATTCAAAGACTCCTCTTTTGACTGTACTGGTAGCCTGCATTATAAACATTTTTGGTGATTTACTTTTTGTTGCAGTTTTGAATATGGCTGCGGCGGGGGCTGCTCTTGCAACAGTAATCGCCCAGGCTTTGAGCGTTCTTTTCTGTTTGATTGTTGTAAAGCGCCGCGGACTTCCCTTTCCATTTTCCCGCCGTAATATTCACTGGAATGGCAATCTTATAAGGCTTGTAATTAAAACTGGAGCTCCAATTTCGCTGCAGGACGGACTTGTTACAATATCTTTTCTAGTGATTGCTGCGATTATAAACAGTCTTGGGCTGATTGCCTCTGCTGGAGTTGGAGTTGCTGAACGTGTCTGTGGCTTTATTATGCTTGTTCCTTCTGCTTTTTCCCAGTCACTTTCTGCCTTTGTTGCACAGAATGTTGGAGCTGAAAAATATGATCGTGCCAATAAGGCTCTTATATATTCAATATTAGCGTCTTTGGCTTGTGGTATTTTTATGGGCTGGGCTGCCTTTTTCCATGGAGATATTCTTTCAGCAGTATTCTCTAAGGATAAGGCTGTTATTCAGGCAGCTCACAGTTATTTAAAAGCTTATGCAATCGACTGTTTGTTTGTTTCATTTTTATTTTGTTTTATAGGATATTTTAACGGATATGGAAGAACAGCCTTTGTAATGATTCAGGGAATTGTCGGAGCTTTCTTTGTGCGAATCCCTGTTTCTTATGCAATGAGCCTTACTGCAAATCCAAGTCTTTTTAGAATTGGACTTGCAACTCCATGTTCGACAGTTTTGCAAATTATTTTATGTGTGGGAGCATTTATTATTTTACAGAGACGAAATAGAAAAACTCTGATTGTTCAATAGTTGGACTTTTTTACTTACTTTTGATAGGATTAAGCATATTAACTTATAAATATGCTGCCACCGGGTAGTGAATGCAAGAGGCATTCGTTTTCACATCGTCAGGTCTTAGAAGATGTGAATGCGAATGCTTTCTTTTTGATAGAAGCAGTTTTTTGACTCTGCTTGCTTCTCTTATGGGAGTTACAGCCATTCTTCTTAATGCAAAGGGGCTTGCAATAGTTACAAAAAAAGTGATGGATGGAAAATTTGCGAAGAAGTTAATTGGTGGCCGTAATATGAATGACCCAAAAGATTATATAAAAGGTCGCAAGAGAAAATGGTTTTATGGAGATACTGCCAGTTTGTTGTGACCTTGATTATCTTATCACCAGAGCAAATCACGGAGTTCTTCATAGAGATTACACCCTTGCAACAAATGGTCCAATGTGTGACTATTGGGTTGTCCCTGATCAGATTAAAAATCCTCAATAAATAATAAAAAGTATTTTATTAACCAAATATATATTATAGATGAGACTCATACAATAAAGCCTGTTTTTGTTAACTTGAAAATCAGGCTTGCAAAAGCCGCTTCAACTGTGCTAATAATTATCATATTGGAAAGGAGAATTTGAAAATGCTTAAATGCTTAATTGTTGGACTTGGTGGAGCACTTGGAGCGATGCTTCGTTATCTTATTGGACTTATTCCTCTGAAGGAAGCTTTTGTCTTTCCAATAAAGACTTTTTTAATAAATATAGCAGGTTGCTTTGTAATTGGACTTGTAGTTGCTCTTTCAATTAAGCTGAATAATTTGAACGAAAAAACAATTCTCTTTTTGAAGGCAGGCCTTTGCGGCGGATTTACAACTTTTTCAAGTTTTGCCCTTGAAAGTACAGATTTAATCAAAAGTGGACACACAGGCCTTGCAATACTGTATATCAGCTTGAGTATTCTGCTCGGAGTTTTTGCTGTTCTGGTAGCTCAATTTCTGGTAAAATAGAAGAAAGACATATAAAAGGAATGACAGATGACAAAAATTATTTCGTGGAATATAGATTCAATTAATGCGGCTTTAACTTCAAGCTCGGCAAGGGCCCTCTTGTCTCAGGAGGTTCTGAAAAAACTAGGCACTTATGATGCTGACATAATCGCAATTCAGGAAACAAAGCTTCCGGCTGAGGGGCCTTCAGATAAGCACCTTGAACTTTTGGCCAGCTATTTTCCAGGCTATAAAATTGAATGGCTTTCTTCGGTTCCGCCTGCAAAAAAAGGCTATGCGGGAACTATGATTTTGTACAAGGAAGGTCTGACTGCCCGCCGCGAAGTTCCTAGACTTGGAGCACCGGACACTATGGATGACGAAGGCCGTCTTTTGACACTGGAGTTTGAGGGCTTTTATTTTGCCAATGTATACACTCCAAACTCTGGCGACGGTCTTAGACGGCTTGCAGAACGCCAGCAGTGGGATGTCCTTTATGCTGATTATCTTGCCTCTTTGGACAAAAAGAAGCCGGTTATTGCCTGCGGAGACTTCAACGTTGCCCACAGGGAAATTGACCTTGCAAATCCGGCCTCAAATCATTTTTCTGCCGGCTTTACCGACGAAGAACGTGAAGGCTTTACAAAGCTGCTTGAGCGAGGTTTTACCGACAGCTTCCGCCACCTTCACGGAGATGTAAAAGACATTTATTCCTGGTGGGGACAGAGAATCAAAACCAGTAAAATCAACAATTCGGGCTGGCGGATTGACTACTTCCTTGTAAGCGACCGAATCAAGAATCAGATCAAAAAATCAGAAATGATTGACTCAGGACCGCGCCAGGACCACACGCCTATTCTGCTTGAACTTGAGTAAAACAGGGCCACAATAAGAATAAAACATCTATTTACTTCCTG
>JAIKYB010000054.1 GCA_024683675.1 Treponema sp.
CTTGTAGAAAAAAATCGCAGCGACATTGGCGAGATGTATTACATTTAATTATTGTATCACCTCTTGTAATCTACTATAATAAGACCGCCGTCAGTTAATTTACGGCAATTTTTGATTATCTGAGGTAATTTAAATGGCTACATGGTATAATGCAGACTCGCTTTCTTCATGGAAGAAGCTTCAGTCTCTTAAAGGTATGGTTTCTGTTGCAGATGAGCTTTCTGCTTCAGGTGCTGCAGACAGAATCGCTAAATATTCAATTCCAATGGGCGGTGCGCTCACTTATAATTATGCTGCAAAGCAGGTTAATGAACAGATTTTGAAAACTCTTGCAGAACTTGCAGAAGAGCAGCAGCTGGTAGAAAAATATCAGGAGCTTTTGGACGGTGCTGTAATCAACACTGGTGAGAAGAGAATGGTTCTTCATCAGCTTACACGTGGACAGCTTGGAAAGGATGTTATGGCTGACGGTGTAAATAAGCGGGAATTCTACGTAAACGAAGTAAAGCGCATTGCTGATTTTGCCAACGACGTTCACTCAGGAAAGCTGGTAAACGAAAAGGGTGAAAAATATACAAGTGTTTGTCAGATTGGTATTGGTGGTTCTGACCTTGGTCCTCGTGCTATGTACCTTGCTCTTGAGAATTGGGCAAAGAAGAATAATAGCTTCAAAATGGAAGCTCACTTCATTTCTAACGTTGACCCTGATGATGCAGCGAGTGTTGTAAAATCTCTTGATATTTCAAAGACAATTTTTATCCTGGTTTCTAAATCGGGAACAACTCTTGAAACTCTTACAAACGAAAGCTTTGTAAAGGACTTCATTAAGAAAGCTGGTTGTGATGCAAGTAAGCACATGATTGCTGTAACTTCAGAGACTTCACCTCTTGCTCACAACCCAGACTATATGGCTGCCTTCTATATGGACGACTACATTGGTGGCCGCTACTCTTCAACTTCTGGTGTTGGTGGAGCTGTTCTCAGCCTTGCCTTTGGACCAAAGGTTTTCCAGGAATTCCTTGACGGTGCCGCAGAAGAAGATAAGATGGCTTTGAACAAGGACATTACAAAGAATGCTGCTTTGATGGATGCTCTTATTGGTGTTTATGAAAGAAACGTTCAGGGCTATCCTGCAACTGCAATTCTTCCTTACAGCCAGGCTCTCAGCCGCTTCCCTGCTCATCTTCAGCAGCTTGATATGGAATCTAACGGTAAGTCTGTAAACCGTGACGGTGGAAAACTTGATTATGTAACAGGCCCTGTAATTTTTGGTGAGCCTGGTACAAACGGTCAGCATTCTTTCTATCAGCTTCTTCATCAGGGAACAGACATTGTTCCTCTCCAGTTCATCGCCTTCTGTGAGAACCAGACTGGCGAAGATGTCGTAATTGAAGATTCTACAAGCCAGGTTAAGCTCTGCGCTAACGTAACAGCTCAGATTGTAGCCTTTGCCTGCGGTAAGAGCGATGAAAATCCAAACAAGGCTTTTGCAGGCGGACGACCAAGCAGCCTTATTTACGGTGCACAGCTCAATCCAAAATCACTTGGAGCTTTGCTTGCTCACTACGAAAACAAGGTAATGTTCCAGGGCTTTGTATGGAATGTAAACAGTTTCGATCAAGAGGGAGTTCAGTTAGGTAAAAAGTTAGCAAAGACGGTTCTTTCTGGAAATATGGAAGGAGCTTTGAAAGCTTACGCTGGACTTTTGATTAAGTAATAAAGGTTCTTCAGTAATAAGACATAAAGAAGCGGATGTGTTTTTCAGGCACATCCGCTTTTTTTATTTATAAGCTTATATAAGCTTACAGATATTTTTTTTCGTATTCTTCAATCGGGAGGGGCTTGCTGTAATAAAAGCCCTGAATAATTTCGCAGCCAAAGGAGCGCAGTTTTTCAACCTGAGCTTTGCTTTCGGCTCCTTCTGCAAGGCTGGTAAAGCCAAGAGCCTTAGCAAGCGAAATAATGTGCTGCAAAACTACAAGATCTTCTTTGTTCTCATTTTCTTCCGCAAGCCTGTCAACAAAGCTTTTATCAATTTTTAACGTGTTAATAGGCATTTTTGTTAGCAGAGAGAGGGATGAGTAGCCTGTTCCAAAATCATCCATGGAAATCTTAAAACCGCGGCTGCGAAGCTCTTCGAGAACCTTCAGTAGATGCTCCTGATTGTCGTAGGTTGCACTTTCTGTAAGCTCAAAATCAATAAGAGAGTGGTCAACATTATATTTATCTACAATGCTTACAAGATTATCTATGAGTCTTATATCATCAAGGCGGCTGCGTGAAAGGTTTACGGAAATAGGGTAAAGAGGCTTTCCTTCTTTTTTCCATTGAGCAAGGGAGTCGCAGACTTTTTCCAGAACTATATCATCAATCTTTCCAATAGAACCGTCCTTCTCAAAAAATGGAATAAAGCGGTAGGGTGGTAAAAATTCCTTATTCTTATAATTCCAGCGGATTAAGGCTTCGGCACCCTTTATTTTTTCTTTTTTGATATCGAACTTTGGCTGAAGGTAAACAACAAATTCATCCTGTTCGATTGCGGTTTCTACATAGGCCTTTATATAATTGCCCCAGGAAAGGTTGTCGTGCATTTCGTCGGTGTAGACAACAATCTCGGTCTTTTTCTGATTACTGCAAAGACCCTGCGCCATTTTTGCAAAATCTGCAACCCGGTTTCCAGAAAGCATTGCCCGCTGCATATGTACAAGGCCGCATTTGTAATAAATTTTATAATAAGGGTCTTCTTCAAGCACAGAAAGCTTTTCAAAAAAATCCTGAAGCTTTTGAACAAGCTCTTCCTCGGGCATATCCTTAAGAATCATGGCAAAATTGTCGTCATGGCAGCGACCACTGGCAAGAATAAAATCAGATTCCTGCATGGCTTTTACAATATTGCTGAGTACCTTGTTTGCCGCTATGTGGCCGTAGGCTTCATTTATAACTCTAAACTCCTTTACATCAAAATGTGCAAAGGCATAGTCTTTTATTCCTCTGTCTGAAGGAACCTCCAGATAGGCTTCCAGATGATTCCAGTTGTAGTTTCCGGTTATTAAATCTGTAAAGGCCGCTTTGTAAAGAGCCTTTTCTCCAAACTTAGAGGCATCATCATTCATAACATAAATGGCTCTGTCG
>JAIKYB010000101.1 GCA_024683675.1 Treponema sp.
TGAGCTACACTGGATTCGAACCAGTGACCCACGCCTTAAAAGGGCGTTGCTCTACCTACTGAGCTAGTAGCCCATCCACTCAAATGAGTGTTTTAATAAGATAACGGATATAAAAAAAACTGTCAATAACAAAAATGCTAAAGAATTAAACTTTTCATATAATTTTTTTTGATGTATAATAGAAATACTATAAGATAATACTTAGAAATTAGGAGAGTCAAGAAATGACTATTCGAGAATCAGCCGAAATGTACCTGGAAACTATCCTTGTACTTTCAAAAAAAGGTGATGTACGTTCTATAGATATTGCTAAAGAAATGAACTTTTCACGTCCATCAGTAAGTGTTACAGTTCATAACCTTGAAAAAGAAGATTATATTAAAATCTCAGAAAATGGACTTATTACTCTTGAACCAAAGGGCCTTGAAATCGCAGAACGCATTTATGAGCGCCACACAGTTCTTACAGAATTGTTTGAGCTTATTGGAGTTCCTGCTGATATTGCAGAACAGGATGCATGCAAAATTGAACATGTTATCAGCTCAGAAACCTTTGACTGCATAAAAAAAGCCTGCAAAACCTTAAATAAATGAAAAAGAAATTCCTAAGCCTCCTCCTGCTTTTAAGCCTTTGCTTATCAGGTAAACTTTTTGCACAAAACTTTCTAGACCTCACAGGAGGAGACCAGCCCTTTTACCTGAATACCGTAAACGAAAGCATTCAGCTTTCTGCAGGCCTTTTATTAAACACGTCTGCCATACTTTGCGATAAAGTTTTTAATATAAAAACAAATAACTTTGAAGATTGGGAAGAAAACTATACAAGTATTCCATATTTAGATCAGGTTTTAATGCAGGATTACAGTAAGCCTCTGCATTATCTGGGAACCGGAACTGCAGCTATTGCCCTTTTATCACCAGCCTTAATGCTTATGACTCCTAATGACCAGTGGCTCACAATAGGAGTAATGTATGCAGAAACTCTTTTATGGACCTGGGGCATTAAAGAATGGGGCAAACTTTTAATAAACAGAGCCCGCCCATACATGTATTTTGATAACTATCCTCAAGATAAGGTGGAAGAAGGAGACTGGAACGCATCCTTCCCTTCTGGACATACCAGCCTGGCCTTTTCCGGAGCTGCTTTTACAACCTATCTTTTTAACCAGTATTTTCCAGATTCTCCATGGCGCTTTGCAGTTGCGGGCATATCCTTTGGTATTGCGGCCACAACAGGAGCCCTGCGAATTGCCAGTGGAAACCACTTCTTAACAGATGTTCTTGCGGGAGCCTTTTTAGGAACAGTCTGTGGTTTCGTAGTTCCTTTTATGCATACAAATCTTTTTTACAGCAAATTTAAGAAAAAAAAGAAAACCGAGCTGACACTTTCGCCGCTCGGTTTTAACGCTAGAATTTATCTTAATTAAGCTTCTTCATTTTCAGCTTCAGGCTTCTTTCCCTGAAGCTGCGATTTCATAAGAACAAGGAATTCATCTCGCTGAACTGGTCTGGAGAAGTAATAACCCTGCAGATAATCACAACCTAAATCAGCTAACATTTCAGCCTGGAACTTATCTTCAACTCCTTCTGCAAGAACTGTCATTCCCAAAGACTTTATCATCTGAATAGTTGCGGTAAGGGCTTTTTTGGCACGCTCATCTGTAAAGGCACTCCAGATAATGTATTTATCAATCTTAATCATCTTAAATGGAAGATTAAGCATGTAATTCATATTTGAATAACCAGAACCATAATCATCAAGAGAAAGTTCAAAGCCGGCCGCAGCAAGACGTTCCATATTATGAAGCAGAATTTCAGGACTATGAGCTGCAGCAGTTTCTGTAATTTCCAGGTTTATAATTGAAGCCGGGATCTGATAAATACTCTGGATAGAAAGAATCTGTTCTGCAAGAATTTCCTGCATACACTGGGCAACAGAAAGATTTATATCAATTTTCTTTATACCATATTCTTCAAGATCAATCTGAGAAATTGTACGGCAAACTGATTCGTAAACATATTCACCAATACGAAGAATTGTTCCACTTTTTTCTGCAATCGGAATAAAATCTTCCGGAGAAAGGAAGCTGCCCTTTTCATCACGAAGGCGGATAAGGGCTTCTGCACCAATAATTCTTTTATCTGATGTACTGTAAATCGGCTGGTAATAAACATCAAAACGATTCTGTGTAATTCCATTTTTAAGGGCATATTCTATGTAATCATTTCTACGTTTATATTCCAAATCAATTTCGTTTGCATAAACAATCGGCTGTTTATAACGTTCATCTGTTGCAACAAGACTCAGAATATCAAGAATATCCTCTGATTTTTTAGCACAGCGAGGACATTCAACAACACATTCACGAACATAAAGCTTAAGCTCAACAGAATCATAAAACCAGTTCATCTGGAAGCGAGTTTTAAGCTTTTCTATAACATCATTAACAAGCTTTTCTGTAGGATTCTTAATTATAACAGTAAAGCAGTTCTGATTTATACAGAAGGCACTGTCATAAGAAAAATTATCACTTAAGAAGCTAGCAACCTCTTTAAGAAAGTTATTAAGCTGAGTAATACCAAAGGTGTGAGATAAAAATACAGTATCATCAATTAAAACTGAAACACATGTAAATGGAATATTTTTTGCGAAATATCGGTTTGTAATTCTGGCAAAAGCAATCTGATTAAAGATTCTGGTAACTCCATCAAGAACTTCTTCAGGATTCTGCATATAAAAGAAGAAAATAAGAGCTGCCAGAGCAAGCACAAGAGATTCTATTGCTATACTTGGAATAAAGAACTGAATTAATACAGCCATAAAGGCAAGAATTGCACACAGATAAAGAACAACAATCTTTGTAAGGGACAGTCGTTTTCTTTCTATAGTAACAAAGACAATTGAAAGAAGAATGTAAATTCCGCCAATAGCAAAAAGCATTCTGTACCAGGAGTTATTTACATTCATAATAGGCTGACCATTTTCGCTCAAAATAAAGGCCAGAGGATAAACTTCACAGACAAAAGGTGAAATCCATATAATTAAAAGACAGAAAATATAAGGTAAAAGAATTAATACCTTTGCAAGATTCTGCAACTCATGCTTTTTACCTGATAAAATGCCTGTAAGCCCAACACAATAAAAGGCAAATATGACACCATAAGATTTGGTCAGCGTCAGGAATAAGCCCTGCATTATCCATAAAATCCAGATAGAGACAGATACATTAAAGTGGTAAATTATTGCAAAAATAATTTCAATAAAAGAAGAACTTGCGAGAACATATAAAAATACAAGAAAGCTTCTGTTTTGAAGAGAAGCAAGCTGATGTTTTTGGAAATAAAAACCAATGAGTATTATTGAGATTAATAATGCAGCAATATCAAATTCGTATAAATATATCAATCGTAAGGCCCTATCTTTTTCTTTTATCTATAACAGTAAAATTATAATCTACAATTTTTTACCAGTCAAACTTTTTCCATATAGTGACATATTGTGAAGAGACCTGCATTTAATTATAATAGCTTTATGAGTTACAAGGTATTTATTGACGGAAAAGAAGGCACAACCGGCCTTAAGATTTTTGAACGTTTTGAAAAGCGCAATGACATTGAAATAATCACAATTGATGAGGATAAACGCAAGGATCCAGTAGAAAAGGCAAAGATGATTAATGAATCTGATTTTACCTTCCTTTGTCTTCCTGATGCAGCCGCAATTGAATCTGCACAATTGTGTACAAATCCTAAAACAAGAATTATTGACGCATCAACAGCCCACAGAACAAATCCTGATTGGGCTTATGGTTTTCCTGAGCTGGATGCCTGCTTCCGTGAAAAAATTATAAAATCAAATAGAGTTGCAGTTCCAGGCTGTTATGCTTCTGGCTCAATCGCAATTGCTTATCCTCTGGTAAAGTCTGGAATTATGCCTGCAGATTATCCTCTGGTAATCCATGCAGTAAGCGGTTATTCAGGAGCCGGCAAAAAGGCAATCGCCCAGTATGAAGACCCAAATCGTAATCCTGAATTAGATTCCCCTCGCCTTTATGCCCTTACCCAGCAGCATAAACATCTTCCGGAAATTAAACTGATTTCAGGTCTGGCCTACGAGCCTGTATTTAATCCTTATGTTTGCGATTATTTCCAGGGCATGACAGTTACAGTTGGCCTCCATGCAAGACTGCTTTCAAAGAAAGTCAGCGCAAAAGATGTTTGGGAAATGTTTGCAAAGCACTATCAGGGCTGCCGCTTTGTTCAGGTTGCAGGCTTTATGGGAGAAGGTATTCTTAACGAACAGTTTATCCCTGCAAATACCCTGGCCGGAACAAATAATATGCAGATTTTTGTTTATGGGAATGATGACAGAATCATGATAACCACACGTTTTGACAACCTTGGAAAGGGAGCCAGCGGAGCGGCTGTTCAGTGCATGAATATTATGATGGGAATAGATGAAGGCACTTGCCTTTAATCAGAAGTTAATCAGAAGTTAATCAGGAGTTAATATGGGAAAAAAATATTGCAGTTTGACCTTCGATGACGGACCAAACCACGAAGGTGACGACACAATGAACAGAATGCTTGATATTCTGGAAAAACATGGAGTAAAAGGCTCTTTCTTTTTGATTGGTAATAAAATCACAGAAAAGAATACCCCTGTAATTGAAAGAGCTATGAAAATGGGCTGCGATATTGAAAATCACTCCTGGACTCATCCAAATATGACAGAATTAAGTGCTGACCAAATCCGAGAAGAATATGAAAAAACAGACCGGGCAATCATAAAAATCACCGGAAAAAGGCCAGAATTCTTCCGTCCGCCATATATCGCTGTTAATCAGACTATGTACGACAATATTGAAACTCCTTTTATCTGTGCACACGGTTGTCGTGACTGGGAGCCTGAAGTTTCTGTAGAAGAACGTCTTAAGCTTATGATGGATGGTGCTGTTGACCGCATGATGTTCCTGCTTCATGTAGATGACGGAAACGAAAAAACACTTCAGCTGGTAGATAAAGCAATTCCAATTCTTAAAGAAAAGGGCTTCGAATTTGCAACAGTTCCAGAGCTTTTTGAAATGGCCGGAATTGAAAAGAAAAACAATGGCCAGCTTTGGTCCTGTGTAAAGCAGTAATTGTAATCTATATAAATCTATATAAATATAAACCTTGAACACACTTCTCAATTATGGTATAAATATACAAAAGGAATGAATATTTATGCAGAATAACATATCTTTTATTGAAGGCGGAGTTTGCGCGCCACAGGGATTTACCGCAAACGGAATGCTCTGCCACATTAAGGCCAGCAGAACAAAAAATGACACTGCCCTTATATTTTCAGAAGTACCTTGTAATGCCGCCGGTGTTTTTACCCAGAACCGTGTAAAGGCAGAAAGTGTAAAGCTTACACAAAAGCATCTTGCTAACGGCAAGGCTCAGGCCCTTATTGCAATTTCAGGAAATGCAAACTGCTGTACAGGAGCCCAGGGAGCAGAAAATGCTTACCGCATGGCTAAGTGCACCGCAGAAGAACTTGGAATTAAGCCGGAAGATGTAATTGTATATTCAACAGGAGTTATCGGAGCCCAGCTTGATGTAACAAAGGTTGAAAATAATATTGCAGAGCTTAAAAAGGGCCTTTCTAAAGACGGAAACAAAGAAGCCCGAATTGCCATCATGACAACAGACACCCAGTATAAGGAATGTGCCGTAGAATTTGAAATTGACGGAAAAAAATGCCGAATGGGAACAATGTGCAAGGGCTCTGGTATGATTCACATAAATATGGGAACCATGCTTAGTCTTATTACAACTGACTGTGCAATCACATCGGCAATGCTTTCTAAAGCACTGCACGAGTCCATTTTGGGAACCTACAACTGTGTTTCTGTAGATGGAGACACTTCAACAAACGATTCTCTTACAGTGCTTGCCAACGGACTTGCCGGGAATACGGTAATTGCGGCTGAAGGCGAAGATTATGACATATTTCTCGCTGCTATGAATCAGTTGAATGTGGTTATGGCTCGAAAAATTGCCGCTGACGGAGAAGGCGCTACCCGCTTAATTGAATGCAATGTAAAGGGTGCTTCTTCTGTAGAGGCTGCCCGCGGACTTGCAAAGGAAATTATCTGCTCTAGTCTTGTAAAGGCTGCCATGTTTGGTAGTGATGCAAATTTTGGCCGCTTCCTTTGTGCAATGGGCTACAGCGGAATTGAATTTGACCCTGAAAAAACAAGCATCTGGTTTACCAGCAATAAAAACTCTAAGCGCTATTTTGACGATTATGAAAACTTTTCTGTTCACGGCGAAAACAGTGTAAAAGTCTATGAAAATGGAGTTCCACTTGATTTTGACGAAGACAAGGCAAAAGAAATAATGAGCGAAGAGGCCGTAGAGATTCTGGTTCAATGCGGAGACGGCAAAGCAGAAGGAAGAGCCTGGGGCTGCGACCTCACTTATGACTATGTAAAAATCAATGGTGATTATAGAACATAAAGGGGGGAAAGCCTTCCCCTCGGCCACACTTCGTTGTGGCCTACCCCTTCTAGCGGGCTCAAACGCCGCCCGCAACGCCTGCTAAATTTACGGAGAATAACATGAAAAATGAAATTGAAGAATTAACAACAGAACAATGGTCTGAAGTTCTTATTCAGGCCCTTCCATACTTCAAACAGTGGTGTGGTAAAGTTGTCGTAGTAAAATACGGTGGAAACGCTATGCTTAATGAAGAACTAAAAGAAGCTGTAATGGAAGATATTGTACTTCTTAACACAATCGGAATTAAGGTTGTTCTTGTTCACGGAGGCGGGCCAGAAATTAACCACATGCTTGAAAGAGTTGGTAAAGAAAGCAAGTTTATAGACGGTTTACGCTACACAGATGAAGAAACAATGGAAATTGTTCAGATGGTGCTTACAGGAAAGTTGAATAAAGACATTGTAGGAATTCTTCTTCAGAAGGGTGGCAAGGCTGTAGGCCTTTCCGGAGTTGACTCAGGACTTCTCCGTGCCGTAAAAACTGAAAAAGACCTGGGCTTTGTTGGTGAAGTTACAGAAGTAAATCCTGAAATTATATCTTCTTTACTGGACAAGGACTTTATTCCTGTAGTATCTACAGTAGCCCTGGGAGAAGACGGCGATACAGCCCGCTATAACATCAATGCAGACACTGCCGCTGCAAAAATTGCGGTTGCCCTAAAGGCAGAAAAATTTGTACAGCTTACAAATGTCCCTGGAATTTTACGCAATATAGATGATCCAACAACTCTTATTAAAAGAATTGAAAGAACCGCTATTGGTTCATTAAAAGCCACAGGCGTTATTGCCGGCGGCATGATTCCAAAAATTGACTGTTGCGAAACTGCCCTCAAAGGTGGAGTTCCTCGCACTCATATTATTGACGGCCGTGTTCCACATTCTCTTCTTATAGAAATGTTCAGCGACCGCGGTATTGGAACTATGATTTATTAGTTGAAGGTAAACGAATAATTTTATCTGCAAGCGATTCGGCTTCATTTACATCATGGGTAACCATAATGGCAGTGAAGCCGATTTCTTTTTGCCAGGCAGAAATCTGAGCAGCAAGCTTTTTTCTAAGATCAGCATCAAGGGCAGAAAGAGGTTCATCAAGAAGAACAAGCTTTGGCTCCATAATCAAGGTACGGGCAAGAGCAACACGCTGCTTTTCACCGCCACTTAAGGTTTGAGGCATTCTTTTTTCCATTCCCTGCAAATTAAAATTAGAAAGATAAGCCGAAGCCTTTTGTCTTGCCAGACTTTTTTTCATCCCCTTAGAAATCAGACCATAGGCAACATTATCAAGCAAAGTCATATGATTAAAAAGAGCGCCGCTTTGGAAAACCATACCAATTTCACGCTCTCTGGCAGGAAGCTTTTCTATTCGTCGGCCATCCAAAGTAATTTCAAGACCTTCAGAAGAAGGTAAGCTGTCAGCTTTTTCCAGCCCCGCAATAATATTTAATATAGTAGACTTTCCACAACCACTTGCACCAAGCAGACAGGTCATAGAGCCCTTTTCACATTCACAAGAAAAGTTTACAGTCGCAGAAGGCCATTTTTTATAAAGATTTTTTACAGAAAAATAAGTCATTTTTTTATCACTCCAACAACAATCATAGTTATAAAAGCAATCAATGCACCGCAGGCAGAAGCCTGGTCAAAACGATAAGAGCCCGCAAGCTTGTAGGTATATAAAGCCAGAGTGTCAAAATCTCTGATAGAAAGAATTAATGGCATAGTCGCATCACCAAGACTTGTTGCAAAAGTAAAGGCAAAGGCAGACAGCAAAACCGGCAAAGAGGCTGGAATATAAACTCTTAGCACAGCATCAAGAGGTCCACGGGAAATCAGACGGGCTGCAGAAACAGTTTCCGGAGAAATTCTGTTTATCCCGCTTTGAATCTGACGGTAGGCTAAAGGCCAGTACATCATGGTTTGCAAAAATATTAAAAGAGGGACACTTCCCCTATGGAATATTACGGCCGCTGTCCAGGAAATTACTACAGAAGAAATAGCCATTGGCAGCATAGGTATTGTTTGAAGGAGAGCAGAACCTTGATGTCCGGAAAGCTTTACTGCCATGGAATAGACAAAGGCAATCAGGGTACAGAAAAAGCCTGTGCAGCAGCCAATGTAAAGGCTGTTTAGGGCGGCAGAATAAAATCTTGGAGAAGAAAAAACCTGGGCAAACTTTGGTGCCCCCGACACAAACACAGAAATTAAAGGTGCCAGGAAGAAAAGAAAAATCAGTATTTCAAGCGGCAGCAAAAATATAAGTTCGGCTGGGGGGAGTTTTTTGCGTCTTACTGCAAAATCAATATCTGAAGAAGAAGCCTGACTCTTTTTTGTAAGCTGTAAATAAAGGAACATTATTCCCATTGTTGTTACAGTTTCAAGAATGGCAAGCTTAGCCCCCTCTGTAAGATTAAGTGTAGTTCTAAGAGAATGGAAGATTTCCACTTCCAAAGTTGAAACTCCAGGAGGAGAAAGCAGAAGAACAATCATAAAACTGAAGAAGCAACAGAGGAAAATTGGCATACAGGCAGCGGCAAGAGCCCCTGCAAGCTGGCGTAAAGTTACAGTAAAAAATACACGAGGCTCACTGGCTCCCAACATTCGGGCCGCAAATTTCTGCTCCTGGGGCAGCTGCGACCATACATCTGTAATTACTCCTGTAATAAAAGGAAAGTTGTAAAAGCCCTGGGCAATTACTATTCCCGTAAAGGAATAAAGAGAAGTTATGTGAGTATGAAATATTTTGTTAAAAGTACCGTTTACGCCGAAAAAGCTGACATATCCCAGTGCAACTATAAGAGTTGGAACACAAAGAGGAACCGCAGAAAGGGACAGAATAAATCGTCTGCCCGGGAAATTTCTGCGGGATGTAAAGAAAGCCATGGGAATACCCACAGCAGCCGCCACTAGTAAAGACATGGCGGCAACTTTCAGCGTGAACAGGTAAACACTTAGAATACCATTCACTTTATTTTAGTTAAGAATCTTTGGCTGAATGAGTCCTGAATAGCTGGCAGGAAGCTGCACATTTTTATTAGAAGGATACATCCACTGGGTAAGAGGAATTTCATTCTGAGCTTCTTCGCTGATAAGGAATTCAATAAATTTCTTTGCAGCCTCAGGATTTTTAGCACCCTTAAGAACACCAGCTCCTTCTACCTGCATTACATGACCGTCTGTAAATTCAAGAGCAACAAACTGGTCCCCTTCATCATATTCAATATGATAAGCTGGACTTGTTACATAACTGATTACTAAAGGAGCTTCTCCATCTGTAAACATTCCATAACCAACACTCCAGCCAGGAGCCATAGTCAGGATTGAAGGAGTAAGGCGCTTCATATAATCATCATACTTATCGCCATAAACTGTGCGAACCCACATATCGAATCCGTTTCCAGGTGTACTTGTACGAGGATCCATTAAAATCAGCTTCTTTGAATATTCTTCTTTTGTAAGGTCTTCAAGACAAGTTGGAGCATTTACGCCAGATTGTGTATTATAAATAATTGCAAATGGGCTGTAATCAAATGGAGTAAGGGACCAGTCATTTCCAAGAGCCTCTACTAAGCCTGAAGCAATTACATTACTGTTTGAAGGCTTAAACTTATCCAGGATTTTTGCTTCTGCAGCCTTCTGATAAACAAAATTATCAAGACCAAGAAGAACATCTGCATAAGGGTCATTTTTTTCAATGATTGCTTTTGAAAGAATCTGAATTCCATCACCACAGTCTACGTAATTTACCTTAAGCCCAGTTTTTTCTTCAAACTTCTGAGCAATAACTGGACCAGGCCCCCATTCACTTATAAAAGAATCATAAGTGTAAACAACTACTTCTGCAGCGCGGGCAGGATCAATTTTTGATTTTTTGCAGCTCACACAAAGAGCGCAAACCATAATAGATAAAACGATAAGAGATGAAAACTTTTTCATTTCTTCCTCCGCCGGTATTAACCGGATCAGGTTCAAAGGGTATAATCTCAGGCCCCCGGAAAAACTTTCCTACAGGGCCACCCCCGTAATTTATTTTAAGAAGGTCAGTTTAGAAGCGGAATTCCAAACCGGCTGTTCCATAAATAGACTTTCTAGTATAAGAAGGACCATTTGCTGTATAAGTTGTTGTATCTCCGTCTGTAGTAACAGTAATTGTAGGAAGGAAATCAAACACTCCATGAGCACCAAATACAAGGCCAAAGTGGTCGCTTATAAACAATTTAAAGTTTACTCCGGCCGCAAGTCCAATATTATTTGTATCTTCCAATTCGCTATTACTGAAGGTACTGAAGTTCAAGCCTATACCACCACCAAGCTCAACGGCCAAGAGGTCAAGGTTGTACCAGAGCATTACAGGAAAATCAACTATTTCATAATCAGTTGTTGTAACTGACTGATTTTCAAGAGAAACTTCGATTTTGTTTGTAACAACGTTTACTTCTCCCTGAAAACCAAGGCCCCAGAAAAGGTCCAGATTAATGTAAGCACCGCCACCTCCGACA
The DNA here is from genome assembly GCA_024683675.1 of Treponema sp. Lineage (GTDB taxonomy): Bacteria > Spirochaetota > Spirochaetia > Treponematales > Treponemataceae > Treponema_D. The sequence continues at coordinate 11,044 of JAIKYB010000101.1, forward strand.
ATGCCTTCAAATCCTGAATAATCTTCTCCAATATTACCACCAAGCATTCCTCTTGCGCCTACTGCAATATCAATGGCAAAAGAAGATGTAATCAAGGCAAATGCAAGAACAAAAACTGAAATAAGCTTTTTCATAAACTTCTCCTAGATATTATTTTTTATAGCTTCCAGCAATTCAGAATACTCTGTAAATGCAGGGAACTGAGGATTATCCTGTATAATTTTTTCAGTAGAACGGAAGAGGAAGCCTGCCTTTGAAGCCTTAATCATTCCAAGGTCATTAAAACTGTCTCCGGAAGCTATTGTTTCATAGCCGATTGACTGAAGAGCCTTTACAGTTGTGAGTTTACTGTTTTCACAGCGCATTTTATAACCAATAATTTCACCCTTTTCTGAAACCTGAAGAGTATTACAGAAAATAGTTGGCTGACCAAGCTTTTCCATAAGAGGAGCTGCAAACTGTTCAAAGGTATCGCTAAGGATAATTGTCTGACAGCAGGAACGAAGCTGATCAAGGAACTTTTTAGCTCCGGGAAGAGGATCTATAGTCTTGATGGTTTCCTGAATTTCCTTTAATCCCAAGCCGTGTTCACGAAGAATATCAATTCTATATTTCATAAGTTTATCATAATCAGGTTCATCACGGGTTGTACGACGTAATTCTGGAATATTAACAGCATCTGCAAAAGCAATCCAGATTTCTGGAACAAGAACACCTTCCAAATCAAGACAAGTAATAGTCATTTTTTAATCCTCTTAAATCTTAGTCTAATGTAAAATAGCGTATTTATTGAAATATATCAAGGAAAAGGCTAAAATAAGGTTCTTCACTTATGACTCAAAATCAAAAAAAGACAAGAAAAAGTACTACAAGAAAAAAGACTCGAAAATCTAAAGCAAAAAAGGGAAAGGCATATATCCCGGCCTATAAAATCATAATTTCCTGTGCAATTATTATCACTATCTGCATGGGTCTTCTTCTATATACAACTATTGCAGCACAAGCTCCTGAAAAAAAAGAATCAATAAGCAGTGAATTTGTTGAAAAAACAGAGAGCAAGAAGCCTGACAAGAAGCCCGAAGAAAAAAAATCAGTTGAAAAAAAGTCTGCTGAAAAAAAAGAAAAGGAAAAGCAGATTGAAAGCAAAAAATCTGACACTTCTGACACTAAAGTAGAAAAGAATAAAACTGAAAGTAAAAAGGAAAGTCCAAAAAAAGAGAACGTTAAGAAGGAGACTGCTAAAAAAGAAAGCCCTGAAAAAAAGACCCCTTCTGAATCAACTTCTCAGTCTGAAAACAGCAAAGTTCCGGAGCCGGCGCCAATTCCAAAGCCAACTCCAGCTCCTGCTCCTTCAAAGACTGTCTCAAAATATAATTTTCCTATGGCAAAAAATAATGCCCAGCTGGTATTTGTTTTTGATGATGGAGGTCAAAATCTTAATCATCTTAAGTCTTTCCTTAAGCTGCCCTTCCCTATTACAGTTGCAGTTCTTCCTCAGCTTGCCCATTCAAAAGAAGCCGCTGCTCAGATTCGTGCTTCTGGAAATGAAGTTATTCTCCACCAGCCTATGCAGTCTATAAAGGCCTCTGTAAATCCTGGGCCAGGAGCCATAAAACCAGAAATGACAGAGGACCAAATTATTTCTACCCTCTTTCAGAATATAACAGAAATTGCCCCAATTGCGGGAATGAATAATCATGAAGGCTCAGGTATTACAGCAGATGCCGAAAAAATGGCCACTGTAATGAGGGTTTGTTCTCAGGAAGGAATTTACTTTCTTGATAGCCGTACAAATTCAGAAACTAAGGTTCCTTATGTGGCCGAAGCTCTGGGCTATTCTTATTATGAACGAAATATCTTTCTTGATAACGAAAAGACTGACGAAAATGCCCTTAAGGAGCTTAAAAAGGGCCTTGATATTGCAAATCGCAATGGAAGCGTTATAATGATTGGCCATATCTGGTCGGCTGATTTTTTACCAGCCTTCCTTTTGGATGTATATCCAGAACTTAAGGAAAGGGGATATACTTTCAGCTTAGTAAGTAAGTCTAAGGCAAAGAAGAATTAGAGGTATATATGAAGGTTCTTGGAATAGAAAGCAGCTGTGATGAAACAGCCTGTGCAATTGTAGAAGACGGAAAGAAGATTATCAGCAATGTTGTTGCGACTCAGATTCCTTTTCACCAGATTTACAAGGGCGTTGTACCAGAAATTGCAAGCCGTAAGCACGCTGAATGGATTTTACCTGTTGTTCGACAGGCTCTTACAGAAGCTGATATGACACTTGATCAGGTAGATGCCATTGCGGCAACAAACCGACCAGGCCTTATGGGCTCACTTTTGGTGGGCTTTACCTTTGGGAAAACCCTGGCATGGGCTACAGGAAAGCCTTTTATTGCTATAAACCATATGCTGGGACACCTTTATGCAGCACAGCTTGAAAGAGATGTGGAATATCCATTTTTAGGACTGCTTGTAAGCGGCGGCCATTCAATTATCTGTAAAGTAAATGGGTTTGATGATTTAGAGATTTTAGGAACAACAGTTGATGATTCTGTAGGTGAAGCTTTTGACAAAGTAGCTAAATTCTACGGTCTTGGATATCCTGGAGGAGTTATTATTGATAACCTTGCAAAAAAAGGAGATCCAAAAGCAGCCAGATTTCCTATTCCAAAGCTGGATGAAAAGGAACACCGCTATGACGTTTCTTTCAGCGGATTAAAGACCGCAGTTATTCACCAGTGCGACTTATTCTGGCAGCCTGGTTATGAGCACAGTACAGAAAATATGTGCGCGGCCTTCCAGGAAACTGCAATTAAAACACTGGTAGGCAAATTACTTAAAGCTGTAGACGATACCGGCTTAAAGACGGTAGTTTGCGGAGGTGGCGTTGCCGCAAACTCAAGGCTGCGTGCTATGCTGGCTGAACGCAATGATATAAACTGCATTTTCCCACCGCTCAAGCTTTGCGGCGATAACGGTGCAATGATTGCAGGTGTTGCTTACCACTTCCTGCAAAGAGGAGACCGCAGTGATATGCATACGGTTACCTGCGCCCGCATTCCTCAGTTTAAAAGAGGATTGGAACAGGTAAGACATAATAAATAGGATTTGTTAATGCAAGGTAACAATATTTCCTATTGACAAAGTTTCTTTGGAGCAGTACAGTAAATTCAAATGAAAAACATCGCTTACGCATACTATTATTACTATTATTCTCTCAAGGATTGCAGAGTTCTAGCAAGATAGATGCTGATGTAAATTAATCGGTAATTTCAAGGAACTCTGAAAAAGAGTTCCTTTTTTTTTGCAGTGCACGGCAGAAGGGACTCTTACGGAGCTGCTGAAAAATACCAGAATCAAATATAGGGGTAAAAGAAAATGATTATCACACTTAAAAATGGAACAAGTGATCAGCAGGTAGAAGAGCTTGTAAGCACAATTAAAGAAAGAGGACTTGGTGTTCATATTTCTAAAGGTGAAAACCTTACAATTATCGGACTTTTAGGAGATACTTCTGGAATTGAAACTGAACAGTTTGAAGTTTTCCCAATTGTAGATAAGGTAAAGCGAGTTTCTGCTCCTTACAAAATGGCAAGCAGAGCCTTCCATCCAGAAGATACAGTCGTAAAGGTTGGAGACGTTACCTTTGGTGGAAATGGCATGATTCCTGTAATTGCAGGTCCTTGTTCTGTTGAAACAGAAGAACAGGT
>JAIKYB010000127.1 GCA_024683675.1 Treponema sp.
AGATAATGGACGTGGTATTCCGGTTGATATTCACCCAACAGAAAAAATTTCTGCACTTGAATTAGTTCTTACCAGACTTCATGCCGGTGGTAAATTTGATAAGGGTTCTTATAAAGTTTCCGGTGGTTTGCATGGTGTAGGAGTATCCTGTGTAAACGCTCTTTCTGATTGGATGGAAGCAACTATTCGCCGTGATGGTCACGTTTATCAGCAGAAATATGAACGTGGTATTCCAAAAACAAAAGTAGAAATTATTGGTGATACCAGTGCAGATGAACATGGAACAACTATTCGCTGGAAAGCTGATAAAACTATTTTTACTGAAACTACAACCTATGATTATGACATTTTAAAAGATCGTCTTCGAGAGCTTGCTTTCTTGAATAGTGGAATTGTAATTATTTTCAGAGATGAAAGACTTGAAAATCCAAAGGAAGAAAAGCTTCAGTTTGAAGGCGGTATTAATGAGTTTGTAAAAGAAATTGATGAAGGTAAGGCAGTAGTTCCTGCTGAGCCTATTTACATCAAAGAAGAAAAGGATGATGTAATTACAGAAATTTCTATGCATTACAATTCATCTTATTCTGAAAATGTAAGAACCTTCGTAAATGATATTAACACACGTGATGGTGGTACTCATCTTGAAGGCTTCCGTTCTGCTGTTCGTTTTGTTTTGAACAAGTTCTTTGAAGCCAACGAAAAGCTTAAGAAAAATCTTGATAAAGATGAAAAGCTTACTTACGAAGATTTAAGCAGCGGACTTACAGCTGTAATTTCCATGAAGGTTCCTGAACCTGAGTTTGAAGGTCAGACAAAGGAAAAGCTTGGTAATACAGAGGTTCGCACAATTGTAGATCAGATTGTAAAAGAAAAACTTACAATCTATTTTGAACAGAATCCTGCAACACTTGAAGCAATTCTTAAAAAAGCAATTGATGAAGCCAAAGCTCGTATTGCAGCCCGCAAGGCAAAGGACAATATGCGTAAAAAGACAATGTCTGATGGCTTTGGTCTTCCGGAAAAATTGTCTGACTGTTCAATGAAAAATCCTGAGCTCTGTGAAGTATACATAGTCGAAGGAGATTCTGCGGGTGGTTCTGCAAAGAAGGGTAGGGACCCTAAAACTCAGGCCATTCTTCCTCTTTGGGGAAAGATGCTCAACGTTGAAAAGGTTCGCCCTGAAAAGGTAATTAACAACGATAAGCTTGAACCGGTAATTGCTTCTCTTGGAGCTGGAATCGGAAAAGACTTTAATATCGACAAACTCCGCTATCATAAGATTATTATCATGGCCGATGCCGATGTTGATGGTTCACATATCCGTACTTTGCTTTTGACCTTCTTCTTCCGTTACATGCCACAGATTATTGAACAGGGTTATGTATATCTTGCTATGCCACCTCTTTTCAAAGTACAGCTTGGAAAGAAGGAGCCTGTTTACTGTTACAGTGATGCAGAAAGAGATGCTGCCCTTGAAGCTCTTGGAGATCAGCGAGACAAGGCCGATGTTCAGCGTTACAAGGGTCTTGGTGAAATGGACGGAAAACAGCTTTGGGAAACAACAATGGATCCAGCTCACAGAAAAATGCGTGTAGTAACAATTCCAGATGCAATGGCTGCAGATAAAATTTTCAGCGTTTGTATGGGTGAAGAAGTAGAGCCTCGCCGCCGCTTCATCGAAGATAATTCCAGCTACGCAAATCTGGACATTTAGCCGGGTTTTAGGGCGGAGCCCTAGGCGAAGGGGTAGCGAACAACGAAGTGTGAGCGAGGGGAAGGCTTTCCCCTTATAAAAGATATTAGGAAAAAAATGGCAAAAATTGAATTACCAAAATTAGAAACAGAACGCCTCATACTTCGTCCGCTTTTGCTTAATGACCTGGAAGCAATTTTTAAATGGACAGGGGATGCGCGTGTAAATAAATACATGATTTATCCCTTGTATAAAAGTCCTGAAGATGGACGGGAATGGATTGAAGGTTTGTATGAAGATGCAGGCAAAATTGATTATGGTTTTGTTTTGAAAGAAACAGGCGAACTTATTGGTAGTGGTGGTCTTTACTATTATTCTGATATTGACGTCTGGTCTGTTGGTTATAACCTTGCCTATGATTACTGGAACAAAGGTTTTACAACAGAGGCAATTCAAGCAATTCTGAAATATGTTCAGAGTAAAAATGAAGTTCATGTACTTGCAGGAACTTTTGCAGTTGGCAATGAAGGTTCACGAAGAGTTATGGAAAAACTTGGAATGACCTTTTATGAGGATACAGAATATTCCAAACTTGATGGAAGTGTAAGCTTTAAAGCTAAAACTTACCATAAGGTTTTTTAATAGAAATTTAAACAAGAAATATAGATGGAGAAAATGATGGAAGAAATCAAGACTGCCGAAGGCGGATCTCTCATTAAAATCCCGATTGAAGATGAAGTTAAGCAGGCTTACATTGACTACTCAATGTCAGTTATTGTACAGCGTGCTTTGCCAGATGTACGTGATGGACTTAAACCAGTTCACCGACGAATCATGTATGCAATGGATACACTTCATCTTGCAAGC
>JAIKYB010000206.1 GCA_024683675.1 Treponema sp.
TCATCTGCTTTAATATTAAGTTCGGCAGCAGCCTCTGCAAGACAGGCCTTTACCTTATCAATTGGAACCAGCCGGAAATTAAACTGCTGGCAGCGAGATTTTATAGTTGCAGGAACCTTCTGAAGCTCAGTGGTTGCAAAAATAAAAATAACGTATGGAGGCGGCTCTTCTATAGTCTTTAACAGAGCGTTAAAGGCCGAAATAGAAAGCATATGAACTTCATCAATTATGTAAATCTTGTATTTTGAATTACTTGGAGGAAAAAGAACTTCATCCTTAATCTGACGAATATTTTCTACACTTGTATTAGAAGCACCATCGATTTCAATTACATCAAGAGATGAACCCTTTGTAATTTCCTGACAATTAGAACACTGACCGCAAGGACAATCAGTTGGCCCATTCTGACAATTTAGAGCTTTTGCAAGAATACGAGCTGTAGAAGTTTTTCCGCATCCACGGGGACCAGAAAATAAATAGGCATGAGCAATTTTTCCAGACTTTATTGAATTTTTTAAGGTTTCCGCTACGAATTCCTGACCGATTAAGTGGTCAAACTGTTGCGGACGCCTACGTGTCGCTGTTACTTCGTATGACATAAATATGATTATAAAATGAAAAACATTTTTTAGGAAGTCCCACTTGCCCACAATCCTTTAGGCAATTATAATTAAAGAATGAAATTCTATGGTGAACTTCTGGTTTTTATCCTTTTATTTATAACAAACTTCCGTGTTTTTTTTGTAAAATCTGCCCGTCACGACCCTTTGGTAGTATTGGCTCCAGCAACCTTCATCATAGCTCTGCTTCAGATTTTTTCTTTTGGAATTGAAGTTTTTACAGCTCTGGGCTTTATTATTGCCCTGCTGGTATTGCTTTCAAACTTCCACGCCATCTTCCGTTATTCTGAAAATCTTTATGTAGACCACTATAGTCCTCTTATGATGATTTGGGCTATTGTCACTTCCTTATTATCTGCAATCGCAATTGTTGGAATTGTTATTTTTGCGCCACTGGAACTTAACAATGCTTCATTGAATATAAACGAAAGTCAATACAGACTTGAAGGTAATTTCAGAAGCGGATTTTCTAAGGCTCCCTTTTACACTTCAGCCGATGCCTTTGTTTACAAATTTGAGCCTGTCAATAAAGAAGAAAATGCAGAAGATGAAAGAGTAATTCTTTTCTTCCCGGATAAAAGAGGAGACACAGAGCACTACAAGCCTTATCTTAAGCTTTTAGCAAGTAAGGGCTTTACAGTTTATTCTGCAGATTTTTTTGCTGATGACTGCAAATGGCTGCATACAATTGAAGACATAAAGATTCTAAGAAGAATCGCCTTTGTAATCAGGGGCGAATTAAAGCCTGCATTTTTTGCTTCTCAGAGGGAATACTACAGCTACAACATTTCTCTGGAAATAAACGCAATGTTAAACCTGCTGCAGGAAAAATACGGTCCCGACAAGGCTTACTACTTTGTAAGCGATTCAATGGGAAACACTGCTATAAACGACCTGCTTATAAAACAGAAATCTAAGGTAAAAGGAAGCTTCTTTCTGAATACTATTCCAGACTTTACTTCATCGGGATATGGTTTCATAAAGCAGACAGATCCTATCCTCGCAAGATACAAGGGTCTGAAAAAAGACAACTATTTTACAGAAGCCAAGCTTATGGCAGAAAAAACACTGGAAAAATTTCCTCCGGAAATAAAAGAAAGTGAAGAGACAGAAAGCCCTGAAGCTGGAGAAGATGGAAAAGAAAGTGAAGCTGTAAATGAGGAGGCTGCAAAATGACTGTAAAGGAACTTCATGAATTTTTTAACGCATTTTTAAAGCTTGAGGATTTCCCGGGAGACCCTTCCCTGAATGGTATTCAGATTCAAAACAGCGGACTTGAAACAAAAGAAATAAAGAAGATTGCCTTTGCAGTTGATGCCTGCCAGCAGACTGCCCTTAAAGCAGCAGAAATGGGAGCAGACGCCCTGGTGGTACATCACGGACTTTTCTGGGGTCACTGTGAAAGAGTTACCGGAGTGCATTATAAGCGAATAAAAGCTTTTTTGGATAATGACCTTGCCCTGCTGGCCTATCACATTCCGCTGGATGCAAATAATCCATACGGAAACAATTTTGGCTTGGCGAAACTTATGGGCCTCAAAGAAGCAGAGGGCTTTGGAAGCTGGCGGGGAATGCCTATTGGAGTAAAGGCAAAATTGGAAAAGCCGCTCACTGCCGAAGAAGTTGCCAAGCTTCTTTCGACGGTCACTAAAACAGAATGCAGGGCCTTCCCTTTTGGTAAAGAGAAGATTACCAGCATAGGTATTATTTCAGGTGGAGCAAGTGAAGACGTTGACCAGGCTGCGGCAGAAGGCCTGGATGCTTATATAACAGGAGAATTTGCTCACGAGCAATACCACACCGCCGAAGAAATGGGGATAAATGTTATTTCGGGCGGACACTATGGAACAGAAATTATAGGGGTTTCTCTTCTAAAGAAAAAAGTTGAAGAAGAACTTGGCCTGGAAAGCTGCTTTATAGATATTCCGACAGGACTTTGATTTATTTCACTTTAAATTATCTTCATAAACCAGTATATTTTAAACATGGCAATTAAAGATTTTAAACAGAAGCTGCTGCCTTTTATTCTTACAGCAGTTGTTATCATTTTGGATCAGCTGACAAAAGCTCTGATAGTAAAAAATATTCAGTATGGCACAATTGGTGCTCAGTTTTTTGGCGATTTTCTGCGCATTGTACACATTTCAAATACCGGAGTTGCATTTAGCGTAGGTGCAAGCTGGTCTGAAACAATCCGCAAACTGCTTTTTTCTTTACTTCCACTTATTGTAATTGGTCTGGTGGTTGTAGTTTATTTCAGAAATAATGATTTTACAAAGCTGCAAAGATGGGCAATTGCCGGAATAGTAGGCGGTGGTCTTGGCAATCTGATTGACCGCTTTTTTAGAGCAGAAGGAGTCGTAGACTTTATTGACGTAAAATTCTACGGACTTTTTGGGCTTCAAAGATGGCCTACCTTTAATGTTGCAGATTCTGCTGTTGTCGTTTGCGGAATACTTTTGATTATTTCATTTATAATCACTTTGAAAAAAGAAAAAAAATCAGAAGAATAAAAAAGGAGGATTATTATGGAAGATTTAGACGAAGAGGCAAAAGCAAAAAGAAAAAAGGAGCAGGTTGAATACCGCAATAAAAAACGAACCTCTAACATTTTTATGCTTGCTGCAACTGCATTTGAAATTCTGGAAACTCTGCTTTTGATAATCCTAATGTTCCTTATTGTTGCAGTAATATTATTTAAATGCTTTGACCCTGAAAGTCAGGGCGTACAGATTGCCTTTCAGGTTTCAACTGTCGTAATTTTTATCGGCGGAATGATTTTAGGCTTTCTTATTTATAAAAAGGCTGTTCAGTGGGCAATTAAAAAGTTCCATCTGGAAGACATTTTACTTGATGATGTAAAACGTCACTATATAAAGCCTACTAAAGACGAAATGGAAGAAGAACTCAAAAGATAAAATCAGGAAGATTTAGAATATGAAGATTGGAATAATTGGCGCAATGGAAGTAGAAGTTCGTTCCCTCTGTGCAAAGCTCGAAGACTGTCAGAAATACGAATATGGAAATCTTACCTTTTTTGCAGGAAAGCTTAGCGGGAAAGAATTGGTTGTTGTAAAAAGTGGAGTTGGCAAAGTAAATGCCGCTCTTTGCGTTCAGATGCTTTCTGATAAATTCAATGTTGATAAAATTATAAATACAGGAATTGCCGGAGCCGCAGGAAAGGGCCTTGGAGTTTTTGACTTTGTAGTTTCAACAGAAGCCTGCTACCACGACTTAGATGTAAGAATCTTTGGTTATGAAATTGGTCAGGTTCCCGGGATGGACCGCTTCTTTAAGGCTGATCCAGTTATGGTAGAAAAGGCAGTAGAAAGCTTTAAGGAAAGCAAGTTTGCCGGCCAACACAAAATTCAGACCGGAAGAGTTGCTTCAGGAGACCAGTTTATTGCAGACAAGGCTGTAAAAGAGTCTATTATTAGCAATTTTGCACCAGCCTGCGTAGAAATGGAAGGAGCTGCAATTGCTCATGCCTGCACAGTAAACAAGATTCCATTTGTAATTATCAGATGTATGTCTGACTGTGCTGACGATTCTGCTACAAGCACTTATGATTTTAATGAAGACACCTGTGCTCAGATGAGTGCAGAATTTGTTTCCAAACTGATTGAAAAGCTGTAAATAAAGGAACAGAAGCTTATTAAAGAGCCCCTGCTCCAGGAGAAGATATATGGAAAAGAAATATAACGTAGATTCCTTTAATCTGGATCACACAAAGGTAACAGCGCCATTTGTACGCCTTGCTGGAAAAAAAGTTGGAGAAAAGGGAGATATCGTAACAAAGTTTGATATCCGCTTTTGCCAGCCAAACAAAGAATTCATGACTACCGGAGCAATTCATACTCTGGAACATCTTATGGCAGAATATATCCGTGATGAAATGGAAGGAGTAATTGACCTTTCTCCAATGGGCTGCCGTACAGGCTTTTACTTCACAATCTTTGGAGATAAGAGTGAAGAAGAAATTGCAAACCATTTTATGAATGTACTTTC
>JAIKYB010000239.1 GCA_024683675.1 Treponema sp.
GGTTTTATATTTAGTTTTATTATTTGTCTGATAGAAATGTAAAAAACGGGCTTTCTGTCCGACAATAATGCAAGGTATTTTAACAGGTTTTATGAATTTGTCTGATATAATTGTGTAAATAACGGTTTCTGTCGGACTGAAAAGTAGTTTTGAATGAAATTTAAGACCTTTTTACTGGCAATATTAATCAATATGACCGACAGAAAATGTGAAAATAATAGTTCTGTCGGTCTAAAACATAAAAACACTAATTATTTGGAGTTAAATTGTCTGACAGAAAACGCGAAAACAACAGTTCTGTCGGTTCAAAACATAAAAACACTAGTTTTTAGGGGCAATATTGTCCGACAAAATATTGGAAATATAAAGTTCTGTCAGCTTCCTGTCCTTTTATGCCCGCTTCATGGCAGCTTCTTGTCGGTTTCTCGTCAGCATTGTTGCAGATTTCTGTCTGAATCTCGCCCGGTTCCCATCACCTTTCTTTATTCAATTTGCTTTTTGCAGTCGTCTATCTTACAATAAAACTGTGTTCAAAAAGATTTTTTCAAAAATCATTTTTCCTCTTTTGATTCTTCTGCTTTTTTCTTCCTGCGAAAACTCCTTTTCCTGGTTATATAAGCTTTTTTCGGAAGAATATCATATAAATTTTGATAAAGAGGCTTACGAGGCAGCAAAAGAAAAATGGCAAGCTTTGAATTGCGATAAGTATTCCTACAGTTATAAAATTTACGCGGATTGGGGTCCAAGTCCCATTGTAAAAGTAACAATAGTTGACGGGCTTGCGAGTCATCAGCTGGAAAGTGAATATGAAGATGATGAAGAAGCATTATCTCTGGAAGAATCCGAAAAATTCTTTTCTGCAGAAAGTCTTTTTGAACGTATTTATCAGGCTTATCAGGAAGCCCTGGAGACTGGAGAAAATCCGCCTGAAGGTTTAATTTCTGAAAATATTACAGTTTCCTATGATGAAGAAAGTGGAATTCCTGTGAGAATAGAAATTGATTCAAGCTGGGATGAAAGCAGAGATGGCGGCTGGTGGAATATGGATATTAAGGATATTACTCTAGAGTAATATCACCAGAAGTAGTCTGCATTGTAATTAAAGCGCCACCTCGTCCGTATTTGTATTCGTGTTCTCCGCGGCCTGAAGATCGTTGATTTCTGATATTGTCTCGGAAGGTTCCACTATTTGAAAGGACCATAAGATTAAAGCTTTCTGTCTGAGGGATTTCCAGGATTATGTTTCCACGATTGCTTTTGAGCTGACTTGCTGCAATTGGTGTTTCACTAAGCTGAATAAAGATTTCTGCACTTCCGGAGCTGGCATTAAAATATTCAGCCCTTACATTGTTCATTTCTACAGAGCCGTTTTCGTTTGTAATTTCAAAATACTCACCTGAAAATCTGTCTACCTTCAAAATGCCTTTAGAAGAGCTGGCTGAAAAAGTATCACCTGTAGTAATTGATTCAAAAGAAACAGAACCTGAATTGCTTCTGGCGGTTACCTTATTTGCCCAGATTTCCTGAGCAGCAAGACATCCCGAATCAGAAATAAACTCAAAAGAATTCATCTGAAAATCATAAGGGATGTAAATTACTAAATCACAATAATCAGTTTTATAAAGGTGCTCGTTGGAATGTTCAATGAAGATTGATTTATTTGAACGTTTAATTACAGGGCATTTTGAACTGTTATTACTATAAGCTTCAATGGTAACTTTATATCCACGGAAATTTCTGATTTCTACGTTTTCAGAATTAAGAGCCATTATAAGATTCTGAACATCAGCAAGACGGTAAGATTCTCTAAAAATTAAATTTGAAGGCTGGGAAGTTTGTGCAAATAAAATAAAAGAAAATGCTAGTGCTAAAAGAAGAGTAAAAGCCTTTCTTGTATTATGAATCATCTGTTACCTCTAAAAAACCAAATTAACTAGTACAATATATCATTTAAATGCAATTTGTTGTATATTTTTTAGCAGAATATGAAAAATACTAAAAGAAATGAATTGGCAGTTTGCGGATTTGCAGCTGTTAAAAAACTGGAAAAAAATCATCCGGAAAAGATTACTCGCCTTTATTTTACAGAAGAAAAAGCTCCTTTGTTTGGTGGTTTGTGTAAAAAACTGGCTAAACAGCATGGAATTTATAATATGAAGCCGGCTGAAGATTTGGAGCGATTAAGCGGCACTGTTCATCATCAGGGTGTGGTTGCTATGATTGAAGCTCCAGAAATTGAACCATTGGATTCTGATATAACAGACAGCTGGTGTGAAAATGGAGAAAATGCAGTCCTTCTTGATAGAATCGGGAATGCGAATAATTTTGGCGCAATTGTAAGAAGTGCCGCCTTTTTTGGAATCAAAAATATTATTATTCCTTTGGATGAAGCTCAGAGCAGTATTACAACCAGCAGCTATCGTGTGGCAGAGGGTGGAATGGAATATGTAAATATCTATTCTGTAAATTCTTCTGCACGTTTGCTGGAAGCCATGAAGGATAAAATGATTAGGATTGGAACTTCTCTTGAGGCCAAAAAAGGAGTTGGAGATCTTTCTTCTATCAGACAGGAAAGGGGGGGCGATAAGCCTTTTATGATTGTTTTAGGAAATGAAGAAAGTGGAATTAGTGATATTGTTAAGACTAATTGTGATGAGCTTATAATAATTCCTTGGGCTGGTATGCAGGAAGGAAGAGCCTGCAATATTGATAGTCTGAATGTTGCACAGGCTTCAAGTGTAATATTTTATGAAGTAATGAAATCATGTTAGGAAAGCCTAACTCACTTTACAAAAATCGTTTTTCTTTATAAATTATGAATATAAAAACAAAGGAGTTTATATGAAATCATATTTTGATTTGACAGGACAGGTTGCAATAGTAACTGGTTGTTCTACTGGTTTGGGCGTGCAGATGGCAAAGGCTCTTGCTAATCAGGGAGCAAAAATTGTTGCAATTGCCCGCCGAAAAGAATTGATTGATGAGGTTGCTAAAGAAATTGCTGATGAATATAAAGTTGAAACATTGGCAATTCAGTGTGATATTACAGATACAGACCGAGTAAATGCAGTTATTGATGAAGTAATGGCAAAGTTTGGTCGTATAGATATTCTTATCAATAATGCCGGAACAGGAGCTGTTGCACCTGCAGAAGATATTACCGATGATCAGTTTTATAATGAAATAAATATTGATATGTTCGGTTCCTTCCGTATGGCTCGTGCCGTTGCAAAGAAGGCAATGATTCCTGCAAAGTATGGCCGTATTATCAATATCGCTTCTATGTATGGTATGGTTGGAAACAAGGTTGCTCCATGTTCACCATATCACGCAGCAAAGGGTGGAGTAGTAAATATGACTCGCGGTCTTGCAGCTGAATGGGGTAAGTATAACATCAATGTAAATGCAATTTGTCCGGGTTATTTCTATAGCCCTCTTACAAAGGAAACTCTGGATTCAGATTTCTTCCAGCAGAATGCTCAGACTATGATTCCACTTTCCCGCTATGGAAACGAAGGCGAACTTGATACTGCAGCTCTTTTCCTTTCAAGTCCTGCATCAAGCTATGTAACTGGTGTAATTTTACCAGTTGATGGCGGATACACTTCAATGTAAGTTTTTTTGCATTTTTGTAAAAAAAATGAAAAGGGGCTTCCGATGAGGAGGCCCCTTCTTTTGTAGGTGCAAAACTGTTAGTAAGTAGTGCCTGCTAAAAGTTGTGCCCCTTTCAATTTATTTCAAACATTCCTTGACCCAGTCAATAAAGTTCTGGGTAGAGTTTCCACTACGTTCTGCCTTTACATGCTTCTGTCCCCAGACCGCTTCAAAATCAATGTTTTTAATTCCGTAGTTTTGTAAAGCCAGGGCAAGGTTCATTTCTGTGTTTACGGCAGTGTCCCCCTGGAAAATGCCACTTCTTATACGCCAGTATTTTGCAACCGAAGATGTTTTGTAACCGTCAAAAGTGCTGTTCAAATAATACATAGGATTATAGGCGTTCATTCTTTCCTGCAGGCTTGAACCAAGATAATCAGTTTTTGCAAGATCTTCTG
>JAIKYB010000048.1 GCA_024683675.1 Treponema sp.
TTTAGCTGGAAGGCATCAAAATTTTTGCATAAGCCCTGAACTTCAATCAGATTCATATTTCGCTCCGTTACACTTATTGTGTATATTGTATATACACATTATAACGCATATTTGAATCTGTCAAGAACAAAAATAAAAGTAGCCCATGCCTATGTTCAGAGGGCGCCAAATGAAGGGGTAATTCCAAAGGATAAAACCGGCTTTCTGGAAGAGCTTTCGATTGCCCTTAAGGATCAGCTGCCTTCTTCAATCATTTTTATCCGCTATGATTTGGAATGGGTAAATCAGGAGCATCACGCCCGAACTGAAATGCGGGAAATCATGATGAACTTTGGAACCCGGCTGCACAATTTTAAAAAGGCAATTTCAAATCATCTTAGCAATTCCACCTGCATTTTGAACCTGAGGCAGACTCCGCAGAATATGCTCAAAAATATGAGGCAGCAGACCAGAAATTCCATCCGTCGTGCCTACCGAGAAAATGCTGAATTTGCAATTTACGATGCCCAGAGCCCGGAAATCTTTCAGCGCCTGCGGGAAATGTACGACATCTACAAAGATACTGCAGAGCGCAAGGGCTTTTACTGCGAAAAATATGAGTATTTTGAAAAGCTTTTTAATTTGAATCAGGATTTTTTGCAGGACAAGTCGCCTTGTAATTTTGACAGTGGGATTGTTCCTTTAGATGCCCAGGTTCCTCCTCCAAAGTTTTATCTTCTTACAGCCCAAAAGGAAGGAAAGCTGCTCAGTGGCCTGATTCTTGCAATCTGCGGAAGAAATGCCTATTATATGTACGCGGCTTCCAGCATGGATATGAGGGAATGTATGCCAAACTATGGCCTTCAGTGGGAAGTAATCCGCTTTGCCCGCTCCCAAGGCTGTACAAAATATGATTTTATGGGGATTCCGCCAACGAATGATAAAGCCTCTCCTATGGCCGGTCTTTACATATTCAAAACAGGCTTTGGTGGCAGCGTTACCCATTTTGAAGGCAGCTGGGATTTCCCTCTCAAGGAAGAAGAATATCAGGCTTTCCGCTTGAATGAAAGCTTACTGATGAAATAAATAGGAGACCAGCTTATGCTTAAAAAAAATGATTTTCCGGTTCTGGAATTTGATGATGACAAGGACGCTGTTGTAAATCCCTTTAAGTGGGGACTTGAAAAATTTAAAACCAACAAGCTGATTATTACTTTTTTCCCGGATGTTATGGAAACCCTTAAAAAAGAAGGATTGATTGAGCTGGACACTCATTTTAGCGGCGAAAATCCTGTTGATATTTTTCACTTTACTGACCAGCCTGAGGTTTTGATTACTTTGGGCTATGTTGGCTGTCCTGCCTGCGCGGGAAATCTTGAGGTTTTTGCGGCCTGTGGTGCAAAAAAGGTAATGTTTTGCGGTGGCGGCGGCGTTTTAGATAAAAACATAAAGGTTGGCGAGCTTCTGGTAGTAGAAGGCGCAATTCGTGACGAAGGCTTTTCTTACCGCTACATCGAGCCTTCCCGCCTTATTTATACTGACAAAAAAATCACAGATAAAATTACAGCTTATATGGATCAGCATAAGATTCCTCATCTTACAGGCATTACCTGGACAACCGATGCAATGTTCCGCGAAACAAAAGCCCTTGTCGAAGCCCGCAAAGCCGAGGGGGCAAAAATCGTAGAAATGGAACAGGCCGGCTGCATCGCAATTGCCCAATACCGCTCCTTTGACTACGGCGCAATAATTTACGGCGGCGATGATGTTTCTCAATCAGACTGGGACACAAGGTCCTGGGATAAGCGACAGGGAATCCGCTATAATCTAGTAATGCTTTGCCGGGAACTGGTAAAGGTGATATAAAAATAAGGAATTATTATGCCCTGTGAAATCCAGATTATCAAAAAAGAAGAAGCCTACTCTTACGACGAATTAGCCTTTCTTGAAGAAAAGCTTTTGCCTAAATTGGCCGACAAAAATCTTCAGACTCCTCTTGCAGAAAAAATCAAAAGTCTGATGGCAAGTCTGCAAAATCAAAAATCTTCTATGGCAATTTTTTTTATGCCAAAGACCAGCTTCAATATTTTTGCTCTGATTCAGGGCGATCATTCTGTCTGTCAGATTACTAAGGAAGAAATCCAGGCCTTGTACAAAGCCTTTGATTTTATAGCTGGCAAAAACCCGCAGCCAATCCATGCCCACCTGCAGAAGAAAATCAAAGTCCTCAAGGATTATCTAGAGGCCGGC
>JAIKYB010000079.1 GCA_024683675.1 Treponema sp.
TCTTAATCCAAATATAAAAAGAGTATATGCCACTTTATCTGCCACAAATCCTATGCAAAAGGAATTAGTAGAAAAGTTCATCAGCCTTTCTCTTGAATTAAAAGGCAGTAAAAACACAGTAAAATCAGATATAGGCTTTTCTGTTTCCTTCAATAAAAAAGCAACGGAAGCCTACATTACCAGTGATAATATTCCAATCCCTCCAAAAACCTCTGACCTTACAGTTTCCTTAAAAAGCGGAATTAAAAGTGCAGACGAAAGTGCCCAGTCTAAAAGTTCAGATTCTTCGACTGTTGAAATTCCAGGCCTTAGTGATTATGTAGAAGTAAGAAGCATTTCCCATAATCTGGTAAAAAACAATGATAATAATTATGACCAGATGCTTTTTATAGAAACAAAGGGAGATATTTCTATAGAAGAACTTCAAAAGCATATAAAGGTTTATATGCTGCCTATTGACCGGCCTGCTGAACAGGGATGGGAGGCTGTAAAAAATTACCAGTGGAATAATTATGCAGATCAAATTACAGAACTGGTTCTTTCACAGTCAACTTTACTTGACCTTACTCCCATTCCAACCGAAACTCCTTTTGCTTCTTCAAATTCCTTTATGTTTAAAGCCCCTCCAAAAAGATATATCTATGTAAGAATCTCAGAAGGCCTTGTCTTCCACGGAGGCTACAGACTTGATTCAGTAAGTACAGAAGTGCTGAAAATAAAAGAATATCCAAGAGAACTGGGCATTCTTTCTGAAGGAACAATTCTTTCCCTTTCCGGCAGTAACAAAATTGCCATGTACTCCAGAGGAGTCGATGAAGTTACCTATACCCTTGCAAGAATTATGCCAAAGGATATTAATCATCTGGTTTCCATGTCTAACGGAAACATGAAAAACTTCTCTTTCAGCAACTATAACTTTAATGAAAATAACATTGCTGAATCCAAGCAGTATAAGAGAAAAGTTTATGATGCTTCACAGGAAGAGCTTTCATATTTTTCTTATGATTTTTCTGATGACCTGAAGCCAAATTATAATAAAAACCTTACAAACGGACTTTTCCTCTTTAAGGTTTCTGGCGGAGGAATGAATGACAAGAGACTTATTCTTATAACAGATTTGGGTTTGATTGTAAAACGCAATGCAGACGGAAAAAGAGATGTCTTTGTTCAGTCTATTTCTACAGGAAATCCTGTAAATAATGCAAGAGTAAGTATAATCGGCTTAAACGGGAATGCTCTTGTGACAATTTCCACAGACAAAAAAGGGCACGCAATACTTCCATATTTAAACACAGATGATTACAGCGCAGAACACAAGCCAATTGCCTTTGTAGTAAGAACCGATAATGACCTTTCCTTTATGCCTTATTCAGAGTATGGAAGAAGACTGGATTATTCAAATTTTGATGTAGGCGGATTGTACGGAAAGCAAAATCCTAATGAACTGACAGGAGTCCTTTTCTCTGACCGGGGAATGTACAGACCAGGAGATTCAGTAAACCTTGGACTTATTGTAAAGGCCGGAGACTGGGATATAGATCTTTCAAACATCACTTTTGTATGTACAGTTTATGATTCAAAAAGCAATGAAATTCTTTCAAAACAATTCCAGCAGGATTCTTCGGGCTTTTCTGAAATTAACTTTTCTACCCAGGATTATTCCCCTACAGGTCTTTATCTGGTAAATGTTTACAGACAAATGGAATATGAAAATGGAGAAACAGAGCTTCATTATCTTACAAGTACACAGGTAAAAGTTGAAGAATTCCTTCCTGATACCCTTAAAATTGCGGCAAGCTTTAATCCGCTTCCAAATGCCGGCTGGATAAATCCAGGTCAGGTAGAAGGAAGCGTTAGTCTGAAAAATCTTTTTGGAACTCCCGCTGCAGGAAATGAAATTAAGGCCCAGATGACCCTTACACCAGGCTTCCCTACCCTGCGCCGTTATGCAAACTACAGATTCTCTGACCCTTATAACAAGGGCAAGAGCTTTGAAGAATTCCTTGGAAGCCAGACAACAGATGAAAATGGAGAAACTTCTTTTAACCTGAACACTGAAAAATTTGAAAAAGCAACCTACTGTCTTGATTTCTATGCAGAAGGCTTTGTAAAGGGAGGAGGAAGAAGTGTTTCTCATACAGCAAGAACTTATGTTTCTCCTCTAAAATATATTATCGGTTATAAGGCAGACGGTTCTCTTTCTTATATTTCCAGAGATTCTGTTCGCAAAATTGATTTTATAGCTGTAGACCAGAATCTGGAAAGAACTGATGTAAAGGATATTACTCTTAAGATTGAAGAAATAAAGTATGTTTCAACTCTTGTAAAGCAATATAACGGACAGTATAAATATCAGTCTGTAAAAAAATCTTATCCTCTTGATTCTAAAAAAATTGATATCAGCAAGGATGGTTTTGAATACTTCCTGCCTACTGAAAATGGAGGAGAATATAAGGTTTCCCTTCTTGATGATTCTGAACTTGTATTCAATAGCTTCACCTACTCTGTTGCCGGAACTCAAAACGTTACAAGAAGTCTTTCCCGCACTGCAGAACTTGAACTCCGCCTGGAATCAAGTGATTTAAAAGCTGGCCAGACTGCAAAAATCTTTATAAAGGCCCCTTATGCAGGAGCCGGTCTTATTACTGTTGAACGTGATAAGGTTTACGCAAGCAAGTGGTTCTCTACAAAGAATCTTTCAACAGAGCAGACTATTCAGATTCCAGAAGGAATGGAAGGCAATGGTTATATCAATGTAATGTTCACTCGAGCTGCTGATTCAGACGAAATCTTTATGAGTCCATTCTCTTATGGAGCAATTCCTTTCTCTATTGATAAGGAAAACAGAACAAATAAAATCAAACTTACAGTGCCGGAAGAAGTTAAATCTGGCAGCGACCTTACAATAAAATATTCATCTTCTGATAAGGGTAAAATTGTAGTTTACGCAGTTGATGAAGGAATCCTTCAGGTTGCCGGTTATTCTATGCCAAATCCACTGGCAGAATTCTTTAAGAAAAGAGCCCTTGAAGTATCTACTACCCAGATTCTTGACCTGGTTCTGCCGGAATACGAGATTCTGCAGACTATGGCGGCAACCGGAGGTGGTGCCGGAATGGATGAATTAAGCCGCAACTTAAATCCTTTCAAACGAAAGCAAAATAAACCGGTAGTTTTCTGGTCTGGAATACTTGATACTGACTCAAGCGAGCATGAATTGACCTATCATGTACCAGATTACTTTAACGGAAGTCTTCGGGTAATGGCAGTTGCTGTTTCAAATAAAACTATTGGAGCGGCCCAAACTACAACAAAGGCAAGAAATACCTTTATTATCTCGCCAAATACACCAACTACTGCAAGTCCTGGTGATGAGTTTGATGTCTCTGTAACAGTTACAAATAATCATAAGGGAAGCGGTTCGGACAAGGCTGTTACCCTAAAAATAGATACAAGTAAGCAGCTTGAATTGCTGGGCAATAAAAATCAGACTCTTAAGATTTCTGAAGGAAAGGATGCCACTGTAAATCTGCGCTTTAAGGCAAAAAATGAACTGGGTTCCGGTGAAATTACCTTTACTGCAAGTGATGACAGTGAAAGCTCTAAATTTACTTCAAGCTTAAGTGTAAGACCTGCCATGCCTTATCAAATCTGGATTAACTCTGGCAGCACAGATAAAAAGGAAGCTGTCGCAGATGTAAATCATCCAACCTATGAAGAATATGCAAAAAGAAGTGCTTCGGTTGCAAATATTCCGGCAGCCTTTATGGAAGGCTTACGCTTCTATCTTGAAAAATACCCTTATGGCTGTTCTGAACAAATAACAAGTCAGACTTATCCTTATTTATATGAAGATTTTGTCACAGCCGCAGGAAAAACAAGAAAGGACGCAGAAAAAATGGTTGGCTCTACAATTGATATTTTGCAGTCCAGAAAAAAGGCTGATGGAAATATTGGTTACTGGACAAATGAAAGTGAGTCTTATCCATTTATCACTCTTTATGTTGCAGAATTCCTTACAGAAGCAAGAAACAAAAACTTCTATGTTCCAGCTTCCTTCTATAGTGATGTTATAAATGCTGTAAAAAATCTTGCTTCCGGTAAAGAGGATTCAAGTGTAGACATTTATGAAAGAGCTTATGCAATTTATGTTCTTACTAAAGCGGAAATCATTACAACAAGCTATATAGAAAAGCTTGAAAATGATATTAACAGGAAGAATTTCACACCTACAGATTATGAAGGTCTTTATCTGGCAGCAAGCTATGCAATGCTTAAACAAAACAAAAAGGCTGATGCAATTCTTGCAAAGGTAAAAAGGAAGATTGATAAGTTTGATTACGACAGTATTTATAATTGCAGTCTTTCTTATATTGCAACTTATATTTATATAGTTTCAGAATACTTCCCTGAAAGATTAAAGACTATTGATGCCGAATTAATAGAAAATTTCTGCAATTATCTTCAGGCCCCTTACTACAACACTATGTCTACAGCAACTGCAATAAAAGCCTTTGAAAGCTGGGCCTACTCTGCAAGTCCTGATAATTACAAGGTATTTGAAGTAAAGGGAAAGACAGAAAATCCTTTGACTATTTCGGGTTCCCCTGTAATGAGCTCTGATTTTGCAGCCGGAAATGAAAAGATTAAATTTGTTTCAGACAAAAACTTCCCTATGTTCTACCAGACTATTGTTGCAGGCTTTGAAAATCAGCTTCCGGAAAAGGAAATTAAGAGTGGAATTGAAATTACAAGGGAATTCTGCAATCTTGAAGGAGGAAAACTTTCTTCTGTAAAGGTTGGAGATGACATTATGGTTAAGATTTCCGTACGCTCACTAAGCGGCACTCAAAATAATATTGCACTGGTTGATTTACAGACCGCAGGACTTGAAAGCGACATTGAATCAATCAGAAGCTTTAAGGACAACGCCTGGAAGCCAGATTATGTTGAAATCAGAGAAGACAGAGTTGTAATTTATACGACAGTTACAGAAAAAATTCAAACCTTTACCTATAATGCAAAGGCAATTTGTTCCGGAAAATTTGTTGTTCCTCCAATGTTTGCAGAAAGCATGTACAA
>JAIKYB010000154.1 GCA_024683675.1 Treponema sp.
CTTCATCAACCTTACAAAGGAACAGCAGGACGACGTAATTGCCAGAACATGTCATGCGTCACTCTAGTTTGAATGTAGTGTGAACATGCGAGTTTGCGCAAGCAAACTCGTGAAGCAGCCGAAGGCTGCGACTCACGCAAGTTTGTAATCGTTGCTTCCCGCGTCAAGCGCGGGAATGACAGATGTCAAAAACCGCTTCGCTTTGCCGGAGCGGTTTTTTTATGGATGTGGCTATTTTCACGGTAAAATGCTAAAATACGCGGACTTATGGAAAAGATAGAGATTTTGTATCAGGATCAGTGGCTTGTAGTAATAAATAAGCCTGCCGGACTTTTAAGTGTTCCTTATTCAGGCTGTAAATGGCGAACTGCCCAGTCTCTTTTGGAAGATATTCTCAGAAAGAGGGGAAGTGTTAATGCCAGACACAAGCCTTACGCCGTTCATCGCCTGGACCGGGATACCAGCGGGGTAATGATGTTTGCCCTAAATGAACAGGCTCAGGAAAAAATTATGGACAGCTGGCATAAGATGGTAAGCGAGCGTTTATACCATGCACTTGCAGAAATCTCTTATCAGGCCCGCAGAAATCCTCTTTCTGATTCAGGTCTTATTGATGATGATTTATCGCAGAATGCTTATAACATAGGCTTTGTTCCCAAAGAAGGGGCTTTAGATAAGTCAGGACATAGCTTTAAGACTATGCCTGCCAGAACTCATTATAAAATGCTGGAAAAGGGAAAAAGTCATGTTCTTTTTGAGCTTTCTCTTGATACAGGAAAGAAGAATCAGATTCGAGCCCATCTAGCAGCTCATGGTTATCCTATAGCGGGAGATGAAGAGCACAGAGCGCAGACAAATCCTTTTAATCGTCTTTGTCTTCATGCCAGAACTTTGGAATTTACTCATCCTTTTACCGGGGAAAAATTAAAATTTGAAGTGCCGGAGCCTGCTGCCTGGAATGAATATGTAAAGAAAGGGGATTCATTTAATAATCATTCTAAAAGACCTGTTGAAAATTATAAAAAATCAGAGGATTTTGCTTCTAAGCGGCCCCTTACAGGAAAGCAAAAATCTCATATGAATTTTATTGAAAGAGGGAAAAATTATCGTAAATAGTGTATACTTTTAAACGTTACTTGTAGCTGATTTATTATTATATTTTATAAGAGAGGAAAATTATGCAGGGATATATTCACCAGTTAGAGAGTTTTGGATGTGCAGACGGACCTGGCAGCCGTTTTATTATCTTTTTTTCGGGATGTCCGCTGCGATGTCTTTACTGTCATAATCCTGATACCTGGAAAATGACAGATGGAAAGCTTTATTCTGTAGAAGAGCTTGTTAATGAAGCAATGTCCTGTAAGGAATATTGGGGTAAAAAGGGTGGTGTAACCGTTAGTGGTGGTGATCCTCTTTTTCAGATTGATTTTCTAATTGAACTTTTTACCCGTTTTAAGGAGCTTGGTATAAATACTTGTATTGACACAGCCGGCGGACCTTTTAGAAACGGACGCGCCCCAGATGCTTCAGAGACTGACAAAAAATGGTTTGCAAAGTTTGAAAAGCTTATGGAAGTAACAGATATTCTTTTGATGGATATCAAGCATATTAACGAAGAAGAGCATATAAAACTTACAGGTCAAACTGGAAAAAATATCCGAGAAATGTTTGCCTATCTGGACGAAATAAAAAAGCCAATCTGGATACGTCACGTACTGGTTCCAGGCTGGACTGATAATGACGAATATCTTACACAAACCCGTGACTTTATCCGCACCTTGCATAATGTTGAGCGTGTTGAAGTTCTTCCTTATCACGGTCTTGGTGCTATTAAATACAAGGATCTTGGTATTGATTATGCTCTTAAGGATACAGAAAGTCCAACTCTTGAGCGTGTTGCTAACGCAAAAAAGATTCTTGAATGTGACAAATACACAAAGTGGGAGGAATAAAAATCATTTATTCCTGAACGTGATAATTAAATGTCATTCCCGGGCTTGACCCGGGAAACTATTTTATAGGAGCAAAAAATGAGCAAATATCTTGACCGTGCAAAAGAAATTCGTGCAATTACAGAGCCTCACCACAATTGCACTCAATCCCTTCTAATGTCTTTTACCCAATCCCTTGATATGGATGACGAAACTGCATATAAACTTGCAGCTGCTTTTGGAAGCGGCATGAAAAGCGGGCTTACCTGCGGTGTAATTACCGGCGGCCTTATGGTGCTCGGACTCTTTGGCGTAGATGACCCTGCAACAACCCAGCAGCTTATAAAAGATTTTAAGGCCCGCCAGGATGATATGGTAAACTGTGGTGATTTACTCCGTGCTAATGCCGCACTTGGTATTCCCAGAAAGACTCATTGTGATAAGCTTGTTTTTGAGATGGTAGAGTACGTAGAAAAGATCCTTAAAGAAAGAGGAAAAATTTAAGATTCTGGAAAGATTGTGTTAAAATCCTGGAAATCCTGGCTTTTTATTATCAGCATGTAAAATAGTATTTTCGGAGGTCTTCGGATGTATAGAGTTTTAGTTGCAGATGATGAAGCAGAGGTAATAGAGCTTTTAAGACTTTATCTTGAAAAAGATGGTTTTGAACTTTGTATTGCTTCTGATGGCCTTACGGCACTTGGCATTGTAGAAACAGAAAAACTAGATTGTGCAATTTTGGATGTTATGATGCCAGAATTAAACGGTTTCCAGCTGCTTAAAAAAATACGTGAAAAATCAAATATCCCCGTTATTATGCTGACTGCCCGGACTTCTTCTTCCGACAAGGTTCTTGGCCTTGATATGGGGGCCGATGATTACGTTACCAAACCCTTTGATCCTCTGGAATTATGTGCCCGTGTAAAAGCAAATATCCGCCGTTTTTCTTCTGATTCTTCGCTAAAAACTTCTTCAATTATAACTGCGGGACCTTTGAAACTCGACCTGGAACAGTGTCTCCTCTTCAAAAACGAAAAACAGATAGAAATTACTTCTACAGAGTTCCATGTTCTTCAGCTTTTTATGTCAAATCCAAACCGAGTCTTTACAAAAGCTCAGATTAGCGCAGCTGGCTGGGGAGAAAACACTTATGTTGAAGACAATTGTATTATGGTCACTCTGAGTAAGCTTCGGACAAAGCTTGGCTCTGAACTCTGGATAAAAAATATCCGGGGGCTTGGTTATCGTATGGAAATTCAAGAGTAGAAATCAGGGATAAGCAAAAATGAAGTCTAAAAAGCTTAAGTTTCAGATTTTCCTTTACATGGCCATTGAACTTGTTATCTGGTTTTTTATCACATCCGGCCTTTATGAAATTCTTTATTATCTTGAAGATAAAAGGGGAGTAGATTTTCCTTTTAAGTTTTATCTCTTTGTAAACTGCATCCAGCTGCTTTTACTGGTAATAATGAATATTCCCTTTGTCCGCTTTTTGATTAAGAGGGTAGATAAGCCTGTAAAAAAAATTATAAGTGGCTTAAATCAGGTTTCTGAAGGAAATTATAGTGAAAAAATTGACTTTTCTGCTCAAAATGAACTTGATGAAATAAAAACTGCTTTTAATGATATGGCAAAAAAATTGGAAGATGCAGAAAAGGTAAAGCGTAATGCAGAAAACGAGAGAATTCTGCTTTTTGCAAACATGGCCCATGATTTAAAAACGCCGATTACAAGTATCATTGGTTTTTCTAAGGCTCTTTCGGATGGAATTATTGAAGATGAGGAAAAGAAAAAGGAATATTTTACAACAATTAACCGTAAAGCAGTGAAGATGAATGCTTTAATAGACCGCCTTTTTGAATATGTTAAGCTTGAAAGTGCAGACAATCAGCTTCATTTTGAAATGGTAGATGCGGCTGAGCTTTTAAGAAATTGCCTTGCTGATGTCTATACAGAATATGAAGAAAAAAATATTCAGCTTGAACTTGAAATTCCAGAGCTTCCTGTAATGAAAAAGGCTGATAAGGTTGAGCTTTCTCGTGTTTATGCAAATCTTTTGAACAATGTAATTAAGCATAATGAAGATGGAATTCGGGTTTTTGTACGAATGGAAACAAATGGCAGGGTAATGATTGCAGATTCAGGGCAGGCTCTTTCAGATAATCTTGCCGAAAAGCTTTTTACACCTTTTGTAAGCGGTGATTCTTCTAGAAGAAGTTCAAATGGTAGCGGGCTTGGGCTTGCTCTTGCCCGAAAAATAATGGAAAAGCATGGTGGTAGTCTTATTTTTATTCAAAAGGATGAAAAACTGCCGCCTGAATATACAAAAGCCTTTATTGCAGTCTTCTGATAAAACTGAAAAAAAATAAGGTTTTGGAAAGGTTCGGTCAATTTTAATGAAAGCGTGCTCCTGTAGTGTGTATCACACAGGAGTTTTTTTATGCGAAAATTTATTTTTTCAGTTTTAATATTTGTCCTATGTCTTGCCGGCATTTTTGCCCAGACCAGGTCGCTTACTTTAAATGACGCCTTAGCACTTGCAATGGAAAATAATCTTTCTGTAAAAAGAGAAAGAATTTCCCTTGAAGCAGCAAAAAGAAGTGCTGACCATGCCTGGAATTCAATTTTGCCTTCTGTGTCTCTTTCTGCAAATGACGATATAGATTTGCCGGAATTTACGAATAATTTTAGCCTGGAAGCTAAGCTTTCTCTTTCTTTTGGTGCAGAATTTTTTGCTGTGATAAAAAAGGCTAAGCTTGATTATGAAGCAAATCAAATCTCTTTTGATGAAGCTCTTTGTGAAATTACTTCTCAGGTAAAGGAACTTTATTTTAGCCTTCTTCTTGCAAAAGAAAACCTGGATTTTTTGAAGGAAAATATTGAAAATGCCCGCAGCCAGGCTGAACAGAATGAGGAAAGATATCGCCGCGGAACACTTTCAGAAATGGAGTATCTTTCTTCTAAGCTTTCTTACGAAAAAATGAAGCCAGAATTAAAATCTCAGGAGCTTGCTTATAAAAATGACTTAAAAACCTTTTGCCTTTTTCTTGGAATTGATAGTGAAGAAGTGTTTTTGAATGGAAATCTGGAAGATTTTATAAGTCAGTATGCTATCTTTTTTGATGAAGAAAAGAAAAGCGAACTTGAAGAAATTGTAAAAAATGAGGAAGTGCCCTCTGTCCTTAATCTGAAAAAAAAAGTTGAAAGTGCCCGTAAAGATGTCTCTGCTGCCCGTCTTACAGCTTACGGTCCTAGTGCTCTTTTGTCTTATTCAGTAACTCCTTCAAAGCAGGCAGCTTCTCTAGGACTTTCACTTCCTCTTGAAAATCTTCTTCCTTTTTCTAAGGGAGCAGATTCAATTAATGCAGCCAAGGATTCTGTAAAAGACCTTGAACTTCAGCTGATGGAAAAAACAAAACTTAGTAAGGCGGAATTTTCTTATATCATAGAATCTCTGGAGCAGAAAGAAGAAAGTATTAATTCATTAAAGGATTCTGTAAAGCTTGCCCAGGCCAATTATGATGCGACCCGCTTTGCCTACACAAAGGGAATGACGGAGTTTCTTTCTATGCAGAATGCGTCCAAAGAAAATCTTGAAGCAAAATTGAGTCTTCAAAACGATATTCTGGAAAATTTAAAGCTTTATATATCACTAGAAAAACTATGCGGAATTTCTGCATTTAATTCAGAGGAGAAATAAGATGAAACGCTTATCAAAAATCAACTTGTATAAAATTGTTCTTGCCTTTAGCATGATGGCTTTTGCTGCCTGTTCAAAAAACGGGGCAGAGGGGACAGAGGGCAATGGTTCTGATGAGCCTGAAAAACTGATTCAGGCAGTTCGCGTAGAAAAACTGGAAAAATCTGACCTGCGAAAATTTATTGAAGTAAACGGAAACATTCGTGCAGAAAAATCTATGAGCGTTTATCCGGTTATTCAGGGAAAGATTGCAAGTACCGCTGTTCATCTGGGCTCTCAGGTAAAAAAAGGCGATGTTATTGCCTATGTGGACCCTTCCGTTCCCGGCTCTCGTTATGCCTTAAACGAGGTAACGTCCCCAATCAGCGGAACAGTTATTTCTATTCCACTTAAAGAGGGAACAAGGGTAGATACAGAAACAGCTGTCGTTACAATTGGAGACCTCTCTAAGCTTCAGATTACAACTTATATTCCAGAGCGTTATGTATCATTTTTGCAGCCCGGGCTTGAAGCCGACGTTTTTCTGGAAGCCTACCCAGAAGAAAGGTTTGAAGCCAGAGTTGCAGAAGTTTCACCAGTCTTGGACGAAGATAGCCGCACTAAAGAAGTGCTTCTTACCTTCAAAAATGCCGACAACCGCATAAATGCCGGTATGTTTGCGGGGGTAAAGCTTTATCTAAAAGAATATAAGAAGGTTCTTTCTGTTCCAAGCTCATGCATTATAGAAAAAAGCGGTAAGAAATATGTATATCTGATTGCTCAGGGGGATTCAAAGGTTCACTTTACAGAAATAAAAACTGGCGAAGAGATTGTAGACCGCACAATTATAGAATTCTGCGAAGGTGAAAACTTGAATTCAAGCCTTGTTATTCAGGGCTTTGAGACTTTGCAGGACGGAAGCCAAGTTAATATCGCAGGAGAATAAACTATGAACATTACAAGAAAAACACTTAGTAATCCAGTTTTAATCGTCATTATTTTTGCCTTAATTGCCTTAACAGGACTTTTTACCTTCACAAATCTTGAAGTAAACCTTATGCCGAATGTTAAGGAACCCTTTTTAATGGTTTCTGCAAGCTACGAAAATGCAGGTCCCCAGTCTGTAGAAAGTGCCGTTACTACAGTTCTTGAAGAAGAGCTTTCGAGTCTTTCTAACCTTAAAAAAATGACTTCTACCTCAGAAGAAGGCTATTGTACAATCAGCCTTGAATATAACTATGGTACAAATTTGGAAACTGCTGCCAGTGAAGTGCGCGACAAAATTGAAAATGTAAAGGAGATGCTTCCAAAAAATGTTAAAACCAGCATCTTTAAGGAAAATTCAAATGATATGCCGGTTATGGATATTGCAGTTCATGGAAACCGTAGTGATAACGAGCTAAAATACATTGCAGATAAAACAATAAAACGCGTACTCGCACAGGCAAACGGAGTTTCTCAGGCTTCTGTTTATGGTGGACGAACTCCTTGCGTGTGTGTAGAGCTCTCTCAGAATCGTCTTGCCGCTTATAATCTTTCTGTTTCAGATATTTCTGCACGACTGGCAGCCGAAAACCTTGATTTGGGTGGTGGAAAAATAACAGAAAATACCTGGAATTATGTTCTTCGTACAAAGGGGGAGTATGCTTCTGTAAAAGAAATTGGTGATACTGTGCTTTCTGCTGTAAACGGCACTGCAATCCGCCTTAGTGATGTGGGCCGTGTTTATATGGGCTACAAAGACGCAAGCGACGAAGTTTTTATAAACGGTCAGCCTGGTGTTTATATTTCCGTAAAAAAGCAGTCGGGGGCCAACTCCGTAAAGGTTGCCGACGCCCTCTACGAAAAAATTGAAGAAGTAAAAGCCTCTCTTCCTTCTGACATTCAGCTGGAAATTATTTCTGATGATTCAGTAGAAATCCGCGATACGCTTAAAATTCTTTATTCAAGTGCCTGGCAGGGAATCCTTCTTGCAATTCTGGTGCTTTTTATTTTCCTTAAGAGTTTTAAATCAACCTTTATTATTTCAATTTCAATTCCTTTTTCTATCATCATAACCCTGCTCGCCATGAACTTTTTGCATATTACCCTGAATATTATGACTTTGACAGGTTTGATTTTGGGAATTGGTATGGTTGTAGACGCTTCTATTGTTATGATTGATAACATTTATTCTTACCGTATGCGTGGTGCAAAAGCAAAGGTTTCGGCAATTTTGGGAACTCAGGAAATGATTTCTTCTGTAGTTTCAGGAAACCTTACTACAATCGTTGTTTTTGTTCCTTTCCTGCTTTTTATGAAAGACCTTGGCTTTATCGGACTGATGGCTCAGGATATGATTTACACAATTGTAATTGCTATTGTTTCAAGTCTTTTTGTTGCAATCTTCCTTGTACCGGTTCTATCAGGTCATTATATGCCCCTTACAAACCGTGCAGAAAAGCCTGTAAGAAATAAGGTCCTTGTCTTCCTCTACGGACTTTTTGACAAAGGCTTTGATGCAATACAGAAGGTGTATAAAAAGATTCTTTCTGCGGCTTTGAAGCATAAGGCTCGCACAGTTCTACTTTCATTTGCACTTCTTGCAGCATCTTTTGCCCTGGTGCCATTCCTGCACATAGAAATGATGCCCGAGTCGGAAGGGCAGAGCGTTACAATGAATATTACCCTTCCAACCGGAACTTCTCTTGAAAAGACTACGGACGTGGTTCATCAGTTTGAAAAAATTATTCAGGATGAAATAAAGGGCTATCGTACTGTTCTTGCTTCTACCGGAGTTTCTGGCGGAATGGAAGACAGTTTTGCGTCAAATCTTGGTAATATTTCTATCTTTTTGCCGTCTGCAAAAAAACAGATTGATACTTCCAGCACGATTAAACAAAAGCTTGAAGAGCATTTTAAGGATTTTCCTGGTATCCAGTTTAATTTTGCTACAGACAGCATGGAAAGCATGGCAGGAAGCGATATTGATATTGCCGTAAAAGGAAATGATATTGAAAATGTAAGACTTGCCAGCGAGCAGATTCTTGCCTTGCTGCAGAAAATGCCTAATCTTACCAATACAAAGATGGATATGAAAAACGGGCTTCCTCAGCTGGAAATTGAAATTGACAGGAAACGCGCTTATTCCTTTGGTGTGAGTGTAGAAGCTGCCGCCAATGAAATTAACGGGAGTGTTGCTGGCGTATCTGCTACAAAGTACCGCCAGAGTGGCAATGAGTATGATGTAATTATTTCCTACCAGAAGGCTGATAAGTCCAGCATTCCTGATCTTGAAAAAATTATGGTGCAGGGAAAGAATGGACTTGTTTCTCTTGCTAATTTTGCCAGCGTAAAGAAAAACTATGGTCCAACCTCTATCAATCATGAAAATAAAGCCCGCACAATTCATATTACAGCCGGCATTAAGGGGCAGGAAAATGCTTCTGATGTTGAAGCTCAGATTAAAAGGGCAATTCGCGAAAACTGCGTTTTTTCAGGAGATGTAAACATCAGCTTTGAGGGCGCCTGGAAAAACATGAAAAAACAGGCAATCCTCTTTTCAAAGATTATTGTACTTGCCGTTCTGCTTGTTTTTGGTGTAATGGCCGGAATGTATGGCAGCTTCAAAAAGCCTTTTATAAATCTTTTTACAATTCCTTTTATGTTTATTGGTGTACTGTTGATTTATTTCTTAAAGGGACAGACAGTTTCCATTATGACAATGGTTGGTCTTGTAATGCTTGTAGGTATTGTTGTAAATAACGGTATCGTTCTTGTTGATTATACAGGGCTTCTGGTTGCACGAGGTCTTCCTGTTGGTCAGGCCTGTCTTGAAGCTGGAACTTCCCGTCTTAGACCTGTACTTATGACTACACTTACAACAATTCTTGGAATGCTGCCGATGAGCTTTACTTCGCAGGGCTCTTCTTCCCTGGTTCAGCCAATCGGGCTTTGTGTTGTTGGAGGACTTATTTCGAGTACCTTTGTAACTTTGGTTTTGATTCCTGTTTTGTACGCACTTTTTTGTAAGAATGAATTTGTTGAGGTGCCTCTTGCTGCGGGAGTTGCGGAGGCTGGGTCTAGGGAAATTCAGCTCCGTCGCTGCGAAATTATTGCAAATCAGTCTGTAGAAGATGATATCATTGAGCTTTTGGAAAGGAAAATCACCGGTTTTGAATATACAATTGATGAAAACTTGTATGGTCGTGGTCATACTTCCCGAAAGCTTGGTAATTCTGTATGGCCAGAAATGAACTTTGTGCTTACTGCCTATGTTAAATCAAATTGCGTAGAAGAAATTAATCATTGTATAGACGAGGTAAAAAAACGCTTCCCTAGGGAAGGTATAACTTTATTTGTAATTTAGCTGTAAAATCTTATTGACAATATCAGCTGATTTCTATAATATCTCCTGCGTTAGTTTTGGCTAACCGGTTAGTAAAAACTAACAAAGGGGTATTATATGAATTTATTAAAAAAAATGGTATTGGGAGTTTCAATCTTTACACTTGCTGGTGCACTTTTTGCACAGGAAGTTTCTTTTACAAACAAAGTGTCTTCAGACCTTGTTGGAATAGAAATTAGTGAAGATGGAAGTTCAGCTGAATTTGCAGGAATTAAGAACAATACAAAGTTTGAATATTCTTCAGATAAATTGGATGCAGGTTTTGAAATGACCTTCTGGGCCTTTTCTGGTAAGGATACAGGTGACAATGCATACTTTGCAATTGCTGCCGAAGATGGAGTTTTGGGAAGCGAAGGCTGGTGCTTAGATGACTATTGGGCTGAATATCGCCCTGTAGAATTGCTGGGAATTGGTTTGCACCGTTCATATTTAGTTTCAGGTTCTTATTTTCCTGTAGAAGACAAAGAAATTGATGCAGGAAACATTGGCAGCGATCTTGGTCTATTTGTTCGTCCAATCGAAAACCTTACAATTGCTGCTGGTCTTGATTTTGCTTCTATTTTTACAGGTGCAACAGACATTTATAATCTGCCACTTGTAAACTTTGGTGCTGAATATATTGTAGCAGATATGGTTGGCTTTGGAGCTGCTGCAAGAAATGTTTTGAATGATGACCGCTCATTCGGAGTATATGCCTCATTCATTGGTGTAGAAGGTCTTACAGTTAATGCAGGTTTTTCTTACAATGCGGAATTTGCTGATGTAAAAGGCAATTTGCTTTCCGCAGCCCTTATGTTTGAAAAAGACGCTCTTGGAATTAATCTTGATGCAGTCTTTGGACTTGGTGGTGAAGCAGATGACGGCTTTAAGCTCTATACAGGACTTGAAGTTACTTATCAGCTTTCTGACCCATTTGGAATTGGTCTTGTAGCAATCTATAAATCAGATTTTGCAGACCAGTCTGTAATTGGTGCAAATCCATATGTTAAATATGCAATTAATGAAAATCACGAAGTAAGTGCCGGAGTTTGCCTTGAAGTTGCTGAGACAACAACAATTTCAATTCCTGTTTACTGGGAATTTTCATTCTAATTTGAATAAAAAGTTTTAAGTCCATTTCTTTTTGCCGGCAGAAGATTCTGCCGGTTTTTTTATTAATATTCAGTTTCCTTTACAGAAATAGTAATAGAATCTGAACGGCCCTTCTGGTCGGTAACGGTAATTTCATGAATTCCGGGCTTTAATTCCCATTCCAGAATCTGCCCGGATTTTGCTCGACCTATAAAATCAGGACCATCGAACCAGAGCAATTCACTTGTGTCGGCGTCGGAAGAGGCGTATAAGAGAAGCTTATTTTTTTCAGGATCCTTAGGGCGGTAAATATAATCACTTCCGCTTAGTAAAGATGTAATTTGTGGAGGATAGCCATTTTTTCCTGAATCCAGTCTGAAATCTTCCGGCGGATAATCTGGTGGCTGGATTCTAGGCAATCCGGCTTCTTCAAAAAGGGCTGCTAAGTCACTTGGCCAGAATTCCCTTATAACTGTTTTTACATAAGGCTGATTGACTTCATCTGTACGGTAACCGCTTCTTGTATCTATGTTTATTTTTCTGTGAATCTTGCATTTTTCTATTGGAGAGACTCCTGGAATAAAATAGGCCTTTTCTCTATGCTGGCAGTTTTCTGTAGGAAGTCCTCCGGAAACTGCACATACTTCTGTTTCTATAACATTTTCAGGCATAGGGGCCTGTGCTAATCTTTCTTTTACGGGAATCTCGGAAAGAAGACTGTAGGCAATATTAAAAAAGAGGGGAGCCGCCATATGCCGGCCCAAAAAGGCATTGTTTCCTTCTCCGTCAAAATTACCAACCCAAACTATAAGAACATAACGGTCAAAAAAGCCGGCAGACCAGGCGTCCTTAAAACCAATGGAAGTTCCTGTTTTATAGGCAATAGGTATGTCTTTAATTTCTATCGGTTTGTTCTGATAAGGGGGAACATTTGCTTCAAGCATCTTTTTTACTATGAAGGCGCTTTCTTCTGTCAGCATTCTTTTTTCTTCCTTCGAACCTCTCTCCGCCAGACACTTCAGCTCTTTTTGAAGTCCCCCGTTAGGCAGGGCGCAGTACATTCTTGCCATTTCTTCCATTGTTACATCAGCAGTTCCAAGGACAATAGACAATCCGTAGTGCTCTCTTTCCTTAAGACCGCTTACACCTGCTGCCTTCATATAATCATATAGATTTCTGGTCTTTAAGTTTTGCTGCAAATAAATAGCGGGGATATTCCTGCTGTCTGCAAGGGCGAACCAGGCTTGAACAGGCCCCTTAAAAATGCTGCCGTAATTATCCGGAGAGTATTCATTAAAGGTAGTTGGAATATCCTTTAGCATACTTCTGTAATGGATTAAGCCTTCTTCCAGGGCCATAGCATAAATAAAGGGCTTTAGTGTTGAACCTGGAGAACGCTTTGCTGTAGTTGCGTTTACCTTTCCTTCTATTGAATCATCATAATAATTGGCTGAACCTATATTGGCCAGAACTTCCATTTTTTTCCAGTCTACAAGAAGAATTGCTCCGTTTTTTACGCCAAAGCTTTTGTTCCTGTTCAAATAAGAAGTAAAGATTTTTTCGCATTGTTCCTGAATATTAAGGTCTATTGTAGTGTGGACAGGCTCCTGACTTCGAATGTTCTTTTCATAAAGCAGCATTTCTGTAAAATGACGGGCC
>JAIKYB010000175.1 GCA_024683675.1 Treponema sp.
AAAAGATGGAATTGAAATGCTGGTAATGGATGACGGCTGGTTTGGAAAGAGAAATTCTGACAACTGCAGCCTTGGAGACTGGGTTGTAAATGAAGAAAAAATTAAAGGCGGCCTTAAACACCTTGTTGATGAAGTAAATAAGATCGGACTTAAATTTGGAATCTGGTTTGAACCGGAAATGATTTCTCCTGATTCAGATTTGTATAGAGCTCATCCAGACTGGGCTATTCAGATTCCAGGCCGCGAACCCGGCATGAGCCGCCAGCAGTATGTACTGGATATAACCCGCAAGGAAGCCCGCGACTATGCTTACGAAAGTGTAGCTAAGATTCTGCGCAGTGCAAATATAGAATATGTAAAATGGGATATGAACCG
The DNA here is from genome assembly GCA_024683675.1 of Treponema sp. GTDB lineage: Bacteria > Spirochaetota > Spirochaetia > Treponematales > Treponemataceae > Treponema_D. The sequence continues at coordinate 376 of JAIKYB010000175.1, forward strand.
CCAGCTTTCAGACATAGGCTCTGCAGACTTAGCCGCTGACCAGATGGGAGAATTCTACCACAGATATGTACTTGCCCTTTACGAAATGCAGGAACGCCTTATTACAGACTTCCCTAAGCTTCTGCTGGAAAACTGCTCGGGAGGCGGTGCCCGCTTTGATCCGGGCATGTTCTTCTACAGTCCTCAGATCTGGTGCAGTGATGACACAGATGCAATAGAACGCCTGGCAATTCAGGAGGGCACAGCCCTGATTTACCCACTTTCCACAATGGGGGCCCATGTAAGTGTTTGTCCAAACCACGCTTGCGGACGTGTAACTCCATTTAAGACCAGAGGTTATGTTGCCTTAAGTGGTACCTTTGGCTATGAGCTTGATATTACAAAGCTTTCTGCAGAAGAAAGGGGCATGATTCCTCACCAGATAGAGCTTTACAAAAAGTACAGCTCTCTTGTCCGCGATGGAGACTACCAGCGCATCGCAAGCTGGAGCGACGGAAAAGACGCAGACTGCTGGGCAAGTATTTCTAAGGATAAGAGCCGGGCCCTGGTAACCTTTGTACAGGTTTTGAACCATCCAAATTACAAGACCCGCTTTGTAAAAATACAGGATTTAAAAGCTGATTCAAAATACCGAGTAAGCTTCCCGGATGAAGACCAGAAGGATTGGCCAGCAGTAGAGCTTACAGGCCGCACACTTGCAAAGGCAGGCTTCCCTGTTCGCCGCGACTGGGGAGACTTCCAGGCAAAAATTATTTATATAGAAGAAATATAACTATAAAAATAACAAAGTTTTATCCATATCCCTCCTGATTACATGTTAAACTTTAATCAGGAGGTTTTTTAATGAAAAAAACTATAACAATACTTTTGGCTCTTTTTTTTACCCTTTCTTTGAACGCTCAAGAAGCCAACATTACAAAAGGACAGTGGATTGATGAACAAACTGGTCTTCATTATTTTAACTACGAAACTACAGTAGAAGACTTTACAGCAACAAAATATGAAAACTACAGCTTGTCTGTTTCCGGAATTCCTACAGAAAACTGTAAGCTGGACGCAATCTATATCCGAGATGGAAATTCAAAAGACTGGAGAACCTATTGCGGAAGATGGGATATCTTTATTCCTGAAGAAAAAGGGAAAAGTTTTGAATACACTGTTACAGCAGAAGTATTTGATTACGCTGCAAAAATAAGTCCAATACTTCGTTTTTCTGTAATTGTTGAACCGGATATTGAAGCTTTTGACATTGAAAATATAAAATTGACCTGTACAAAAACAAACGATGCAGCCTTTGGCACTTGGATTGGTGATGATGGTAACAGATATTTTGGTAAAAATACTACGGAAAAAGGAATTCTTGCAAAAAAGGGTGACACTATCAAAATAACAATGTCCGGAATTCCAGATGCAAACGTAACTTTAGACGGCATAGTGGTTCATGATGAAATGAGTAAGGTATGGCATAATTTTGCCAGCTCTCCACATTGGCCGGATGGAACTAAATTTCAAAAGGGTCAAGCATTTGAAAAAGTTTTCTATCTGTATGTAGATAATGATATTTTAAAAACAAGTTTTACATCTCTTAGAAGTCAATTTAAAGCTGAAGACACAAATGAAAGCCTTACAATAAAAGATTACAATATAAAATGGGAAAAATCTGATGTTGCGGCTTTCTGGAAGTGGGTACATGATCAAGATGGAAAACTACGCTTTGAAAACCGAAAACCAGTAGACAGGTTTGAATTCCACAAAGGCGATACCCTTGAATATACCATTTCAGGTATTCCTTCAGCAAATGCAACAATTGATGCAGTAAACGTAATTGATGGAAATATGGAAGAATGGTATGACTTTGGCGGTGCAAATGGTGAAAGCTTTGCAATAGAAAAAGGAAAGCCTTTTGAAAGAACTTATTTTATTCGTGTCTGGCAGGAGCCAAAGAAAAACTACATTCCCTCTTTACGCGCAATATTTATGGATGCAGAAGACCTTATTATTGAAGATTATAAAGTAAGCTGCGAAAAGACAACAAAGACAGCCTTTAATCATTATGAACATGAAGGCAGAGACTATTTTGACTATTATTACAACACAGGAAAAATAAAAAGCAAAAAAAATGATTATGTAGAAGTAACAGTTGAAGGTGTAGCAAATCAAGATGCAATACTTACAAGTCTTTCTCTTTGGGACGACTCGGATCCAGACTGGCAAAAGCACAAACCTATTGGAGGAGACTGGCGTCTTTACAATCAAGTAAAAGCAGGAGAAGTCTTCCATAAAACAGCAAGATTTAAGCTGGAAGAAATGCCAGATAAAAAGATATCTTACGATATTCAGATTACCTTTACAAAGCCTGATACAGACACCTTCATTGTTGATAAACTAAAGGCAAGCTGGCGTCCTGCCCCTGATGTTCCAAAAGAAATAAGTCGTCCAATCTTTTCTGATGAATGGGGAAAAAGATTTGAAATTGACTTCCCTCTAAAAAATACAGAACTTAAAAAGGGACAAAAGGTTCAACTCACCTTCTCTGGTAAAGCAAATATGGATTGTTTTATTGCCGGATGGCTTGCAAATACAGAAACTTGGGAATCTCTTTCTGGAGAACCAGAGTTTGATAATCCTGAATATGACGGAGTAAAAAAGGACCAGCCTTTTACAATAAGTGGAAGGCTTCCAGTAACGGCAAATACGTCTAAAAAAGATAATATAATTTTCCACTTCTGGATTCCTTGGGAAGAAGGAATGCCGGAAGAGCTTAATATGACAGATATTGAATTTACCTGGAAGGTTCTGAAGTAAAAAGATTGTCGGGTCAAGCACGACAATGACAGTATATGTCATTCGCAGGCTTGACCTGGGAAGCTTTCTTCCGCATTGCGGATCTGTTTATAAGAAAAGCCCGCCTGTATCATAGCGGCGGTAAGTTTATCGCCGCTTTTTTTTCGACTTAGCTTTTCAAAGGCCTTACGACAAATTTCATCTTCATTATTTTCAAAAAAGAACTCTTCTACAGCGGCGGCAGACAGGTCCCTGCTAATTCCCCTGGACATAAGCTCAGCTAAAAGTCTTGTTCTGCCTTCGTAATGGTTAGTTCTTCTTGTATTAAGCCAGGCCCGGGCAAAACGACTGTCACTAAGATAATCCGCTGATTCAAGGAAAGTAAGGGCACGATCTATATATTGGGCAGCATAGCCCTTTTGCAAAAGTTTACGGTTTAAGCCAGCGCGGCACTGCTCTGCCCTTGCAAGATAATCTACAGCCTTAAGCTCTACCACGCTGCAAAGGCCTGCATCTAAAAGCTCTTCCCTCTGCTCTTCATTTAATTCAAAACCAGGTTGAAGGGAATCAAAATCAAGATTTGTAAGATATTCGCGTCGGATAAAAAAAGCAGAGCCATCTTCGGGCGCAAGCTTGTACATTCCGCGATACGATGTTTCTGCAATGGATTTTATAAGCATAGGAATATGATGAAGAAAAAAGATTATCGGGTCAAGTCCGAAAATGACAGGGGGCCTTGTCTCCCCGTGCATAACACGAAGATATATAAGGCAAAAAAAAACACGGTCGCTTGACCGTGTTTTGCAGCGAATCCACCTTGCAAAAAGCAAAGGCAGATTGTATAAACTAACGCTTTGAGAACTGGAAGCGGCGACGAGCACCCTTCTGTCCGTACTTCTTACGCTCAACCATACGTGAATCGCGTGTAAGATATCCGTTAGCCTTAAGAGCTGTACGAGCATCCTGATCAATCTGGATCAGAGCACGTGAAATACCATGCAAGCAAGCTGCAGCCTGACCGTTCAAACCACCACCTGTTACATTGATAAGAATGTCATATTTGTTACCCATTGAAGTAACCAAAAGAGGCTGCTGAACAACCTGAATCTGTTCTGCAGAAACAAAGTAGTCCTTTACATCCTTTCCGTTTACAACGATTTTTCCTGAACCCTCGCGAACAAATACACGAGCTACAGCAGTCTTTCTACGTCCTGTACCAATAGCAATATTTTTTACCATCATTTACTCCTGAATTAAAGTTCGATAGGCTGAGGATTCTGAGCAGCATGTGGATGCTCAGCACCAGCATAAATCTTTACACAATCCATCATTTTGCGTCCGAGACGTCCATGTGGAAGCATTCCTTCAACAGCAATTGTCATTGGGTCTGCAGGGTGCTTTTCAAGAAGCTTTTCATATGTATGAGCGCGAAGACCACCTACAAATCCTGTATGATGATAATAAATCTTTTTCTGTTCTTTTCCGCCAGTTACTACAGCTTTTTCAGCATTGATAATAACTACGAAATCACCCATAAGCTGATTCTTTGTGAATGTTGCCTTATTCTTTCCACGGGCAATGTAAGCAGCCTTAGCAGCTACACGTCCAAGAGGTTTTCCAGCCGCATCAATAATGTACCATTTGCGGTCCTGTTCGTGTTCTTTAACGAAGATAGTTTCCATGATATACCTTACTAAAAAAAAGTTTATCTGCAACTTTTAGACATTTGCATCTTGTCAAAAAGTCGCCTAGGATTATAGATGAGCAGTCAATAATCCTATAACGGGTACAATATAATATCAGAAAGTGACAAAGAGTGTCAACAGACAGAAAGGATTTCTACTTATTCTCTGCTTCTTTGTTAGCAGCAGCTTCTTCCTTTTTTGCTTCCTTTTTATCCTTTATATCAGCAGCGCCAACAAAAAGACAGATAAGTCCAATAAAGGCAGCAAGAACAGGAATACTTCCCTTTAAGAAAGCAATTACTTCTGGTCCCCAGTTAAGCGGACACATAGGAAGAACTGAAAAAACTGTAAATGCTATAAAAATTATTCCAAGAATGATAGAAATCATATAATTCACCTCATTTTTATCTATATTACAATTTAAAGATAATCCAAAAATATGATACTTTCAACTAAAAAATATCCTTATATTTTAGTTTTTTTATTGACATAATCGAATATATATTGCATTTTACTGTTTAGACATTATTTATTGAGAAAACGAACCAAAGATAGCTAAGTTTTTGAATTTATGTTTAGGCTGCGTATGCAGTGTGCCCTTTACAGGGACTATCATTATCAGATTGAGGTCGCTTGAATGAAAGGAAGTCAGGTTACCATTGATCATGTATCCAAGAAATTTGGCGATTTTGTCGCTTTGGATGACATCAACTTTACTATTGAACCGGGTGAGTTCTTCTCACTGCTCGGTCCTTCTGGATGTGGAAAGACTACTCTTCTCCGCATTATTGCTGGCTTTGAATTTCCGGATGACGGTGCAGTTCTTTTTGACGATGTAAATGTAATCCCTCTTAATCCGGATAAAAGACAGTCAAATACTGTATTCCAGACTTACGCATTATTTCCACACATGTCAGTGTATGATAATGTTGCTTTTCCTCTTAAACTAAAAAAACTTCCTAAGGATGAAATTGACAGGAAGGTAAAGGAATATGTACACCTTGTTCAACTAGATGAACATATCCACAAAAAGCCAAATCAGCTTTCAGGTGGACAGAAACAGAGAGTTGCTATTGCACGTGCCCTTATTAATGAGCCAAAGGTTCTTCTTTTGGATGAGCCTCTTTCTGCCCTGGATGCAAAACTCCGTGCAAATCTTCTTATGGACTTAGACCGCCTTCATGACCAGATTGGAATTACCTTTATCTATGTAACTCACGATCAGGCAGAAGCCCTTTCTGTTTCAGACAGAATTGCCGTAATGAATCACGGACATGTACTGCAGATTGGTGCACCTTACGAAATTTACGAAAGCCCTGCAACTCAGTTTGTTGCTCAGTTTATTGGAGAAACAAATCTTTTTGACGCAGAAGTTGTTGATTGTGTTCCTCACAAGGATTCACGCGGTCAGGATGATTTTATGGCTACACTTTCGGTACCTGAGCTTGGAAAGCAGGCTCCTCTGGCGACAGACACAGCAGCAGAACAGGCCCTGGACCGCTACATGCAGGTTACAGACTACGAGCATACAGACAAGGGACAGAAGGTTGCTTTTACAATCCGTCCTGAAAAAATTAGAATTACACTTGAACCACCTAACACAAAAGGTCGAACAGATATCAATGTATTTAGTGGAATTGTAGAAGAGCCTATTTATTCAGGCTTCCAGTCTAAATTCTACGTAAAGCTTGAAACTGGAAAAATCATAAAGGTATTCAAGCAGCATACAGATTATATGGACGATGGTCCTGTAATCCAGTGGAAAGATAAGGTATACGTTTCCTGGGCAGCAGATGACGCATATATTGTCGAAGACATAGAAAAATAAAACTATTGTCAGATACCAGATTACAGGATGCTTATGAAAAATAAAAAACAAATCATAACTAAAGAAAAGATCCAGGCAGCCACAGGTTCCGCTTACGGCTGGCCAATGGGCATTTGGTTTACCATTTTCTTTGTTGTTCCAATTCTGATTATCCTTTGTTATTCCTTTATGAAAAAGGATATGCATGGTGGTGTACAGAAGGTTTTCTCTCTGGATGCATATAAGGCAATTTTCACACGAGATGCAGATACAGGAAAATTCATTTATCTTCCTATATTATGGCGAACTTTATGGATGACAATTGTTGCAACCTTTGTTTCTATTCTGGTTGCCATTCCTTGTGGATACGCCATTGCCCGCAGTAAAAAACAGACCTTCCTCCTGATTCTTGTTATTATTCCATTTCTTACAAACTCACTGATAAGAATCTTTGCCTGGCAAACTATTTTTGGTGATGATGGACTTTTGAATCAGACCTGTGCTCTTTTTGAAGGCTTATGGAATGCAATAATCAGAAACAAGGATTTTGTATATGAGCCACATAAATTTATGTACACAAAGGGAGCCGTAATAGTTGTAAGTATTTACATGTATTTACCTTACGCAATACTTCCAATTTTTACTGCTGTAGACCGTTTTGACTTCTCTCTTTTGGAAGCCGCACGAGATTTAGGAGCTACAAAGTTTCAATCTATGATTAAGATTTTGATTCCTGGAATTAAAAGTGGAATTATCAGCTCTCTGATTTTTACTTTTATTCCAGTTTTCGGAAACTATACAGTTCCTCAGTTAGTCGGAAGTACAAAAAGCTATATGCTGGGAAATGTTATTATGGACCAGATTCAAAAGGCAAGAAACCTGCCTTTGGCTTCGGCCTTTAGCGTTGTACTTACCCTTATTACAATGGCTGCTATTATATTCATGCTTGCCTCTGACAAGAAGGAAAAAAAGCTTAAGAAGGTTTCTGGAAAAGAAGATTCCGGAGTTCCAGAAATTGCAACAGCAATCAGTGCAGCCGCTGCGGCAAAATAAAAGGAGCTTTACATGGAATTTTTAATTTCGGTTATTCTTTCTATACTTCATAAAAAGCCAAGATCTGAAAACTACAGACATGCAAAACGTTATTGGAAAAAGCATGCCCCTGTTTTTTCATTTTCTCGCACAGTGATGATAATTACCCTGCTCTTTCTCTATATTCCTCTTTTCGTAATTATCATTTATTCCTTTAATAAGTCAGAAGGAGCCCATCTTACAGGACTTTCCTTCCGCTGGTATGAAGAGCTTTTCTTACATTCAGAAAGCCTTTGGATGTCGCTTTTATACAGTGCTATAGTTGCCCTTGTTTCAGCAGTTATCGCAACTATTTTGGGAAGTCTTGCCGCAATTGGTGTAAGCTGGTACAAGTTCTTTGGAAAAGGCTATATTCAGTCTGTAAGCTTTTTGCCTATGGTTCTTCCAGAGGTAATTATGGGTGTTTCGCTTTTGATTTTCTTAAGTGGCATTCATATGAATCTGGGACTTGGAACAATTATTATTGCTCATACAACCTTCTGTCTGCCTTTTGTTTACCTTATGGTAACTTCTCGTGTAGATGAATTTGACTATTCTATTATAGAAGCCAGCCATGATTTGGGAGCAACAGAAAAGCAGACTCTCTTTAAGGTAATTATCCCGGCAATTATGCCTGGTATTATGAGCGGTTTTATGATGAGCGTAACTCTTTCCATAGAAGACTTTGTAATTACTTCTCTGGTAAACGGAAACGTGGAAACACTCCCTATTTTTGTATATAACATGATTCGTCATGGTGTAAGCCCGGTTATAAATGCACTTTCTTTTGTACTGATTATTTTAATTGGACTTATTGCAATCCTCTTGCGAAAGGGCTTAAAATCCTTTGCAGCAGGACACTAGGCCATTAGGTCTCTAGGCCACTAGTAAAAACCACGGTAGCTTCCGTGTAAAAATATTTTAATATTTAGAGGGAATGCTTTATGAAAAAAGTATCCAAATTAATTCTGGCTTGCGCTACATTTATTGCAGCTATGGGTCTTGTTTCTTGTGAAAAGAAACAGGTACTGAAACTTTACAGCTGGACTTACTACACACCAACAGATGTTGTAGCAGCTTTTGAGCAGGAATTTGACTGCAAGGTAATTGTTACTGAGTATGATTCAAATGAAACTATGTTCAACAAACTGGTAAACGGTGGAGCAAAAAGCTTTGACATCGTTGTTCCTTCTCAGGATTATGTTTCTATTCTTATGGCTAAAGATATGTTGCAGCCAATTGATCAGAGCAAATTTACAAACAGAAATAAAATTAATCCAAAGGTACTTGAAAAAGTAACTTACGACCCTGATATGACTTATTCTGTTCCATATTATTTTGGTGCAGCAGGAATCAGTGTAAACAAGAAAAAGGTTCCAGGCGGAAACTATGATCGCAGCTGGAATATTTTTGCCGATGAACAGTTTAAGGGACACGCTTCTATGATGGACGACTATCGTGAAGTTATTGGAGATGCCCTTACTCACAAAGGTTACAGCGTTTGCACAACAAATGACAACGAGCTTAAAGAAGCAGTAGATTTAATCAAAAATGACTGGCTTCCAAATATCGTTAAAATTGATGCAGAAGGCTTCGGAAAAGACTTTGCCCGCGGAGACCTCTGGCTTTGTCAGGGTTATGCAGAAGTAATTTATGGTGAAGTTCCTGAAGAAGAATGGGAATCTACAATTGATTTCTGGATTCCAGAGGAAGGTGGCCCTTCTTACCTGGACAGCATGTGTATTCTTAAGGATTCTAAAAATGCAGCCTTGGCAACAGAATTTATCAACTTCATTCATAGACCAGAAAACTATGCTAAGTTCCTTGATTTCTTCCGTTTCCCATGCTACGTAAACCTTGAAGCAGAACAGTACATGACAACAGAGCCTATGTACCCTGCAAGCGTAATGGAAAACTGCGAGCTTAAGGATGATATTGGCGATTATATTGAAAAATATTACTCTCAGTGGGAAAAACTTAGAATCTTAAACTAAAAAATTTGCTAATAGAAAAATAAGGCTTTATAATTAACTCAGGACCGGAGTTATCAGATACAAGCATGAGAAAAAAAAATGAATTTAAATCTTGAACTTGTATTAAATAACATATCTTCTCCGGTCCTGGTTGCAAAGCCTATCAAAAACGAATTTTCCAACATCATCGATTTTGAAATCAATTATACCAACGAAGAAATGAAAAAGGCTGTTGGTTTTGTTATTGGAAATTCTACTAAATGGAGCGATTTTGAAGGAAAAATAACCTCCGATGTTCCATGGTTTCCTCTGGCCCTTGATGCAATAGAGGGCAATACCTACGATTCTGCAAAATACTACTCCCCTTCTACAAAATGCTGGTACAAAATTGACATGAAGTTTAATGAGGCCTTAGGAGTTATTATCCTTACCTTTATAAACATAACTTCAGAGCAGGATTATTACATACAGCTGCAAAAATCTCTTTCAACTGATGTGCTTACGAAGCTTCCAAACAGAACGACCTTTAATGAAAGTCTTAGAATTGATATGGAAGATTCCAATTTTAATAAAAAATATGCAGCACTTTTATTAATTGATATAGATAATCTGAAAAACATAAACGATTCTCAGGGAATAAACTTTGGAGACAAGCTGATTTTAAAAACCACTTCTATTTTAAAGCTTTTCCAAAGTGACAAGGTCAAAATCTTTAGATATGGTGATGACGAATTTGCCATGATATTAAAGAATTTTGATTCAGAAGCTTCTATCGTGAATTTCACTGATTGTATTTTTGAAGCCTTCCAGATGCAGCAGCTAAAGGTTTCAGGTGGAATTGCTTTGTCTAAGGTGCACACCTCTCAGGTTGAAGAATTAATCCGCTTTGCAGATATGGCAGTTCACTATGCAAAGAAAAATGGCCGCAACAATTTTACTTTTTTTGAGCCAGAGATGCACAGAATCTTTATTCAACACCTTACAATACAATCAAAAATGTCTAAGGCCATTATAGAAAGTAAGTTCCAGCAATACTATCAGCCCCAGTTTGACATTCATAGCGGACAATTAAGAGGTTTTGAAGCTTTAATCCGCTGGAATGATGAGGAATTGGGCAATATCGCACCTTCGGTTTTTATTCCCCTTGCAGAAGAAACCGGCTCAATTGTTGAAATTGGAAACTGGGTATTGGAAACTGCACTAAAAACACTAAAGCACTGGCAGGAAAAATTTGATTTTCATGGAGTAATTTCTGTAAATGTTTCTCCAATCCAGCTTATGCAGGACGACTTCCTCTACAATCTGGAAAGATTAATTAACGAAAATGAAATTACAAGCAGCCTTCTGGAAATTGAAATTACAGAAGGAGTAATGATAAACGACATAAATGCGACTATAGAAAAACTCAATGCTATAAGAAATATGGGAATCAGACTTTCTCTTGATGATTTTGGAACAGGCTATTCTTCTTTGAGTTATTTGCAACAGTTGCCTTTGAATACCCTTAAAATTGATAAATCCTTTATAAACAACATCACTTCGGAAGACGGAATTCAGGCTAATATCACCCAGTCTATAATTTCTATGGTTGAAAAAATGGGGCTTGAAACAATCGCCGAAGGAGTTGAATATCAAGACCAGCTTGCCCTGCTCGATAAGTTTAACTGTAATATAGTACAGGGCTTTTTAAGAGGAAAACCAATGCCTTTCCATCTTTGTGAAGCCTATCTGGATGGAGACACAAGTGCCCTGCTTAAAAACTAGGCCTATTTTCCATTAAAACGGTATTCAACATAACGGACACGTCCTTCTTTTACAGCACGCTTAATCTCTTTTTCACGGGCAGAAAGCTCAGAATGACCGGTTTTTACTTCAATTAAAAGAACTTCTTCCACATGGTCCTTATCAGAAAGCCCCGGAAAAGCAAGAAAGTCAACCGGCTTTCCAATAAAACGGGCATCAGAAGGATTACAGGGAAAATCAGGTAAAAAAGGTGCAAGCTGTTCAACAACCTGCCCTCCAATTACAGCACGAGAACGGTTAATGGCATCTGAGCGAAGGTTACGCTTTTTTGTATGCAGCCTTATAGTTTGAAGCAAAAGTAAAATGAACAAAAGCAGAAGAACTGCGGGGTAAAAATAAGGCATATTAATCAGAGAAATCAAAAAATCCATAAAAGTATTATAGAGGAGCTTGAAAAAATATAAAAGAAGAAATGACTTTACTCTGATTATTAACTTCCGATAATCAGAATGGAGGACTTTTATGAAAAAAACATTAGTCTTAGCGACAGGAATATTTATATTTGCGGTAGAAGCATTCTGTGCAGACTCAGTTCTTTTTAAATTTAAACAGAAAACAGGAGATTCAGTCTCACACATCTCCACAGTAGAAGAAGAAGCTTACATAAACGGTTACCTGAATAATAGAACCCAGTTTATAAACAGAACCTCAACAACAATTACAGAGGTTGATGAAAATGGAAATGCAAAGCTTCACACCAAATACATGACAACCCAGAATAATCTGATGGAACGCTCCGGTAAAAATTTAAATTGGGGTGAAGAGGCTGAAGTTACAATTCAAAGAGATTCAAACGGACAGCTCCATGATTCGGACAATTCTTTTTTGCCTACAGTTCAAAGTATTCCTTCCTTCCCTGAAAAAGCGGTAAAAATTGGAGAAAGCTGGACTGCCAGCGGAAAGGAAGTTCATGACTGCAGAACACTTTTTAATATGTATGCTCCGATAGAGGCGCCCTTTAATGCGACCTATACATATCTTGGAAATGAAGAAATTGATGGAAAAAAACTGCAGCTGATAGATGTACAATACCGCTTTGAAGAGGCCGGAAAAATAGATGACATGTATCAGGGCAGCACTTTTTACGGAATGCAGGGTTATGCTCATCAGAAAATCTATTGGGATAATCAGAAGGGAGATATAGACCACTACACAGAAGAATTTGAAATTGTGCTTCAGGACATTCCGGGAAATTATTATACCTACAAGGGAATTTCTCACGGAGAAGTTACAGGCTATAAATCTTTAAATGATGACAGCAATGTAAAGAAATTTGAAAAGAGCGTAAAACGCTACAGACTTGATAATATTTCTGTAAAGAAAGGTGAAAAAGGTCTTACAATCAGTTTGGATAATATACAGTTTGAACCAGATTCAGATAAACTGCTTCCTTCGGAAAAACAGAAGCTGCAGAAGATTTCAAATCTCTTAAAGGAATATTCAAATGACCTTTTGATTACCGGTCACACAGCCGCAAGAGGTTCTGTAAATGCAAGACAGACACTTTCGGAACAGAGAGCAGAAAGTGTAGCCTCTTACCTAAAGATGCTTGGAGTTCGCGATGAATATCACATCTTTACACAGGGAAAGGGATCAACAGAACCGGTAGCAGAAAACGACACAGAAGAAGGCAGAAGTAAAAACAGACGAGTTGAAATTATCCTGATGGATTAGTTTGAACTTCAGGTGAGGGGGCCTCTTGCAAAAGTGCCTTTCCCGCAGATAGTCTTTTTCGCCAGAGGAAACTTCCCTCCTTCAAATGCCCCGACTCTAAAAGTTGCCCCGTCACTTCCTCGCAGTCCCCGTGAGTCCACACATTAGCCCCCAAAATACCCCGATAAGAATCATTAAAATCAGCAAAAAGCTTTTCCTTCAAGGTTGCGGCCGTGTAAAAATGGGGAGAGCGCCTTACAAGCCAAAGCGCCCTCTGCCAGTCAATTTGGTGGGCTCTTTCATCTCCGCTGCAAATATCGCAGCCACTACAAACAGCCTGCTCTGCCCCAAGGGCGTCCAGAAGAACCTGCCTTCTGCATTTTCCCCCTTCCGCAAATTCCCTCATCGCAGCCTGACGACTGCCCGCGGCGTAAGTGGAATAGCGCAAAGAATCAGCCGGGCTCCAAATCAGGAAGGCCTTAGCCACACTGCCATCCCTCCCGCCGCGGCCAGCTTCTTGTATGTAAGCCTCCGCCGTTGGAGAAGCTTCCAGATGAACAACAGTTTTTATATCTTTTTTGTCCACGCCCATGCCGTATGCACAAGTGGCCGTCAGAACTCCGTCCTTACTGTCATAAAACCACTTTTCTACAGCTTCTTTTTCTTCCCTTTCTAAACCGGCATGATAAAAACGGGCACTTCCCGCCCCCAGACAGACATTTAATTCATGAGCCATATCCTCTGCCTTATTTCTTGTTCCGCAAAAAATAATCATAGGTCTAAGCTCTGTCTGGGCCAGATAAAGTGCCTCCTTCTTTTTTGCGGCGGCATAACGCACGTAATACCATATATTTTTACGGTCACTTTCGCTGCGTACAACATGAGCCTGCCCTTCAAAAATAATCTGGCCAACTCTGGAAAGCACCTGAGGAGAAGCCGTTGCAGTAAAGGCCGTAACAACAGGAGGATTAATCTTCTTAATAATTTTTCCCAGCTCCAGATAAGCTGGCCTGAAGCTATCTCCCCATTCACTGCAGCAATGAGCCTCATCAATTGCAATATGACTTATTCCTACCCCGCTGAGCCTTTCTAAAAGACCATCATTTTTAAGAACTTCCGGATTAGCAATTATAATTTTTGCCCCAGCCTTAAGCTTTTCAAAATTATCATCAATTTCAGCTGCAGACATTCCGCCCCGAAAAATAACACTGCGCAGAGACCCTTCTTCCATACGCCTCTGCTGGTCAGTCATCAGCGCAAGCAGGGGGTAAATTACAAGAGTAGGCCCCGGAAAAACCAGAGCCGGCAGTTGAAAACAAAGAGACTTTCCAGCCCCCGTAGGTAAAAGTACAATCTGACGGCCATGACAATAGGAGTCAGTCAGCTCGCCGCAGTCCTCACTTTCCCCACAAAGCTCTCTGGCAGAGTCCCTGCCCCATCTTTCTGCAAAGTCCCCACTGCCTTCAAGGCCCCCTGCTGACGACAAATCATCTCCGCCCCCTTCCGGCGCGGTAGACAATCCCCCAGTCTGATACTCATAGGCATCCAGAATACAGGCCACAACAAATCGCTGCCAGGGATAAAGATAGGAAATCCCAAAATTATTCAGAGCCAGAGAGGAAATAAAATCATCGCGGATTTTTTCATAAGTAACAGATAATTTATCCATCACTATATATATAGTCAGAGATTGTTCATTTTATGCTGTTTTTTTGAGAAAAAATTTGAAATTATCAGAAAATTATCAAAAAATTATTCTTTTGCTTCTTCTGCAGGAGCTTCTTCCTTCTTTGCAGGGGCTGCTTTTGGAGCCTTAGCCTTTTTTACCTTAGGCTTCTTAGGACGCTTTCTGTAATTTGCAATAAAACGGGCAAATTCAATTACAATCAGCATAAGCACAACTGTAAAAATAACGCGAAAATCCTTTAAAACTTCAAGGCTCATTGAAATGTAATCTTTTATACCCATATAAAGAATATCGGAAATTTTCGGAAAAACTACAATTTATCTTCAATTATCTTTTCACTCGGGCTCATTAAGTTTATAATTTGCTCATGATAGGAATTGTAGATTACAACGCTGGTAATATTACAAGCGTAGAAAGAGCACTTAAAAGTCTTGGAACTGATTTTATACTTTCCAAGAAGCCTGCTGATTTAAAGGATTGCGACAGACTAATCTTCCCAGGAGTTGGAGATGCGGCCTATGCAATGGTTCAGCTAAAAGAAACCGGTTTTGATGATTTTTTACGAAAATCTGTAGAAGAAGGAAAACCTCTTTTGGGAATCTGCCTTGGTTCTCAGATTATTTTCCAGCATTCTGAAGAAGGCGACACAGAATGTCTTGGACTTATCAAAGGAAATATCAGACATTTTGAATCACTGGATAAGGATATTGTTTCAAAAGGATTTAAAATTCCTCACATGGGCTGGAATAACCTGAACCTGCAGAATGGAGACTGCCCTATTCTTAAGGGAATCCCGGAAAAAGCTGATTTTTATTTTGTTCATTCTTATGTAATCTGTCCTGAATCTGATTCAGTTATAAAAGCAAGTGCAGATTATGGTGTAAAGGTTCCAGCTGTAATCCAGAGCGGAAATATTTTTGCCTGCCAGTTCCATCCTGAAAAAAGTGGAGCTGTCGGACTTTCAATTTTGAAGAACTTCGGAGAACTAAAATGCTAAAAAAAAGAATTATAGTTTGTCTGGATGTAAAAGATGGACGCACCACAAAGGGTGTAAAATTCCAGAATAACATTGATATTGGTGACCCGGTTGAAATGGCAGCAGAATACTACCGTCAGGGAGTAGATGAGCTGGTTTTCTATGATATTATTGCATCAGCCCGAGGAAGAGGTCCTATTTTGGATTTGATTTCTCGTGTTGCTTCTGAAGTTTTTATTCCTTTCTGCGTAGGAGGAGGAATTGGAAGCATTGAAGACATTCGCTCAACCATTCTTGCGGGAGCAGAAAAGATTTCTTTGAATTCTCAGGCTGTAAAAAATCCGGGCCTGATTACCGAAGGTGCCAGAATTTTTGGAAATCAGTGCATTGTTCTTGGAATGGATGCGGCCCGCGACCAGGAAATGCCAAGCGGTTACAGAGTTTATATAAATGGAGGCCGGGTAAAAACAGAGCTTGATGCTCTTGCCTGGGCAAAAAAGGCCGTTGAACTTGGAGCCGGAGAAATTGTTTTAAACTCCATAGATGCAGATGGTACTAAAAACGGTTATGAAATAAATCTTACCCGTATGATTGCAGAAAATGTAGATGTACCGGTAATTGCCAGCGGTGGCGGCGGTACTCCACAGCATCTGGCAGATGTCTTAAAGGACGGAAAGGCCGATGCAGCCCTTATTGCAAGCATGGTACACAACGGAAGTTATACAGTAGGCGGAATTAAAAAGGAACTGGATGCAAAAGGTATTCCAGTAAGACTATAAAAAGGATTTTATCCAAGGATTATTACATGAAAAAGACAAGATTTTTTATTACAGCATTGTCAACACTTCTTCTTTTTGCGGCAGCTTCTAATTTATATGCAAAAGAAGTTTGGACAGAAGACTCTGTAGCGTCTATAAAAGAAACCTACAGCCAATATTTTGACAGCTTTGGTATTTCCTGCGAATACAAGCCCTGGAACCGAAACTTTGGTGAGTTGAAATCTCCGGAAGTTCGTAAGGGACTTTCAAAGCACGCAGATTCTATAACTATGGGAAATGATTTTAAACCGGATTCTATAATTGGAGTTCCATGGGGTAAAACTAAGGCTGAAGTTGCAAAGGAAAAGTTTACCGCCAGCAATGGAAAAACCATAGAAGTTCCAGTATTAAATGGTTTTAACCGCATGGATTTAATTCTGCAAGCCTGTAAAGAAAGCGGACTTGTAATGCGCGGACATGTACTCACCTGGCATTCTCAGACACCGGAAGTTTTTTTTGCAAAAAATTATGACCCTAAATTTTCCGGCAGCAAGATTACCAATCTGGTAGATAAGGAAACCATGACAGCCCGCCATGAATGGTATATCAAGACAGTTCTGGAGCATATAGCAGAATGGGAAAAGGCAAACAACGACGGCAAGCACATTGTATGGGCCTGGGATGTTGTAAATGAAGCAATGGCCGATGATGCCCAGAAAAGTTACAGCGGAGACAAACAGAACTGGCTTCGTGGTTCAACAAAGGATAAGGATAAGGCACCAAAGGACGGAGGCTCACGCTGGTATCAGATTTATGGTAATGACGAATTTATTATCAATGCCTTCAGATTTGCAAATGCCTACGCTCCTGCAGATGTAGTTCTTTGCTACAATGATTATAACGAATATATGGATTATAACGGGGGCTATAAGACAAGTGCAATTCTTCATCTTGTAGACGAACTAAAGGCTGCCCCTGCTGCTAAAGTTGCAGGAAAAGACGTAAAGCCTAGAATTGATGCAATTGGTATGCAGTCACATGTTGGAGAAAGCTGGCCTGGAGTTAAGTCTTATGAAGCTGCTCTTGTACGCTTTTTGAATGCGGGACTTGACGTTCATGTAACAGAAATTGATATGGCCGCAAAATCACCGGCAAGTGCAGCAAAGATGTACGGCGAATATTTTTCTATGTTAAAGAAATACGGCAAGAAGTATGAAGGTGCAAATAAAGTAAAGAATGTGACTGTCTGGGGAATCAGCAATCAGGAATCCTGGATTGAACAGGGAGGAAAGCAGTTCCCTCTCCTCTTTGACAGAGACGGCACTACTTATTATACAAACGATGCCTTTGATGCTGTAATTTCAGCTGCAAAATAAGCAGTTGGCTCAGCAATAACTAACAGGCACGATAACGGGCACGGGAGGTTTCGGTCTCAAAAACGTCAATCGCAAAGAGAACGGCCTCCTTCTTGCCCTCCTTCCAGCTTAAATCAATTCCCTGCTCTGTAAGCAGAGCAATAATCCTGTCATATATATACATTGCAATTCTTTCGGCACTTGGATTCTGATCAAAAATATCCATATCGTTTAAGTTCGTATGATCAAGCTCCTTACAGACAGAGCGAAGTGCTGCTTTCAGGCAGGAAAAATCCATCAGCATGCCACCTTCATTAAGCTTTTCTCCTCTGGCATGAGCATAAACCTTATAATTGTGGCCATGAAGATTTTCACATTTTCCGTTGTAATCTCTCAAAAAATGTGCAGCAGAAAAATCAGCTTCAACACGAACTTCGAACATATTAACCTCTTTTATAAGACTTTAATAAGATTGGGATTATAAGTCAATCAGAATTTGTTGGGATTATGACATCTCAAAGCTTTGTTCTTGGAGGCTATTTTATGAAAATACTCACCAAAATAATAACACAAAATCCGCCGATAAAGCCGTCGGCGGATTTTTTTAGGTAAAATCCCCTAAAATCCTCTTCAAAAATATTGTTATATTAGTTAAAAAATACAATTAAATCATATTTTTATTCTTTCTTACTTTTATATTTGAACTTATAATTAAAATGATAGGAGTAAAAAATGAAAATCAAAAAACTAAGCTTAATGCTGGGAGCCGCAATTCTTTCAGCATTACTATTGGCCTGTAGTCAGGGAGCAGACTCAGAGCCAAGAACAAGCTGGACAGATGAATCAGTAACAGGTCTCAAGGATGCCTACGAGGATTATTTTGACAGCTTTGGCATTGCCTGTGAGTACAAGCCCTGGAACCGCAATGTTGGAGAATTACAATCAGAAGCTGTACGCGAAGGGCTTTCAAAACACGCCGATTCAATCACCATGGGAAACGAATTCAAACCGGATTCATTCTTTTCAATTACCTGGGGAAGCAGCACCCCATCAATTTCAGACGAAACTTTTACAGCAAGTAACGGAAAAACAATCGAAGTACCGGTGTTAAATGGACTGACACAGGCAGAAAACTGTCTTCAGGCCTGCAAGGACGCTGGACTTAAGATGCGAGGCCACGTACTCACCTGGCATTCTCAGACACCAGATGCCTTTTTTGCAGAAGATTACAATCCTACAAGTGATGGCGAACTTCTTTCAAATCTTGTGGATGAAGAAACAATGACAGCCCGCCACGAATGGTATATCAAAACAGTCATGGATTTTGTTGCCGAATGGGAAACAGAAAACAATAACGGAGAGCACATCATCTGGGCCTGGGATGTTGTAAACGAAGCAATTGCAGATGATGCTCAGAAAACTTACGAAGGAGATAATCAGGATTGGCTTAGAGGCTCCAGCCCAAACACAAAGGATAAGTCTCCATCAAATGGAGGTTCCCGCTGGTATCAGATTTACGGTGATGATGAATTTATTATCAATGCCTTCCGCTTTGCCAATGCCTACGCACCTTCTGATGTTGAACTTTGTTATAACGATTATAATGAGTATATGGATTACAGTGGAGGTTGGAAGACCTCAGGAATACTCCATCTAATAGAAGAAATTAAAGCTGGTCAAGCGCAAACTATTGGAGGAAATTCTGTCGCACCTAGAATCGATGTAATTGGAATGCAGTCTCATGTTGGAGAATCCTGGCCGGAAGTTTCAAGCTATGAAGCAGCTCTTAAAAGGTTTTTAGCAAGCGGATTAAAAGTGCACATTACAGAATTTGACATTTCAACAAGTAGTCAGGATACCGCCGCAGATTTGTATAAAGATTATTTTTCTATGTTGATTAAATATGGAAAGAAATACAGTAGCAGCGCGGGTATAGAAAACGTAACCGTCTGGGGAATCAGCAGTCAGGATTCCTGGATTAATTCAGATGGCACAAAGTTCCCTCTTCTTTTCGATCGCGATTCAAAAAACAATTACTACACAAACGCTTCTTTTGATGCAGTAATCAACGTTGTTAGTGAGGATGAGACAGAAGCGGATTAATAATTAGATATAAGTTTTATAAGGGGTTGTTTAATAGTTCAGTTCTCAGTGCTTATTGTTCATGCAATATCTCTGATAGCTGAATATATTGGCAACCCTTTTTTTATTAAAACTTATATTTTTCTTTATTTTTTAAAATTTTAAGAGTAAAATATTGTTATACAGGAGTAACAAATGAAAAGATCCTTCTCAATTTTATTATTTTTTTCAGCAATCGTTTTCCTTACAGCCTGTAAAGGAACTTCAAGTCAAACAAGTTACACAGTTTCCTTTCATCTAAATGGTGGAAGCGGCTCTGTCGAAAGTCAGACAATTATTGAAGGAGAATGTGCTACAGAACCTTCGACAATTCCTACAAAAAACGGTTACGAATTCAACTTCTGGGGATTAAAAACCGGCAGCGAAGCCACTGCCTTTAATTTTTCAACTCCTATTTACGCAAATACAAAGCTTTACGCAAACTGGATTACAATTTACACAGTCACCTTTAACGTAAATGGAGGAAGCGGCACAGTTGCTTCTCAAACAGTAACATCTGGAGGAAGTGCAACAGCACCGGCTACAAGTCCTACAAGAAGCGGCTACAACTTCTCCTTCTGGAGCACAAGCAATACCAGCGGGGCAACAGCCTTTGACTTTTCAAGTGCAATCACGGCAGATACTACCCTTTACGCAATTTGGACTCAGACAGCCTCTGAAGAGGATTCAGGCTCTAGTGGCACACAAGAAAACGAGCTTGAAGAGGATAGTGAAACAAGCGGCAACGATAATCAGCAGGTAACTTCATATACTGTCACCTTTAACGTAAACGGTGGAAGTGGAACAGTTGCATCACAAACAGTAACTTCAGGAGGAAGTGCAACAGCACCGGCTACAAGTCCTACAAGAAGCGGTTACAGCTTTTCCTTCTGGTCTACAAGCAATGCCAGCGGGGCAACAGCCTTTGACTTTTCAAGTGCAATCACGGCGGATACTACACTTTATGCGATTTGGACTCAAGTAACTTACACAGTCACATTCAATGTAAATGGTGGTACTGGAACTGTTGCTTCACAGACAATAACTTCAGGAGGAAGTGCAACAGCCCCAACTACAAATCCAACAAGAACAGGCTACACCTTCTCCTTCTGGTCCACAAGCAATGCCAGCGGTGCAACAGCCTTTGACTTTTCAAGTGCAATCACGGCGAATACCACACTTTATGCGATTTGGACTTCTGATGGAA
>JAIKYB010000223.1 GCA_024683675.1 Treponema sp.
GCCTTCTTCTTTGGGAGGAGGTTCCTGTTTACTGGGCAATAAAGTTCAAGCGGGAAGCAACCTATAGGTATGCAGAAAATCAGCTTAAAGAATTAATCCTCCGTGATATTAATCGTGCCAGTGTAATTGTATGGTCGGTTGGTAATGAAAATGCTGATACAGATGACCGCCTGAACTTTATGTCCAATCTTGCAAATACTGCTCATCAAATTGATTCCAGCCGTCTCGTTTCTGCGGCCTGTCTTGTGGATCAGGTAAACAACAAGATTTCGGATCGGCTGACTGACTATCTGGATATTATCGGAATCAACGAATATTACGGCTGGTATGATCCTGATTTTTCCCGCCTTCCAAAAATGCTGGAAAACAGCAATCCTGAAAAACCGGTTATCATCACAGAATTTGGTGCCGATGCCTTGCCGGAATTTCACGGAAGCCCAAGCGAAAAAGGCAACGAAGAATATCAGGAATGGGTTTACCAGAAACAGACAGAAACCTTGTCTAAAATCCCTTATGTTCAGGGAATGACCCCATGGATTATGTATGATTTCCGTTGTCCTCGCCGAACCGCCGCCATCCAGAAATACTACAATAGAAAAGGCCTTCTTTCCCCAGATAAAAACTACAGGAAAAAGGCCTTTTATGTGCTGCAGAAATTTTATAAATCCTTCTGAAAAATCCTCCTATTGATTTAGTGTCTTAAAATGCTCGTAAATCAATTTGCCGGAATCGCTTAAGTCTTCATAAGTCCAGTCACTGGTTTTTGAACAA
The DNA here is from genome assembly GCA_024683675.1 of Treponema sp. Classification (GTDB taxonomy): domain Bacteria; phylum Spirochaetota; class Spirochaetia; order Treponematales; family Treponemataceae; genus Treponema_D. Next base: position 772 of record JAIKYB010000223.1, read on the forward strand.
TCCGCAGATATAATACTTGCGGTTTCATCTTTATTTGCCATAGACCAGTTCATATGACTGATATTGTATTTCTTTATTAAGTCAAACCAGGCCTGGCTCTGCTCAACATTAAAGCCGCCGTTTCCGCTGGAATTACAGGTACCAAATTCTGTAATAAATACAGGAAGTCCGCCTTCTACACAAGATTCTAATCATTGGGATAAGAGCTTCTGCATAAGGTACAAGAGCACCTTCCCAAGGAGAACCTGTTGGTTCGTTACACAATTCATAAATTACATTGTCATACTTATTCGGCCTTATTAATCAGTTCTTTATCAAAGGTGGAGGACATACCGATTGTCTGGGGAAAAACAGTACAGAACTGGGTCTCCTCATGGGAAGACCAGCCTCGGGCAAATTCGGTTCCAATAAAACGTTCCTTTATGCCAAGCCTTTCAATTGGAGCCTGGTGTCCGGTAAGCAAACCGATTTTTTCATCTACAGTTAATTCTTTTATAAGAGAATTGATTCTCTCTTCAATTGGTTTAGTGGGATCTGTAAAAAGCATTTTTTCCTCACATAAGATAAATTATGTAGTAATTGTAAATCCCTTTTTTAAATTAAATTTTACAAATCTCTATAAATACCAAAAGAAAATATATTTAACAAGATTTTATATAAATTGCCAGCCAACTACCTGGAATTTTCTATATTTCCCCCACTTCTACAACTTTCATGGCAAATAGCAATATAGTGTGATATAATAGAAGAAATATTAATAAACTTTGCTGTTCTCATTCCACTGTGCCCCATTATCTTAAAGAGGTATACGCTTATGAGTAAGATTTCAGATTTAGATCAGTATGTTCAAGAACATCTAAAGGATGCAATAGCAGAAAACTGGCTTATTGCTTATTTTCAACCTCTGGTACGCAGTCTCACCGGCGAAATATCCTGCTTCGAAGCCTTAGCAAGATGGAATGATCCTACCTATGGCTTCCTTACACCAGATATTTTTATTCCACCCCTGGAAGAAAATGGTGATATTTATCTTCTGGATCTTGCTATACTTGAAATCATCTGTAAAAACTACAAGGAACAACGCGAAAAATCCTTTGATTTTATTCCTGTTTCCTTTAACATATCCCGCCGTGATTTTGATATCCAGGATATACACGAAAAAATCAATTCAATCTGTGATCAATATGAAGTTCCACACAATATGATTCACATAGAAATTACAGAAAGCTCATCCTATGAAGACAGAGTTCTGGAAGAACACATTCAATGGTTTCATCGTGACGGTTTTGAAGTGTGGATGGACGATTTTGGAAACGGATTTTCTACCTTCAACACCTTACAGACCCACAGCTTTGACGTAATAAAGCTTGATATGATGTTCCTGAGAAACTTTAACACAAAGGCCGAACTGATTTTGCGTTCTATAATAAAGATGGCGAAAAGCTTAGGCATAGAAACTGTATGTGAAGGTGTAGAAACTCTGGAACATGCAGACTTCTTAAAAGAAATAGGCTGTGGACGTATGCAGGGTTGGTTTTATGGCCGCCCCCAGCCAGTAGAAATTACAAAGGGTCTGGTGCATGATGCAAAGCACAACTATGAAACCTCTGAAGAACAGAATTATTGGGATAAAATTGCCAGCATAGACTTACTCTCCGGCCGTCCGGAAATGATTATTGAATATTCCAATCACAGATGGAATATTATTTCCATAAATAAACATATGGTAAAAGCCTTTCAGGAAATCCATCCGGAAGAAAATATAAAAGTGCTGAATATGTCAATGAATCCAGCCCATCCTTTATATCAAATTCTTGATGATTTGTTTGCTCAAACTTCAAGGACTAAGGATTATCGTAAAATTGATTATATTGATAACGGATTCCTTGTCCTCATCAAGACCTCTTATATAGCCTCCTTAAATGAAAAAAACGCTTTAAGAGTAAGCCTCAGGAATATATATACAGAATTAGAATATAAACGTAATTCTATGCTTGAAAACGGACTGGTCGGTCTTTATTCTCAATTTCAACTTGTAAATCTGATAAGCCCAGATAGAGACTCTGCAATGCAGATTTATTCCAATGCCAGCTTTGAAAAAATTTATGGCCGGGGAAGCCTCGCTATAGGTATTAAAGAATTCACCAAGACAGAAGTTTTTGCTGATGACAGAGAACGTTACAAAAAATTCATGGACTTTGACACTATAGAAAAGCGATATGAAAAAGAAGATTGCAATTATTTAACAGAAGCCTTCCGCTTAAAAGACAAAAAAGGCGGCTTCAGATGGAAGCTGGTAACCCTGCTAAAAATGTCTTCAGACAGCGACAGGCAATACCTTTACGAAATACAGAACATAGGCAAAGACCAACACGAAGCTCTAAACAAAAAATATGGCAAAGATGATTTTAGCTAAGATTTTCTTAAAGTGACGCCAACACCCAACACCAG
>JAIKYB010000224.1 GCA_024683675.1 Treponema sp.
GTAGATGAAGGCTTTGGAGAAGAATGGCTTTCTAATCTGGAAAAGTCACTGGATGGTCGTAAGCCGGATTATCTTGTTGTTCAGCATATGGAAATGGATCATTCTTCAAATATCTTGAAGTTTGCTGAAAAATATCCTGAAGCAAAAATAGTTTCATCAAAAATGAGTTTTGTAATGATGAAAAATATGTTCGAGCAGGATTTTGCTGACCGTCAGATTGTAGTAGGGGATGGCAGTGAACTGGATCTTGGAGGCCGCAAACTTTCTTTTTTTGCAGCTCCAAACGTACACTGGCCGGAAGTTATTATGACTTATGATAACGAGGATAAGCTTTTATTTACTGCAGATGCATTTGGTAAATTCGGCACCCTTGATTATGAAGATCCCGAAGGCTGGGAATGTGAAGCCCGACGCTATTATTTTGGAATTGTCGGAAGATTTGGTACTGCTGTTCAGACTCTTTTGAAGAAGATTTCAGCCTTGGATATTAAGATAATCTGTTCTTTGCATGGGCCTGTTCTTTCTGAAAATATTTCTCATTACCTTGAACTTTATAATATCTGGTCCAGCTATGGGGTTGAAAGCCAGGGTGTTATGATAGGTTATACTTCAGTTTATGGGCATACAAAGCTTGCTGCAGAAAAGCTGGCAGAGATTCTTACAGATAAGGGCTGTCCTCATGTTGTTGTGGCAGATTTAGCTCGTGAAGATATTTACGAATGCGTAGAAGATGCCTTCCGTTATGGTAAGCTTGTTCTTGCCTCTACAACATACAATGGCGGAGTTTTCCCAGCCATGCGAGAATTCATTGAACATCTTGTAGAAAGAAATTATCAGAAGCGAACTATTGCCTTTATTGAAAATGGAACCTGGGCTCCAACTGCCGCAAGAGCAATGACTGCCCTCTTAGAGCCTTGTGCAGATATTACTTATATTCAGACAAAGGTTTCCATGAAGGTAACTATGAAGGCGGCTGACCTAACTGCACTCGAAAAACTTGCAGATGAATTATTATAGTTAGTATATCGATAGGTTTTGTTGCATATCGGTGCCGAACAAATAAATCAAACAGGCTCTTCTCTTACTTCTATTTCTGGCGATGTAGCTGAAAATATTACGAAAATTGGCTCAGAAATAGATTTGTTCAAGGTTTGATAAGTCATATTGAGAAAAATGGTGCTCCACAAGATAAAGGCTGTAGTACAAAGTGCCCAAAGTAAGCCTGCTGACTGTATTTTCGCGTAAAGTTTTTAAATTGCTGTAGTGTTTGCTGTGACAATTTTTGGAGTGCACGCTTGCACTTTTAGAATTAAAGATTATGAATTCTCAACATCCTATGTTATAATTGTAACATGAATTCTACACCAGATGATGTGCGTGCGGAGAAAAGAGCAGAGAAAGTTTATAAAAGGCATAAAAAGATTTGGAGTTTTTTTTGGCATATTGCTAAACCCCTTTTTAGATGGATGTATAACTATTCATCAGAATTAGCTCCTGATATTGAAGGGCCCTGTCTTATTCTTGCAAATCATAATTGTAATTTAGATCCTGTCCTTGTTGGCATAAGTTTCAAACGGCAAATGTATTTTGTCGCCAGCGAGCATGTTTATCGCCATGGTTTTATTTCAAAAATCCTTTTTTGGGCTTTTGAGCCGATTGCAAAAATGAAGGGCATGCCTGACACCATGGCCGTAATGAAGGCAATCCGGGCTTTAAAGAGTGGAAAGAATGTTTGTCTTTTTCCGGAAGGAAACCGCTCCTTTAATGGGCGAACAGGTCCCATCCTTGAAGCGACAGGAAAGCTTGCAAAAACGTCAGGAGCCACTTTAATTACCTATAGAATTGAAGGCGGATATTTTACAACTCCCCGCTGGAGTTATACTCGCCGTAAAGGTAGATGTCACGGCAAGGTTGTAAATATATATTCTCCGGAAGAACTGAAGCAAATGGACGCTTTAGAGGTTGCTCAGTGTGTACGTCGTGACTTGGGCGAAAATGCTTATGCAAGGCAAAAAGAAAATCCCGTAAGATACAAGGGAAAAAGACTTGCTGAAGGAATGGAATGTGCACTTTGTGTATGTCCGGAATGTCATGAAATAGGCACAATTGCAACCCAAAATGATAAGGTCTTCTGCGCAAAATGCGGATTTTCTACAAAATATACTGATTATTGCTATTTTAATCCTGCTTCTCCTTTCTCTACAGTAGAAGAATGGGATCGCTGGCAGGATAATTTCTTCAGAGACTACATAAATCAAATTGAAGATAATGATAAGGCTTTATTCTCTGATTCAGAAATGATATTGAAAATGATTACAACTAGTCATGAAGAAAAGCTTGTCGGCAGAGGAAGTTTAACACTTTATAAAGACAGAATAGAATTTAAAAGCGAAAATCAGAGCGAAGGTGAAGAAGCAATTCTTGTAAAGATTCTGATATCTGACATGATAGATATTGCAATCATTTTACGAGATTATCTTGTTTTCAGTGATGTAAATAAAAATCATTATGAGTTTAAAGGTCTGACATTAAAAAATGTTAGAAAATATGTTAATGCATGTAAGTTTATAAAAGAAAAATAAGGAGTCGATATGGATTATTCAGCAGCAAATACTGAACTTTGGAATTTTGTTATTCAAATTGGAATTATTTCAATAATGCTAATTATAGCAAATATTCTCAGGGTAAAAATACCTTTTATCAAAAAGTCACTAATGCCAACTTCTGTTTTTGCTGGCTTTATAATGCTAGGAATAAAATATCTGAATATCTTGCCAATCGATCCAAAATCTCTGGATATGATTACCTATCATGGAATTGCAATTGGTTTTATAGCCTTATCACTAAGAGTTCAGAAAAAAGATTCTCAGTCTACAGGGGCAGTAGGAACGGCTTTTAAAAGTGGCGCCCTGATTGTAAGTACATATTGTATACAGGGAATTATAGGCCTTATTATTTCCCTGGGCCTTGCTTTTACCATTATGCCAGATTTCTTTAAGGCTGCAGGAGTTCTTTTGGCTATGGGCTTTGGACAGGGGCCTGGGCAGGCAAATAATGTTGGTTCAACTTATGAGGCACTTGGTTTTGCAGGTGGTAAATCTTATGGACTTGCAATTGCAGCTTCCGGCTTTTTGTGTGCCTGTATTGTTGGTGTTATTTACCTCAATATTATCAGCAGAAAAAAGAAGATTGAGTTAAAGCTTCCAAAGGATATAAGAGGTTCTGTAGCAATCGATACCTTCCAGGATGAAGATGAGATCCCTATTTCCGAGTCTATAGACCGACTTTCTATTCAGATGGCTTTAATCCTAATGGTTTACTTGATTACTTATTTCTTTATCTGGGGCGTTACAACTTTACTTTCAAGTAAGGCACCTGGAGCGGCCGCAACTTTGAATTCTTTGTTGTGGGGCTTTAATTTTATTATAGGTTCCTTGTTTGCCATTCTTATAAAGACTTTGATTTCTAAGATGAAGAAAATTAAATGGATGGAAAGACAGTATCAGAATAATTATCTTTTAAGCAGAATTTCCGGACTTGCTTTTGATGTTATGATTATTTCCGGAATTGCTGCCATTGATTTTGATGATATTTCAGGCTTGTGGCTTCCTTTCCTTATCACAGTTATAGCAGGCTGTGCAGTTACCTTTATTTATCTTAAAATTTTGTCAAAAAAGATTTATAAGGGCTATGAAGAAGAAGGCTTTATTTCTATGTTTGGTATGCTTACTGGAACAATTAGCTCCGGTATCCTTTTAGTTAGAGAAATAGATCCTAATTTTGAAACACCAGCTGCAAATAATCTTGTTAGTGGAAGTGGTGTTGGCATTGCCTTTGGCGCCCCTATCCTGATTTTGATAGGACTTGCACCAAAATCAACTCAAATGTGTTTTATTTCTCTGCTCTTGCTGGCAGTTTACATGGCAATTCTGCTTTTAATAATTCTCTTAACCGGTAAATCTAAGAAAGCAGAGCACAATGAGGAGATTTAAAATTGTTATTGGCGCATATATCAGATTTGCATTTGGGAAAAACACTTTATAATTATTCTTTGCTGGAAGACCAGGAATATATTCTGGAAGAGATTGTCAAAATCCTTGAAGAAAAAAAAGTTGATGTCCTGATGATTTCTGGCGATGTTTATGATAAAAATGTGGCTCCAGAAGGTGGCTTAAAGGTTCTTAGAAGATTTTTAAACAGGCTAGTTGAAGCAAAAATTAAAGTTCTGATAATTAGCGGCAATCATGATTCTGCAGAACGCCTTACCTTTGGAGGCGAATTTATGACAGAAAAAGGAATCTTCTTTTCCAAGGTTTATGATGGTAAAATTGAGCCAATTACATTTACAGATGACTATGGGCCGGTAAATTTTTATCTTCTTCCTTTTATAAAACCTTCGATTGTACAACACTATTTTGAAGATGAAAAAATAAACACTTATGAAGAAGCTGTAGCTTGTGCAATAAGGCAAATGCCCCTTAATACAAAAGAAAGAAATGTTATCTTAGCCCATCAAAATATTTTAAGTGCCCAGCGCTGTGAATCGGAAGAAAATATAATTGGTGGCCTTGATGCAATCAGCGATTCTGTCTTTAAGGATTTCGATTACACTGCATTAGGTCATATTCATAAAGCTCAGAAAATCGGGAAAAATAACGTATATTTCTGCGGAACTCCTCTAAAGTATTCAATTTCAGAATTAAATCATCAGAAGGTTATGCCACTTATCAGCCTTAAGGAAAAGGGAAAGACAGATATTGAAATGCTCCCTCTAATTCCAAAAAGAGATATTCGTCAGATTCGCGGGACTTTTGATGAAATTATGACTATGGCAAAATCAGATCCTAATAATCCTGAAGATTTTATTGATATCATTCTAACTGATGAAGATGACATTATGGATGCAATGGCAAGTCTAAGAAGTGTTTACCCTAATGTTTTAAAGATAAGCTATGACAATAAAGCCTCCAGAGCAGCTGAGAATGTAGAATCCTTTGAAGGAGTAAATGAAAAAAAGCCACTGGAAATATTTGAAGCCTTTTATCAGTCCAGACGGGGAACAGAAATGAAGACTGAACAGAAGGATTATATTCAGTCACTTATTGAAGAAATCTGGGGAGAAAACTAATGAGACCACTAAAGCTTGTAATGACAGGTTTTGAATCCTACAAGGATAGAACTGAAATCAATTTTGAAGAGCTTGGGACAAAGGGGCTTTATTTAATTACTGGTGACACAGGGGCTGGTAAAACAACAATTTTTGATGCAATTACCTTTGTCCTTTATGGAAGTCCAAGTGGTAATGACCGCAGCGTTGAAATGCTCCGTTCTCATTTTGCTGATGAAAATACGCCAACTCTTGTTGAACTGGATTTTGAAGCAAAGGGAAAAAAGTATCATATAAAAAGAAACCCTGATTATGAAAGAAAGGCACTTCGTGGGGAAGGGACAACAAAAGAAAGTGCAAATGCCCTCCTGGAATATCTTTCAGAAAATAAGGACCCCATTTCTGGGCTTTCCAAGGTTAATGCAGAAATAGAAAACATTCTTAACCTGAAAAAAGAGCAGTTTTGTCAGATTGCCATGATTGCCCAGGGAAGCTTTCAGAAATTATTACTGGCAAAAAAAGAAGAAAAACAGCAGCTTTTCCGCGAGCTTTTCCACACAGAAAAATATCAGCGTCTGCAGGATGCTCTAAAAAGTGACCGCAATCAGGCTGATAAGCTAATTGGTGATTTGAAAATTAGGCTTCATGAGGCTCTTAACAGAATTGAAGTTAATGAAAATGATGAAAAATCAGATGAAATAAATCGCATAAAGCTTTCTCCTAAAATAATGAAAGAGGATATAGAAACGTTAAGGTCCTTTGTAGAAAAAGATGAAAAGCTTCTTTCTGATGTAATGACAAAATTGAGCGATACAGAAGTTATGCTTGATAAGTTAAAGGGTGAGCTTAAGATAGGGCAGGACAGACAGCAGTTTCAGGAAAATATTAATAATACAGAAAAGGCAAAATCAGAAAAGGAAGGAAACTTATCTTCTATAAAAGAGGCACTATCTCTGGCAGAAGAAGAAGCGAAGAAACTTCCTGCTTTAGAAAAAGACAAAACCTTACTTGAAGCCTCCCTTAAGGATTATGAAAAAATTGCGGCTGAAGAAGCTGCTTTAGAAAAGCTCTTTTTACAGCTTGGCGAAGAAGAAAAAACTTTGCTTTCATTGAATGATAAAAAAACTGAGCTTACGGATAATATAAAAAAGTTAAAAGAGGAAGCGTCCTTATTAAAAAATGCTGGTGAAAAGCTTGGAAGCCTGCAGGCAGAAGAAGAAAAAATTATCAGCGAAGGTAAGGCCTTAAATGAGATTAAAGAGCAGCTTTTTACCTTTGAACAAGATAAGAAAAACTTAGCTATATGTCAGGAAAATGTGAAGACAGCTAATGACCAGGCTCTTGAGGCAAACAATTCCTATTCAGAAAAACTGCGCTTATTTAATCTGGAGCAGGCTGGTATTCTTGCAGAAGGCTTAATGGATGGTCAGGCTTGTCCTGTTTGTGGTTCTACCGAGCATCCTCATCCTGCCGTAAAGTCTGCAAAAGCTCCGTCTCAGGCGGAACTGGAAGCTGCAAAAAAGACGGCAGAAACTTTACAGAAGGCTGCTTCTGAACTTTCTTTACAGGCAGCTCAGGAAAAAACTGCCGTAGAAAAGGCCGAAGAAAGCATTAATAAAGAGTTGAAAAAATATTTTGAAAAGCTCACGGCTGATGACAAGGATATTGAAAATATAATAGAAGAAAGAAAAGCAGATTTACGAAAAAAAGTTTCGGAAATCGAGCTTGAGCTTAAGAAGGAAAAGGAAGATAAGGCCCGTCGTGAAGAAGTGGATAAAATTATCCCAGAGGATGAAAGTAAGCTTAAGGAAATTGAAGGACAGGAAAATCAGCTTCAAATAAAGCTTTCAAGTGAGAAGGCAACATTGGAAGCTGATAAAAAAACGCTGGCTGAAAAAAAATCCGACTTAAAATACAAGACTTTGCAGGAAGCTCAGGAAAATTTTGCGCAGCTTGAAGGTCAAATTAAAAGGCTTAAGGATAAGCTTGAGCTTGCCAAGCAAAATAAAGAGGCTTGCGAAAAAGAAATTGAAAATATTGCAGGACGCATAGAAACTCTTAAAAAGCAGTTGAAGGAAACTAAGGCTGTCGATTTAGAAAAGGTCGAAGCTGATATGAATAAATTCTCTAGTCAAAAGGACTCTTTGAATAATCAGCGGGATGCCTTAAATGAGCGAAGGGGTATTAATCTGGAAAGCGTAAAGAAGGTAGAAGAATTGGTCCCTGAACTTGAAGCAGCGAATGAGCGTTATAATATGATTAATGCTTTATGCGAAGTTGCCGCTGGTTCCAGCCGTGGAAAAAGCGGTAAACCTTCTTTGGAAGTGTACGTACAAATGCATTGCCTGGATCAGATAAATCATCGTGCAAATCTGCGATTAAAAACAATGACAGAAAATAAGTATGAGCTTCGTCGTCGAATAGAAGAGGATGGCTCTGAGCTTGGCCTTGATTTGAATGTGAAGGATTTTTACACGGGCCGTGAAAGAAATGTGCAGACACTTTCAGGTGGAGAACAATTTCAGGCTTCTCTTTCTCTGGCTTTGGGCCTGGCAGATGAGGTTCAGGATAGCGCTGGCGGAATCAAGCTGGACACAATGTTCATAGACGAAGGTTTTGGAACTTTAGATCCGGATACTTTAAATAAAGCAATGAGGGCTCTTGAAAATCTTTCGCAGGGAGACAAGCTTATTGGAATTATTTCCCATGTAGAAGAACTGGAAGCTCGAATTCCTAAAAAGATTATGGTCAAAAAGGATGAAGTTGGAATCAGTCATGCGACTTTAGTTAATGATTAAAAGTCAGACAGATTCTTTCCAGCGCTTCTTTTAAAATAGCCCGTGCAGTAGCACAGTTTATTCGCTGGAATTTTTCTCCTTCTTCTCCAAATAATCTTCCATCATCAAGCCAGACCTTTGCTTTATTTAGGATGAGTTCGTTTATCTGGCTGGAGCTTAGTTCTGTGTAAGCAGAAAAATCCAGCCATAAAAGGTAAGAGCCTTCTGGGACAATTACTTGCACCTTGGGGAGTCTCGCTTTTATATAGTCCTTAGCAAATTTTATATTTTCCCAAATATATGCCTTAGCTTGAAGGAACCATTCTTCTCCTTTTTCATAGGCAGCAGTTGCAGCAATAATTCCCAAAATACCTCTGAAATAAATCTTATTTTTTTGACAATATAACAAAATCGTATACAATAGTATGATATGGATGAGAAAAAAGTAGATGTAAAAGTAGAAGAATTAAAAGAAAAGTTTTATTCAGAAGATAAAGATATGCTCTTGCTTGCCAAGGTCGTTTCTCTGACCATGTTCATCTTGGGAGCTATAATGGCAATAACCTGTCATCTTGAAGGCAATAAATCTATGGTAATTGTAAGCCTTACTTATGGTCCTCTTTTTCTAATTTCTTTGATAGTAACTATTGCAACTAATAATTCCATTTTTTTCCAGATACTAGGTTATGTCATGAGCTTTGTAATGGAGCTTGTTTTTCTTATAACAGGCGGGCAGGAAGGCTTTGGAATTTTCTGGATGTGTATAATCACACTCTTTACTTTTTTTGCAAATAGAAAGCGGCTTTTTTATATTGTCAATTCGGTTTATATTTTGCTTGTAATCCTGGCCTTTTGGACTCCTCTTTCAAGATTCTTTTATCAGTTTTCAACTACAATGAGGGTTCGTTTTCCTTTGCTTTATATAATTGAATTTATCTTTGCAATTATAATTAAAATAAGAATGTCCAAGACAGAAAATAATAGAAATATTTTATTTAATAATCTGATTGAGTTACAAAATTCTCTTCAGCTTCAGGTTGAAGAAAGGACTTATGCCCTTAAAGAGGAAAAAGAAAAATCAGAAAAGCTTCTTATTGAAGTTACTCAGGCTCTTGCAACTACAATTGATGCTAAGGATAAATATACGAGTGGACATTCAAGAAGGGTAGCAGAATATTCAAAAAAACTGGCTGAAAGGTTGGGAAAAAGTGAAAAAGTTCAGCAGGAAATCTATCTTAGTGCTTTGCTTCATGATATAGGTAAGATTGGTATTCCGGATGTGATTATAAATAAAGCCGGTAAGCTTACAGATGAAGAATATGACGTTATAAAAACCCATCCTCAGATTGGGTATGAGATTCTAAATAATATAAGTACAATGCCTAATTTGAATATAGGTGTCCGCTGGCATCATGAAAGAATTGATGGGAAAGGTTATCCTGATAAGCTTGAAGGAAATCAGATTCCGGAATATGCAAAAATTATCAGTGTAGCAGATGCTTATGATGCAATGACTTCTAATCGCAGCTACAGAAAATATCTTTCTCAGGAAGCTGTAAGGGCAGAAATAGAAAAGGGTATGGGCTCTCAATTTTCTCCAGAAGTGGCAGAAAAAATGCTTGAACTGATTGATGAGGATCCATATTATCTTATGCATGAATAATATGTTTTTTAGAAAAATTATTTATCTTTTTAAGAAGGAATTGATGTTAAGCCTTTCTTTACTTGCAGCAATTCTTTCGCTTTTTATAACTCCACCAAGCACAAAGCTTTTCCATGATATAGACTGGAAGACTCTGGCAACTCTTTTTATGCTTCTTTCGGTTTTAGAAGGATTTAAAAAAGAAAACCTTTTTTCACCTCTCTTACAAAAAACAATAAAGCTTAAAAGCATGAAGGCTTTGACTTGCTTTTTTGTATATTCAGTGTTCTTTTCATCAATGTTCGTAACAAATGATGTTTCCCTTATAATTTTTGTGCCCCTTACCATAATCCTTTTTAGGGCTGGGGGAAAAGAAAAATATATACTTCCGGTTTTGACCTTTGAAAATATTGCTGCAATTCGAGGCTCTCTTTTGACTCCTTTTGGCAGCCCTCAGAATCTCTTTTTATACAGCCAGAGTGGAATTTCTACTCCCCATTTCTTGTTGCTTATGCTTCCCCTGTGGATTTTCAGTATGCTGCTCCTTTATGCCTTTATTCTATTTTTGTACCGCAGGGATGAAAAAGAAGTTATTACAATAGAAAAACAGGAAGTATGCAAGGAATGGGAAAAAGAGAGAAGGGGTAAAAGAATCCTTTACATCAGCCTTTTTATACTGGTTATAGCAAGTATAGTTTCAAGAACCCGCTACTGGCCTTTTGTAACTCTAGCCGTGGCTCTTTTACTTATAATTTTTGACAGGCGAATCTTATTACAGACGGATTATGTACTTCTGCTTACTTTCTTTTCTTTCTTTGTTTTCAGTTCATCTATTTGTACAAATCCCAGGGTTTCAGATTTTCTTAGAAAATCAGTTGCGGGTCATGAATATGTCTGGTCAATTTTACTCAGTCAGGTGATTTCAAATGTGCCAGCTTCTATAGTTCTATGGCCTTTCACTGATAATTTAAGAGCACTTTTATATGGATTAGATTCTGCAGGACTTTGTTCAATTATTGGTTCACTGGCAAGTGTCATTAATTTAAGAATCTATGTTCGCGAATATCCAGGGCAGGGCTTCCGCTTTATTAAAACCTTTACCTGGATAAGCCTTGTGTTCTTTGCAATAGTTGTTTTGCCTCAGTGGGGATTAATTTTATTTTATGAGTAGTATTTTTCTTAAAAAGACAGAAGACTTTATTTTGTCATTTTGATTCACTAATGATAAAATATTAGAAGTATTTATAGTAGGAAATAATAAGGAGGCTAAGGGCATGGATTTTCAGAATTTTGTAGACGGATTTAAGTTGATGACGTGTTTAGTTTCTGTCGAAAAATTTTCTGATGATTCTTATGGTAATATCAGAATTGTTACAGGAAACAAGGCCTATATACAGTCTATAGAAGGAGATCCTGATTCGCCTCAAATGCTTACCAATAAGTTTGTTCCAGATAAAGAATATACAAAATATCTTCCAAAAGATTTAAATTTTGAAGATTTTTGCTACAGAAGCGCCATTTTAAAGGAACCTCTTCATACCTATGTAAAACCAGATAGATTTGATTTCTGGTTTAATATGTTTTTCCTTCCGGTGAATTTTGAAGATGGAAATACATTTTATTGTACATATTCAATGGAAATTACCCGCCAGGCAGATTCTCAAAAGATGACAGAAACTTCTTATGAGACAGCTTCTGATGTTTTGAATACCTGCATAAAATTGCGAGGGACAGAAAATTTTAAAAATTCAATGAATGAGGTAATTAAAGATATTCGTAGAATTTGTATGGCAAATTACTGCTGTATAATGACTATAGACTTTTTTTCTAAGAGTTTTTCCGTTCTTTGTGAAGATGTTAGTGAAGATGACTCATTTACATATAAAGAAAACTGGGTAACAGATGAATTTTATAAAATTTCTGAAACCTGGGAGGATACTATATCTGGAAGTAACTGTCTAATCATAAAAAACAAAAATGATATGCAGGTTTTGAAAGAAAGGAATCCTTTGTGGTACGAATCCTTACAAGAATCAAATGTCCAGAGTCTTGTTCTCTTTCCTCTAAAATTTGGTTATGAGCTTCTTGGTTATATCTGGGCAACTAATTTTGACACCAAAAATGTTGTTAGAATTAAGGAAACTCTTGAACTGACAAGTTTCTTTCTTGGTTCAGAAATTGCTAATTACCAGCTTTTCGATCGACTCAGATTTGTCAGTACAATGGATATGCTGACTGGGGTTTGTAACCGTAATGAGATGAATGACCGCGTAAGTCAACTTAGTGTAGATGATAATGAAAAACGAAAAAATATTGGGGTTGTTTTTGCTGATTTGAATGGCTTAAAAAGAGTAAATGATAAAGAGGGACATTCAGCCGGCGATCTTCTTATAAAAAATGCAGCTACAATACTAAAAGCAACCTTTACCAAAGCAGAAATATTCCGTGCTGGCGGTGACGAGTTTATGGTTCTTATGCGGGATACTAACGAAGAAAAGATTAAGCAGCTTGTCGCAGACCTTAAAACCCGTACCGAAGCAGATAAAAAAGTTAGCTTTGCAGTAGGTTACAGCATTGAAGCCGATTGTAATAATATCCTTGAAGCAATGAAGGCTGCTGACCTAAGAATGTACGAAGACAAAAACAAATACTATGAAAAGTTCCCTGAGCTTAAAAGGTGATAAAAGGGGAGTAATTATAATTTAGTTTACACAGATTTTAGAAGAATCTGAAAATGGTACCGTAAGTGCAGACAAGACTTCAGAAATTGCAGAAGGAACCACAATCACACTTACAGTGACAGCTGATGATGGTTATGAATTAGAAAGCCTTTCTGTAACGGGGGTTGACGGCACTGCCATTACAGTTACAAATGGTAGTTTTACAATGCCGTCCCAGAACGTAACTGTTTCTGCTTCTTTCAAACTGATTACCTACACCGTAACCTTCAACACCAACGACGGAAGCGAAAGACCTGCAACAAGAATCCAGAATTTTCCAGCAGGCAGCGCACAGGCCCTTACAACAGCCGCAGCATTAGACTTCAGTAAAACACATTATGATTTCCTTGGCTGGGCCAGCACTTCTGATGCAACAAGTGCCACATACACAGACGGAGCTCATTACACCGCTACTGCAGATATAACCTTATATGCAGTTTGGAAAATTGATGAAGTATTTGGAACTCCACTTACTTTAGAGTTTACGGGAGTGAAAAAAGTGTGAGCACTCATGCATTTGAGGGATTATTTTGGGGGAATAGAAAATTAAAAAATCATAACGAAAAGGTCCTATATCTTCCTGCAACTACTTTGGTAGAAGGTTGCTATGACTCCATGTTCCTTAGGTGTAGCTCCCTTAATTCTATTACTTGCCTGGCAACCGAAATTTCAGAATATGCTTTTTCCGGTGAGTGTTTAGATGGGGTTGCATCTTCAGGAACCTTTATATGCCCAAGCAGCATGAAGGCATATTGGACTAATAAATTGTCTTCGGGAGATATTCCACCTAACTGGACAATTGAAGACTACACAGTACAATAGCTTGCTTGAAAAATATTGTA
Source organism: Treponema sp. (assembly GCA_024683675.1). Classification (GTDB taxonomy): domain Bacteria; phylum Spirochaetota; class Spirochaetia; order Treponematales; family Treponemataceae; genus Treponema_D. The sequence goes on from JAIKYB010000224.1 coordinate 13,089, forward strand.
TTTCTGAAGAAGAGCTTGATGGCTCAGTGGGTATAGATATATATTTATTCTTCTTGATATTATACTCCTTTGGGAGTATAATATCATTATGCTAAAGGAAATCTATCACGGGTCAAATAATATTATTGAAAAACCTCTTTTTGGATATGGTAAAAGCTATAACGATTATGGACTTGGATTTTACTGTACTGAAATACTGGATATGGCAAAAGAGTGGGGTGTTTCTAAGGACAATGATGGGTATGCAAATATTTATCAAATAGAAACAGAAGGTCTTTCTCTTCTTGATCTGAATAGTAATGAATATACAATCCTTCACTGGTTGGCTGTCCTTCTTGAAAACCGTGTCTTTGATGTTAACAATTCATTAGCCCAGGAAGCAAAAGAATACCTTCTTAAATATTTCACAGTTCCATATAAGAAATTTGACATTATTACAGGATACCGGGCAGATGACAGTTATTTCTCATTTGCCCAGGATTTTATAAATGGTGCCATTTCAGTCCGACAATTGGGTAATGCAATGAAGCTTGGTAATCTTGGAACACAATTCGTTCTTAAGAGTAAAAAAGCTTTTAATGCAATTCAATATACAGGATATGAAATAGCAGAATCTGCTCAATGGTATGCAAAGAAAGAGTCCCGTGATAAAACCGCCCGAAGACAGTATTTTGACGTAGAAAAGAACAGACGACAGCGTGGGGATTTGTACATTGTTCAGATTCTTGATGAGGAGATTAAAGCCGATGATCCACGCTTACGATAAGAATTATCTTTCAAAAGCTCAGAATAATCTGGCCTCTATGTTCGATTTTGCTGTTTATGATCTTGAGGAAGATTTATCTGAGTTTTATCAGAAGTTCTTAAAATCAAGAATTAGTTCGCAGTTTGAAAGGGGAGAATCAACAGTAATTGTTGGTAAATCTGGTGTAGAGCTTACCCTTGAAATAATAGGAGATGAAAAGCTTGCCTCAAAATACAGGCCTGTGGCTAACAGAACTCCTGAATACTGGTGCGGCTGGGCTTTAGCATATTTCCAATGGTATTCGGGTCTTACTTTCAGAGAGATTGATAACTATATACCGGTTTCTGAAGTTTTAGCGATGTATTCACCTTATCATGAAATGGATATTTCTCAATTCTGCGATAAGATGATTGAACTCTATAACAACCGCAAGATTAATACAAATTTAAAAAACTTGCGGCTTAACGCAGGTTTGTCTCAAAGTGAATTGGCCGATATTTCAGACATTCCGATGCGTACAATCCAGCAGTATGAACAGAATCAAAAGAATATTAATGCTGCAAAAGCTGAAACTGTTGTAAAACTTGCCAAGGCTTTAAATTGTTCTGTTGAAGCTTTGATGGAAGCTGATTAATTATTCCTTTGAGATAACGAACTAACACCCACTAACACCCTTGCAAGGGTGTTAGTAAAAAAGAATCTCATCTCTATCATAAATTGATAGTCTATCTGCATATACTTTCTCTTATGAGATTATGGGATGCCGATATTTATGATACTTGGTCGGAAACAGATATTCTAAACTTTGAAAGAAAGCTGCTTCTTCAACGAAAACAAAATGCCTTATGGAAATGCGATTTCTGGCAATCAACTTTCAGAGAAGTTATAAACCGTTATAGTTTTCAGATTTGCTAAAGTACAGGGCTGAAAAACTACAGCCTGTAGAGCTGCCCTTTCCGCGGGACGCCTGCTGTCAGACCTGCACTCCCGCTGGTAAAGGTGTGTGTGGGTGGTGGGGGGCTTTTTTTTCCGAATAATTTTAAAAAAAATCCGTCAGTATTTTTGATTTGCTTTATTTTTTATTGCTGATGAAATTTCTTTGCCTTATTCTGAAAATCAGCGAGGTAAAGAATGATAGATTTTAATGCAAATCCCTTTTTTTTGAAAAAAGAAGAAATTGACTGGGTAAATCAGACTTATGAAAAAATGACTCTAAGGGAAAGAATAGGTCAGCTTTTTTGTCCCATTCTTTTTACAAAAGATGAAAAAGAATTAGAAGACTTTTTAAAAAAGTATGCTCCCGGAGGAATTCTTTATAGGGAATGTTCCGGACAGGAACTTTTAAAGGCCCACCGCTTTTTGCAGGAAAAAAGCAAAATCCCCCTTTTAACGGCATCTAATCTTGAAACAGGTGGAAACGGTTCTGCTTCAGAAGCTACATATTTTGGTCGCCAGATGCTTGTTGCCGCCAGTGGAAATTTAGAATGTGCCCGCGATTATGCAAAAGTCTGCTGTAGCGAAGGGCGGGCCCTTGGCGTAAACTGGGCCTTTGCACCCGTGTGCGACATAGACAGAAACTATCACAATCCGATTATCAATGTACGCTCTTTTGGAAACAATTCTGATACAGTCTGTAAAATGAGCCTTGAATACCTAAAGGCAGCAAAAGAAGAAGGCATAGCCTGCGCCCCAAAGCATTTTCCCGGAGACGGAATTGACGAAAGAGACCAGCACCTTTTAACCAGTGTTAATTCACTAAGCAGGGAAGAATGGGATTCTACTTACGGAAAAATCTATCAGACTTTAATTGATGAAGGAACTCTAACCATAATGGCGGGTCATATTGCCCTGCCTTGCTATGAAAGCCAGAAAGACAAGATCGTACCTGCAACCCTTTCAAAAGCATTGCTGAAAATCTTTTAAGGGAAAAACTGCATTTTAACGGTCTAATTGTTACGGATGCAACCCCTATGGTGGGCTTCTGCTCTGCAATGGAAAGAAAAAAATCCGTTCCCCTTGCAATAGAAAACGGCTGCGACATGTTCCTTTTTAATAAAAACATTGATGAAGACTACATGTACATGGAAGAAGGAATTAAGTCCGGACTTTTATCTCAGGAACGTTTTGAAGATGCTGTAAAAAGGATTCTTGCAGTAAAGGCTGCCCTAAAACTTAATCAAAAAGAAAAACTGCATCCTCAGTTTTCAGAAAAAGAAGCCTTAAACATTCTAAGTTCCGCTGACCATATTCAAAAGGCAGAAAAATGTGCTGACCTGGGCATTACCCTTGTAAAAAACAAACAGAAGATACTTCCCCTTAATCCTGTAAAACATAAAAGGGTTCTGCTGGAAATTCTTGGAGATTTTGAATCTAACGGGCGTGTAAAAAATACCTTTATTCAGGAACTTTCTGCCTGTGGATTTGAGGTGACAGTCTATCAAAAAGAAGGTTTTGAAGTTCTGGAAGACAGCGTAGAAAATTTTAAATCAAAATACGATTTGGTGCTTTATGCGGCAAATATAGAAACTGCATCTAACCGCACGACAGCCCGCATAAACTGGCATACCATGTTTGGACTTGGAAACAACATTCCCTGGATGGTAGAAGAAGTACCTGTAATTTTTATAAGCCTTGGGAATCCCTATCATTTATTAGATGTGCCAATGGTAAAAACCTACATAAACTGTTATTGCAATTCAGATTTTGTGATTAAAGCAGTAATAAAAAAACTTCTTGGAAAAAGTGAATTTAAGGGCCTGTCTCCGGTAGATGCTTTTTGCGGAAGAAAGGATTTGGAGGCATAAAATGATTAAAGCGTTTATTGTTGATTTGGACGGAGTTCTTATTTCCACAGACAAGTATCATTATCTGGACTGGAAAAATATAGCAGACAAACCTCGCTGCACGTACAAATATCTGGCTCAGTAAACTACCGGAACTCAAAAATCATGATGCAGAACGTCTTGCCGGCCAGTTTGACTTCTCCGGTGGAGAAATAGACAATATTGTACGCAAATGCCAGATGAACGAAATTATAAAAGGGGAGAAACCTTGTTATGATGAACTGGTAGAAATGTGTAATACCGAACGCCTGGAAAGCCATAAAGAACATAGGATGGGCTTTTGCGGTGCCTAAATTTGATTAAATAGCTAAAAGAGGGTAATATACAGGAAATATAGAGGGATTTGGTAGACAGAATCGCTAGAATAGTGCAAATTTTATTAGAAAAATTGCGAAACTGTCTACTTTTCTATACTTTTTATAATAAAAAGGGAGGTTTTTCTATGAAAACAGCAATAGTTTATGCCAGCGTACACCATAGGAACACCGAAAAGCTTGTGAAAGCAATAGCAGAAAAGCATCCCGAAGTCGAGCTGATAGACGCTACAAAAACAATCCTTAAAGAAGACCTGGCATCTTATGATCTGCTAGGCTTTGCATCCGGAATCTTCTACAGCAAGTTTCACAATGCATTGCTCAACTTTATTACAGATAATCTTCCAGCTCATAAGAAAACCTTCGTAATCTATACCTGCGGTTCTGATCGTTCAGCAGCTTATCTTAAGGAAATCAAAGACCTGATTCAGTCTAAAGATTCTACACTTGTAGCTACATACTCATGTCTGGCCTATGATACCTTTGGCCCATTCAAGCTGATTGGCGGATTAAACAAAGGCCGCCCGAATGAAGATGATATCCAGAAGGCAGTAGATTTCTACGAGAAGATTTGTAGATAACTCAATAATATGAACTGAATAAAAATATACTTTTTATATGAACTTTAATATTTAGGGTCTAAATCTTTAAAAAAAAATAGATAAAGACCTAAAATAATTTACTTTTACTAATAATATGGTATAATATTATTATGGTAGAAAATATAATTGCTCGAAAGAAAGAATGTGAAACACTTCAAGAAAGTTTAGAATCCAAAACTTCTCAACTTATTATAGTGTATGGAAGAAGAAGGGTTGGAAAAACATTTCTTATAAATCAATTCTTTGATGATAATT